>JBAUXH010000113.1:0-72472 GCA_049584155.1 Solirubrobacteraceae bacterium
CTCGTCGGTCAGGTGGATGGGCGTGGCGCCGAATTGGCGGGCCATGTCCAGACGCTCGGAGACGGTGTCGATCGCGAACACCTGTGTGGCACCGGCCGCGCGGGCGGCCTGGATTGCGCATAGCCCGACGGGCCCAAGACCGAGCACGGCGGCGGTGTCGCCGGAGCGCAGGCCGGCGTGGGCGACGGCGTGATAGCCGGTGCCGAGTACGTCGCCGGCGAACAGCGCGACGTCGTCAGACATGCCCTCGGGGACACGGCGCAGGGTGAGGTTGGCGCGGGGTACGAGCAGGCGCTCGGCCTGGGCACCTTGGAGGTCGCCGAGCTTGGAGCCGTGTCCGAACGTGCGGCCGTGGGCGCAACGATGGTAATCGCCGCGGATGCACGGCGTGCAGGTGGCGCAGGCGGTGTGAAAGCAGCCGAGCACGCGCTCGCCGATCGCGGCGCGCTCGAACTCGGGACCAGCGGCGAGGACGGTGCCGACGAACTCGTGACCGATCGTGAAGCCGGGCTCGACAGGAACGCGACCGTGATAAATGTGCAAATCGGAGCCACAGATGCCGCTCGCGTCGATCTGCACGATCACGTCGTCGGGGCGCTGCAGCTCGGGCTCGGGCACGTCCTGCACGGCGACCTCACCGGGGGCCTGGAAGGTGACGGCACGCATGGGACTCACCCTAAATGAGTCACGGCACGTATGCTCCGAGCCATATGGCGAACCCCTCGAAGGCAGTCTTGATCACCGGTTGCTCCTCGGGCATCGGCCGCGCGAGCGCGCTGCGCTTGGCGCAGAAGGGTTGGACGGTGTACGCGAGCGCGCGCCGGCCCGAGTCGATCGCAGATCTAGCTGAGGCCGGTTGCAGGATGCTGACACTGGACGTGACCGACGCGGAGTCGATGCGCGCGGCCGTGGCGCAGGTGGAGCAAGAGCAGGGCGCGGTGGGCGTGCTGATCAATAACGCCGGCTACAGTCAGAGCGGACCGGTCGAGCAGGTCGAGATGGAGGCGGTGCGCCGGCAGTTCGAGACGAACGTGTTCGGGGTGATCGCGCTGACGCAGCTGGTATTGCCGAAGATGCGCGAGCAGCGCTGGGGCAAGATCGTGAACCTCGGCTCGATGGGCGGGCGGCTGACGTTCCCCGGCGGCGGCTACTACCACGCGACCAAGCACGCGCTGGAGGCGATCTCCGATGCCCTGCGCTTCGAGGTGCGAGGGTTCGGGATCGACACGATCCTGATCGAGCCGGGGCTGATCGTGACCGAGTTCGGGAACGCGGCCGTGGCGAGCATGGACGGCGTGGGCGAGGACGGCGACGGCCCTTACGCGGAGTTCAACGCGAAGCTGGCGAAGTTGACGACGGAGACGTACGAGGGTCCGATGCGCCATCTCGGCGGGGGCCCCGACGCGGTTGCGAAGGCGATCGAGAAGGAGATCTCGCGCAAGCGCCCGTCGGCGCGCGTGCGGGTGACCGCTTCGGCGCGACTGGCGATCGCCCAGCGCCGGCTCACGCCCGACCGCGTGTGGGACGCGGCGATGCGCACGCAGTTCCCGCAGCCGAGCTGACTAGCCACTAGCGGTCTCTGACGGATGGATCGTCGTTACTGGCAAGGACGCAGCGAGCGAAGTGTGCTCGGCACACGAGTGAGTGAGGACACAGCCAGGGACGACGAGGCGCCGTCAGAGTGGGAAGCGCGGGTGCGGGCGGCCTAGCTCGAAGCCCTGCGCGTAGTCCACGCCGTAGCGGCGCAGCAGCGTGAGGGTGGGCCGGTCGGTGACGTACTCGGCGATCGTGTGTACGCCCATGCCCTGCGCGAGCCCGACGAGGGCCTGCACGACCAGTTGGTCGTTGCGCGAGACGGTCAACTCGCGCACGAACGAGCCGTCGATCTTGAGATAGTCGAACGGGAGCTGAGTGAGGTAGTGGAACGAGCCATAGCCGGCGCCGAAGTCGTCCAGCGCGACTTCGCAACCGAGCGCGGCGACGCCCAGACAGAACGCGCGGGCGCGGTCCATGTCGGAGATCGCGGCGGTCTCGGTGATCTCGATCACGAGGCGAGCCGGGTCGGCTCCCTCGCGGCGCAGGCAGCGCTCGACATGGGTGAGCATCGCCGGGTCGGTGACCGAGAGCGCGGACAGGTTGATCGCCACCCGCGGCCCCTCCGCGCGCGAGCCGAGCAGCGCGGCGACGCGAGCGAGCACGAGCCGATCGATATCGCGGATGAGGCCGTAGCGCTCGGCTGCCGGCAGGAATCGCCCGGGTGCGACGAGCGGCCCGGACGGCTCATCGGCGAGGCGGACCAAGGCCTCATAGTGGGCGGGGCGCCCGTCGGTGAGCGAGACGATCGGCTGGTAGTGCACGGCGAACAGGTCCTCGTCCAGCGCGCGGCGCAGGCGCGCGAGCCATGGACGTCGATGCAGGCCCGCAGGCGAGGAGAAGCCCTCGGCGAGACAGCTGCCATAGCGATGAGCCGGCCGGGGTGGGTCGGGCGCGCGCAGGATCAGGCGCGCGACGGGTTCATGGGCAGGCGTCGGATAGCGCATATGGCTCCAGGTTTTCGACACGACGGGCCGGTGCCCCTGCGCGGCGTGCATATTTGGAGGTTCGCGCCCGAAAGCGCTTTGCAAACCTGCACAAACCCGCTCATTCCTGCTCAGCGGGCCCATTGCATTGGCGTCCGGGCGCTTTCGATGGAGCGGTGGGCACACTTGGGCGCGGGAACGCGGCGACGAAGGCCCGTCGAGGTGCGAGCGGAGCGGCTCAGCGCCGCGCGGAGTATGGCCGCCGGGCACGATCGGAGATCACGAGCAGGAGCGCGAGCAGCACGAAGTTCATTACGACCGAGGAACCGCCGTAGGCGACGAGCGGGAGCGTAACGCCGGTGAGTGGGATCACGCGGGTCACGCCGCCGACGATCACGAATACCTGCATCGCCACGATGAACGACAGTCCGGTCGCGAGCAGCTTCGAGAAGGAGTCCTTGGCGAGCATCGCCGTCTTCAGGCCGCGGGCGACGAACAGCAGATAGACGAGCAACAGACCGGCGGCGCCGACGAGCCCGAGCTCGTCGGTGAGGACCGCATAGATCAGGTCGCTTTCGGGAACCGGCAGGATCGAGCGCCGCACGATCTGATGGTTGGCGAGTTCTACCGGGTACTGCAGCAGCGACTGGTCGAAGCCGGTCCCGAGCAGCCCGCCATCGGCCTGCGCGAACAGCGATTGGGCGAGCTGATAGCTGCCCTGGGGTCGGTTGTAGAGCGCCGGATCGAGCGGATGTTCCCAGGCGAGCACGCGCGCGTGCACATGCGCGACGTGCCCGGCGACGAACCATGCGCCCACGGCGAACAGGATCAGACCGATCAGGGGAAACGAGAGTCGTCCGGTGGCGACGTACAGCAACGCGAGGAACGCGCCGTAGAACATCAGCGAGGTGCCCAGCTCGCGCGTGATCAGCAATGTCGCCATCGCCGCGCCCCACACGATCAACATCGGGCCGAACTGCTTCATCGGCGGGATCGTCAGCCCGAGCACGCGCCGCCCGGCGGTGACGAGCACCTGGCGGTTGTCGTGCAGGTAGCTCGAGAGGAAGATCACGATCGCGACCTTGCCGAGCTCGGCGGGCTGGAAGGAGACGGAGCCGACATGGATATCGAGGTAGGCGCCGTTGACCTGCTCGCCGATGACCGGCAAGCGCGGCAGGATCGTCATGCCGATGCCGAGAGCGGCGATCGTGTAGCGGTAGCGCTCGAGCACGCCCACGCCCTGGCGGCGCAGGGCCAGGATCGTGGCGGCGAACAGCGCCAGGCCGAGCACCATCCACTGCGCCTGCTGGCGCGCCAGCACGGGGTCGATGCGGTAGACCATCACGATCCCCACGCTTGCAAGCACCGCGCCGAGTGGGAACAGATAGGGGTCGGCGTCGGGCAGGCTGAAGCGGATCACTAGATGCGCGGCGATGCACAGCGCGAGGAACAGCGCGCCGTAGGTCAACGACACGCTGGAGGCGTGGTTGAGCGTGAGGCTGGTGTCCGCCCCGCGCGAGGTGTCCTGCTGCTGGATGAAGATCGCGGTGAACCCCGCCGTGACGAGCAGCGCGGCGGGAATCAGCCCGAGAAGCTCGCGGTTGCGGGGGCTCAGCATGGGTGCGAGCGTACCGAGACACCCGGCAGCCGCACGCGGATGGCGGCCTCCCAGCCGGCGTGGAACGCCGATCCGACCACTACCATTCCCGCACGTGGACCGCCCGGGGGGAGCGGCTGCGCCTGAGTATGAGCGTGGTATGAGCGGCTATCCGGTGACATCCCAGGACGACGACCGCCCACCCTCGCCTGGGTGGAGCATGACTAAGCGGTTCGCGATCGCCGCCGTTGCGATCGTCGCGCTCAGCGCCGGGGCGACCGCGACCGTGGCCCTGAACAAGATCACGGGCATCGCCGAAGAGGTCTTCCCGAAGCTGAATCAGATCAACGCCCCCAAGGGGGTCGTCACGGCCGAATACAGCGGCGGGCCGCAGACCTTCCTGATCCTCGGCACCGACCGGCGGGTGGGCGCGAAGGACTCATACGATCGCGAAAACCCACCGCACTCGGACACGATCCTGCTCGTGCGCTTCGATCCCAGCCAGGGCCAGACGTCGGTGATGTCGATCCCGCGCGACCTGATGGTCAACATCACGACCAAGAACGGGGCGATCTACGCCAAGGAAAAGATCAACGCCGCGTACACGATCGGCAACAAGCTCGGCGCCACCAAGGGCGGGATGGTGCTCGCCGCCGAAACGATCGAGCACGAAGTGTTCCCGGGTCTGAAGATCAACGGCATCGTCGACGTGAGCTTTCAGGGGTTCATCAAAGTCGTCGACACGCTCGGCTGCGCGTACGTGAACGTCGACCGCCACTACTACAACCAGAACGTCGGCTCTACGGAAACCGACTACACCTCGATCAACCTGCAGCCCGGGTATCAGAAGCTGTGCTACGAAAATGCGCTCGACTACGTGCGCTACCGGCACACCGACTCGGACTTCGTGCGGGTCGCTCGCCAGCAGGACTTCCTGCGCGATCTGCGCGAGCAGATTTCGCCGAGCAACGAGATCGGCCAGATCGACACGGTCGCGAAGGCCGTCGGGCACGCGATCAGCTCGACGTTCCACGCTTCCGCGAGCGAGCTGATCGAACTCTCGAAGCTGATCGCGTTCTCGCAGACCAAGCCGCTGCGCCAGGTCAAGTTCCAGACCGCCAACGTCAACTTCCAGGGCGCGAACGGCGGCTCGTACGTGACGACGACGCCCACGCTCGCCCAGGCGACGCTCGCGAACTTCCTGCACGGCCACGAAAGCCCCAATCCGCCGGCGCCCAAAATCCCCGCGCACACCGCTCACCACACGGGACATAGGTCGCATGGCGGCGGCGGGTTCTCGTTGCGGGCGCTGGGCCTGTACCCGACCTCATCGGCGGGCAACGAGGAAGCCGTCAAAGCCGCCGTGCAGGTGCCGTTCGAGGTTCTGTACCCGACATTGCAGACCGGCCAATCCGAGCAGCAGCAGGTGCGCCCGTACGCGCTGACCGACCAGCATGGGCATCTGCACCACGCCTACGTGGTCGTGTGGCGGCAGAACATCAACGGCGGCTACTACGACTTCGAGGGCTCAGACTGGCTGAACCCACCGCTGTTCGCGCATGCCCGCGTGCAGACGATCGACGGGCGCCAGTACCGCATGGTCGACGACGGCTCGCACATCCACGTCATCGGTTGGCGCTCACACAACGTGCTGTACTGGCTGACGAACACGCTGCTGGAGGAACTCTCCAACCAGCAGATGCTGCAGCTAGCCAAATCCGCCCAGCCGCTGCGCTGAGCGCAGGCGAGCCAGCCGTCACATCCTGCCGGCGTCGCGCGCTTGATCCAGGGCGGCGTTTACCAGGGCGTCGGCCTGCGTGTTCTGCGCGCGCGGGACCGTGCGCACGCTCCAGTGGTCGAACTCGCGTAGCGCCGCTAGCGCCTCGAGGTAGAGCGGACGCATCGAGGCGTGCTTGACCTTGTACTGCCCGTTGATCTGCTTGGCGATCAGCTCGGAGTCGTTGACGACCTCCACGTCGCTGACCCCCAGCTCGCGGGCGTGTCGCAGGCCGAGCAGCAGCGCGCGGTACTCGGCGACGTTGTTCGTGACCTCGCCGAGCAGTTCCGCGTGCTCGCCCAGGAGCTCGCCCTCGGGCGTGGAGATGACGCAACCCGCGGCCGCCGGGCCGGGATTCCCGCGCGCGCCGCCGTCGACATGAACGATCGCCTTCACGCGGCCGGATTATGCAGATCGCTTGGGACGGCTCTGGGAACTACTAGAGCGCCTTGGCGAGCGGGGGCATATCCCCGGGCATCCGTGCGCGGCGACGGTTGCGGATGACGCGCTGCTGCTTGACGGCGTCCGTCGGACGAGCGCCACGAGCGCGGCGGTCAGACTCGCGGCGATCGACGATCACCGTGACGTTGTCCTCGTGCGCATAGTGCTCGGTGAGCTTCGGATACAGCTCCTCGGACATCTCGCGGGGCACGACGCAGTAGATCATCGTGTCTCCAATCCTACCAGCGACAGCGTTCCGGCGGCACCCGCGGCGGCGTTCGCGAGACTGTCCTCGGCAGCGAGTTCGCTCAACTCGGTTCCCTGCGCGACGACGCTCGCGCCGGGTGTCTCATCGCCGAGATCGACCTCGTATCGGTACCAGGACAGCTCCCAAGCGACCACGATCGCGACGACCGTGCCGTCGGACTCGGCTAGTGAACGGATACTAATGCTCGGTTCCCCCAGCGAGCGGGAGACGCCGGCGATGCGACGCGGATGCTCGCCGGCGTTGAACACCTCCAGCGCGCGCAACGCCTGTGTGTCGGCGCTGCTAAGCGCCTCCTCGACGGGCGCCGCGACATCGGCGAACGACGCCGCGGACACGGGGCTCGCCGTCTGTGCAATACCGGGTACAAGCGGATCTTCTGCCTCTACCGGAGGACCCTCCAAGAAGTCATAGCTCGCGGCGGGCCCATCCGGGATGACCGGGAACTCGACCTCGCCGGCTGGAGCCGGACGTTCGCGCTGTTGGCGCAACCGATCGAGCAGGTTGCGTCCACGCCGCGGCCGGGCCGGGGGCAGGTTGACCGCATGGTGCTCGGTCTCGCGTAGCCACCCCTCGGCGTTGGCGCGCGGAGCGCACAGCTCGCACACCATCCTGCGCCGTCCACTCGCGAGGAACACGTCGGGCTGCTCGCCTCGCAGCAGGCGACGTCCGCACACGTCGCAGGCGACGTCCGGCTGGGAGGTGACGATCATGCGAGTGGCCATGAGCAGCGCCCCAGGGTATCGGGTGCGTGACCTCTGTGGGCTTGTGTCCTTAGACGTGGGCGGGGGCGTGCTCAGCGCCCGCCCCCGCGACGACCTTCTGCGCAAGGTGTGCGGGCACCTCTTCATAGCGCAAGAACTCGAGCGTATAGTCGCCCTGACCGCCCGTGATTGAGCGTAGATTCGGGGCGTAGCTGAGCATCTCGGCCATCGGCGCCTCGGCCTTGATCTCGGTCATCCCGCCGGCCGGCTCCATCCCCTGGGGTCGCCCTCGGCGGCTGTTGAGATCGCCGATCACATCCCCGACACACTCCTCCGGGACCGACAGCGTGATCAGCATGATCGGCTCCAACAGCACCGGGTCAGCCGCACGCAGCGCCTCGCGCATCGCCTGGGCGCCGGCGAGCTTGAACGCGATCTCCGAGGAGTCGACGCTGTGATAGGAGCCGTCATACAGCCGCACGCGCACGTCCTTGACGGGATATCCCGCGAGCACGCCCGCGCACATCGCCTCACGCACACCCTTCTCAACTGCCGGGATGAACGAGCTCGGGATCACCCCGCCCTTGATCTGATCGACGAACTCGAAGCCCATGCCGGGACGCAGTGGCTCGATCTCGATCTCACAATCCCCGAACTGTCCGCGCCCACCCGACTGCTTCTTGTGGCGCCCGTGCGCCTTCGCGGCAGTGCGGATCGTCTCCTGATAGGGCACGCGAGGCGGCTTCAATGTGACCTCGACGCCGAACCGCTCGCGTAGCCGTTCGACGATCACCTCGACGTGCACCTGCGAGAGCCCTGCGACGATCTGCTCACCGGTCTGCGCGTCTCGGTGCAGGTCGATCGTCGGGTCCTCCTCTTGCAAACGACGCAGCGCGACGAACACCTTCTCCTCGTCGCCGCGGCCGCCGGCCTCCACGGCGAACGCCATCACGGGCGCGGGCAGCTTCAGCGCGGGCATCTCGATCGTGGTCTCACGCTCCGTCAGCCAGTCCCCGGCACGGGTCTCCTTGAGCTTTGCGACCGCGCCGATGTCACCCGGCCCCAGCTCCGACGGATGGTCGGTCTCTGCGCCCGCGAACACGATCAGTTGCCCGATCCGCTCCTTCGTGCGAGCGCGCGCGTTCAACACGTGGCCGTCGGCGGCAAGCGTGCCCTGGTAGACGCGCAGCAGGTTGATCCGTCCCGCGAACGGGTCCGCGCGCGTCTTGAACACGTACGCGTACAGCTCCGCGTCCGGGTCCGCTAGCAGCTCCGTCTCCCCCACCCTGAGCGCACCGTGCTTAACCGGCGAGGGCAGGTCCTCGACGATCGCGTCCAGCAGCCGCGTAGTGCCGAGGTTGCGCGTCGCCACACCACACACGACCGGAAAGATCTTGCCGTGATTGGTGCCCTCCTTCAGCGCATCCACGATCTCCTCGTGTGCGATCTCCTCACCTTCCAGGTAGCGCTCCATTAGCGCGTCTGAGACCTCGCTGACCTCGTCCATCAGCTTCTCGCGGTACTCGTTCGCGCGCTCGCCGTGCTCCTCGGGGATCGCCATCTCCGTCCACCCGCCCCGCTCGGCCGAGTCCTGCACGAACGCCCGCATGTCGACAAGATCGATCACGCCCTCCAGCTCGTGCTCTGAGCCGATCGGGATCTCGGTCGCGACGACGTGCTGACCGAACGCCTGCTTGAGCTGCTCGAGCGTGCGGTAGTAGTCGGCGCGCTCGCGGTCGAGCATGTTCACGAACAGCATCCGCGCAATGTCGAGCTCGGCCGCGCGCTGCCATAGTCGTGTCGTTGCGACCTCGACGCCCATCACCGCGTTAACGACGAACACCGCCGACTCGCACACCCGTAGCGCGCCCAGCGCGTCCGCGACGAAGCTCGGCTCCCCGGGGGTGTCGAGCAGGTTCACCTTGCGCTCGCGCCAGTGCAGCGAACCGAGCGCCGTGGCGATCGACATCTGCCGCGCCTGCTCGTCCGCGCCCGAGTCCGACACGGTGCTCCCATCCGGCACCGACCCCAAGCGGTTGATGACCCCTGCCTCGAACAGCAGCGCCTCGTGCAGCGACGTCTTCCCCGCCCCGCGGTGACCGACGAGGGCGACGTTACGTATCCGATCCGCTGGCTGAGGCATTGCGGGTTTCCTCCTATGACCGGGTCTCTCGCACCATACCGCTGACTCGGCACCCGCGCCAGTCGAGGTTCCTGTCGATATGTCACAGGAAGGGAAACCGGCGCCGGCTGGGCCGTCCGAAGCGACGAGCTATGGGTTACCCATAAGAGCTACTCGGCGAATGCCTCCTCCTGCATCCGTGAACGCAGCCGCAGGACCGCCTTGGTGTGCAGTTGGCTGACGCGCGACTCGGTCACGCCGAGCACCTCGCCGATCTCGCGCAGCGTCAGGTTCTCGTAGTAGTAGAGCGCGATCACGAGCTTCTCGCGCTCGGGCAGCAGCGCGATCGACTCGGCGATGCGGTCCTTCAGGTCGCCCATGTCCAGGGCCCTGGCGGGATCGGGCGCGCTCGGGTCCTCGATCGTGTCCATCAGCGAGACCTGATCGCCACTGGAGTCAGAGGTGCTCCACAGCTCGTCTAGGGCGACCATCGAGGAGTTCGAGATCGCCAGCAGCGAGTCGTTTAGTTCCTCGACGGTGATTTTCAGCTCGGCCGCCATCTCCTTGTCGGTCGGCGCGCGATGCAGGGCGTTCTCAAGCTTCACGTTCGCGCGCTCGACTTCGCGCGCACGTGAGCGCACGCTGCGCGGTACCCAGTCCAGCGACCGCAGCTCGTCGATGATCGCGCCCTTGATGCGCATGATCGCGTACGTCTCGAACTTGATCTCGCGGGAGAGGTCGAAGCGCTCAATCGCCGAGATCAGCCCGACGAGGCCGTAGGAGATCAGGTCGGCCTCCTCGACGTGCGGCGGCAGTCCCGCGGCGGTGCGCCCGGCGACGTACTTCACCAGCGGCGAGTACGCGACGACGAGCCGCTCGCGGGCGCGCTGGTCATCCTCAGACTTGTATCGCCGCCACAGTTCGCGCAGCTCAATTGCTTTTACGTTCGTCTCCATCCGGGATCCTCGTCCTAAATCCTCATGTCTCCCTTGCTCTCTCTAGGCCCGGGGGTGGCTGCGAGCATAAGCGCTTTTCAGCTTCGCCGACTCCACCCGCGTGTAGATCTGGGTGCTGGACACGCTCGCGTGCCCCAGCAGCTCCTGAATCGAGCGCAGGTCCGCGCCCCCGTCCAGCAGGTGCGTGGCGTAACTATGGCGTAGTGCATGCGGCCCGATCGCGCCCGCCGTGGACTCCACGCCGCTGTGGCGCGCCCATCCTCGCAACCGCCGGCGCACATCGCTCGTACTCAGCCGCCTACCGTTCTTCGACAGGAACAGCGCCTGCTCTTCGCTCGTCGGCTCGGCTAGTTGCGGGCGACCTCTCTCCACATACTCCCCGACCGCCTTCAGCGCGATCTCGCCGGCCGGCACGAACCGCGTCTTGCGACCCTTACCTTCGACGCGCAACTGCTCAGCGTCGTGATCGACATCCCCCAGCCCCAGTGACACCACCTCCTCCGCACGCAGCCCACACGCATATGCCAGCTCGAACATCGCCCGGTCGCGCAGCTCTAGCGGCCCGCGCGCCGGGATCGCATCCAGCAGCGCCGCGGCCTCGCGCGCTTTGAGCACACGCGGCAGGTTGCGCGCGCGCTTGGGCGTGGACACGAGCTCGGCCGGGTTCTGCGCCACCTCTCCGTGCTCACGCTGGCTGTTAAACAGCGCCCTCAGCGCCGCCAGCTTGCGCGCGCTCGTACTGGGCGCCAGCTCGCGCTCGGACAGCGAGGCGACGTACGCGCGCACGTCCTTCGGACCGACGTCCCGTGGCGTCAGCTCGCGAGCGAACGCCCACACGGCGAACTGCTCGAGGTCAGCGCGGTAGGCACGCACGGTCCGGGGAGCCGCGTCGCGACGGCGCAAATCCTCCATCAACAGCCCCAACGCACGCTCCCAGACGGTTCCCATACGGCCTACTTCGCCGCCGCAACCTCCGTGCCCTGCCTGCTCAGAAATGGTTCCAACACGCGCGCAAGCCCCTCCCAGTCCTCCGCGACGAGCACATCCTCTTCTTCGCACACATCCCTGTTCCAAGGATGCGCCAACGTGGCAGCCGCGATCCCATGTTCCAGCGCAGCCGTGAGGTTCAGCGGGCTGTCGTCGATCAGCACGTCGATCTGCAGCTGCTGGCAGCGCGAGACCTTGTCCCACGAGCAGCACAGGTCGTCGAAGGGCACGCCGATCTCACGCAGCCACCGTTCGCTCACGGATGTGCAGCGCGGGTCGCGATGACTGGTCACGTGGATGTAGTGCCCGTCAGAATCATGCCAGCGGCGCACCGTCTCGACCGCCCCCGGATAGGGGACGCCGGCGAGGATGCGCTCCTCGCAGTGGCTCTCCTCGATGCAGATCCGCAGCTGCTCGGGCTTCAGCCGGGTGATGCCCCAGGTGAACTGCTCCTCGTAGGGCAGCTCGATCCCGAAGCGCCGCACCGCGATCTCCGAGAGCGTGTCCCAGTAGTGGTGCAGCGTCGAGTCGATGTCGATTGCGATTCTCATCGAGTCGGTGGCGGCGTCACGGTTTCATCCTTGGACCGGCGCAGGACAGTCGGCGATCGACAGCCGGATTGCGAACCCCCCGCGGGTAAGGCTGTAGATTATGCAGATGCAACCCTCCGGTGGCAACACGGTCGAGACCGCATCCAGCAACGGCCATCACACACCGAATGTTTACGGCCCGTCCGGACGCTCTCCGTGGCTCGACATCGACTGGCGCGAGCACCAGCACTGGGTAAGCGTCGCGGGGCAGCCCGTGAACACGATCGACCTCGGCGACGGTCCACCGCTCGTGTTCGTGCACGGCCTCTCGGGCTCCTGGCCGAACTGGCTGGAGCAATTGCCCGTATTCGCCGACTCCCATCGCGTGATCGCAATCGACCTGCCCGGCTTCGGGCACTCCCCGATGCCGCACGAGCGCATCACGATCTCCGGCTACGCGCGCCTCTTGGACGGCCTCTGCGACGAGCTGGCTATCGACGCGGCCACGCTCGTCGGCAACTCGATGGGTGGCTTCGTCTCCGCGGAGCTCGCGATCGCCTTTCCCCAGCGCGTCGAGCGCCTCGTGCTCGTCTCCCCTGCCGGGCTCTCCACCTATCGCAACTCGCGCGGCACGCGCGCACTGCCGGCATTGCACCGCGGCGAGCGCATCGTCGCGGCCTACACCGCCTGGATGGCCTCCAAGTCCGACATCGTCGCCAAGCGCGCGTTCCTACGCAACGCCACGCTCGGGCTCGTCACGCGCCACCCCGGCCGCCTTCCAGCCGCCCTAGCCGCCGAGCAGCTGCGCGGCGCCGGCAAGCCCGGCTTCCTGCAAGCCCTCGAAGCGAACCTCGACTACGACTTCCGCGATCGCCTCCCCGAGATCGCCTGCCCCACCCTGATCGTCTGGGGCGACAGCGACCGCGTGATCACCGTCCGCGATGCAGCCGTCTTCGCCGAGATGATCCCCGGCTCGCGTAAGGTCATCTACGAGGACACCGGCCACATGGCCCAGATCGAGCGGCCAGACGCGTTCAACTCGCTTTTGCGCGACTTTCTCTCCGAGTAGTCGCCCTACCGCTTCTTTCCCTTCCGCTTGACGACCGGACCGTACTTGTGACGGGCGGCCTTTTCGCAGGCTTTGCGCTTTGAGCCTTTGGGTTTCTTGTGGCAGGCCTTCAGGGCAATGGCGAGTTTCTGTGTGCGGGTGAGGGTCTTGGTCTTTGCGCACCCTGTGATGGTTGCTTTGGTGTTCTGGGTGATGAGGGCGCCGTTTTGGGCGGTGAGGGTAGTGGGTAGGTTGAGTGCTTGTCCGCAGAGGCTGTTCTTCGCACTCGCGGGGAGGTCTGTCGCGAGGACGGAGTAGGGGCCTTGTGGGAATGTTGTTTCGAAGGTGGTGATGGGTTGGTCGGGGACTGTTTCGAAGTGGCTGTAGGTGATGCCCTTCTTGATCTGTGTCTTGCCGTCCAGGATCACCAGTACGCCTTCGCCCTGGAGTAGGAACTCGACATCGGGGAACGCCGCACCACCATGCGACACCAAGATCGCAGGACCAGTCAAAGGACTGCTCAACAGTGGTGTAATCGCTTTCGCGGTGCCGATCATGGATGCTGTGGGGCACCCTGCGGGGTTGGTGTTGAACTGCGCTTCGGTACACGCTTTCTGCAACGTCGACAGGCGCGCGGGTAGTTGCTTTGGCAGTTGCAGATCGACGCGCCCTAGATTCGCTTGCGTCCCCAACGATCCCGCGGGGTAGGCAACCTTCACGGTCAGGCTCGCGCCCTTCGCTTTGGAGGTCCCTCCCGTCGTAGACACCGCGAATCTGGGCGTGAACTTCAGGTTCTGACAGGACCCGACCTGGAAACGAGACGACAACGATGCGACCTGAGCGAGTGTCGAGGACTCCTCCCCGGTAACTGTCAGGGGGTTGCAACTGGTGGGGTTCACGATGAACCCAGGACGATCAACCGTCACCACGATCGAACGGACGTCCAGGGGTATGCCGTCCAGGATGCTGGGGATGGGATCTGATTTCGTCGTGACCTGCGCCGTGCTCGGGTTGATGTACAACCCTGCACGGACAACGACGGCACCGAAATCGAACGGGCCCGCGACCGCAGGGGTGACGATCGCGAGGCTGAACGGCGCACCCTCATACGGGCCGGCCATATATGCCTTGCCTGTGACGTAGAGCGGGTTGGGGCCCGCGCCCGCACCGACAGTCGCCGTTCCGATCATCGAGGAGGACGGACAGGAGGGGTCTGCTTGCTCGATAGCGCCTTCCCTGGGATGACTACGATCCCGTGCAATAGCGATCTGGGCCTCGGAGCACTGCGGTATCCCTGCCAGTTTCCCTGTCGCGCCGGGTGGCAACGTCACGTTCAACCCCGAGAAGTTCTGGGCACCGTCTTCACGAGTGAGATGCACCACGAGTGGGCTGTACGCACCGGCGACAGGACTGGTCGTGCCCGCTTCGAAACCCGGAGCGTTAGGCTCACCCGCAGCACTCGTGGGACAAGCACCACCCGTCGACGCTGAGGTGACCTGGAAGGACCCTGACGGTGTCGCTGTCGCACCTTCCGGACTGGTCCACGGCACCATTGAGGTCGTGGTGGAGAACGTGCCGCACGTCGCTGGGGTACGCAACGACGCACGCGCACCATCGAAGAAATCAAATTCGAAGTCTTCAACCGGGACCTGCGGCGCATCAAGCACTGTCGTCGTCAACCGGCCCGTAACAGGATCAGGAGTGACTTTCCCGGCAAGCTTGACGACGATCCCGCTCTCGGGGTCTTCAAGGACGATGTAGATCGCAAGCAACGAGCCGAAGGGATTGTCTTCCTGGCTCGCGAGGAAGACAGAGCCCTTGATCGGATGATCCAACGCCGGAACATTCGCGCTGACCACACCGATCTTCGACGCATCAGGACACGCCGCAGGAGCCTTGTCGAAATGAACCTGACCCCCCGACCCGACAGGCAACAAACCCATCTCACCCGTGGTACAAGCAGCCCTACCCTCGGCAGAGGCCGGGTTCACCGCCAACCCCTCCGGCAGCACCACGCTCGCATCCTTCAGATCGGCCTCCCCCAGTTCTTCTTCAGGATGCGGCCCCGTTTCATGGGCTGCTACCGGCAGGTGCAGCTTGAAGTGCAGCCCGCTCGGCGAATCAGCCACACCAGTCGTAGGCTTGGCTTCAATCGTCGGCGTGAAAGGAGGCGCACTGCAGGCCGTAGGAGCCGGTTCGCTGAAGCTTGTGAGCGCGTTTGCCGGCGGCTGCGCCCAGGTTTCGATGCTCATCGTCGTGGTGAGCGAGTTGGCGCAAGAGCTCGGTAGACGCAAGAAGGAGCGTGGCGTGCCATCTACCGAGCATGAGCCTTCCTGTACCGCTCCGCAGAACCCCCGCATCGTGTCATGGCTTGCTTCCCATGGTGTCCCCCAGAGGATGATCCGCGTCGCCGTCGCTCGTTGCGCCTCGGTGACGTTTTCCAGGTAGGCAGTGATCCCGTAGTCACCGTCCGAGCGCACCCGAGTGTTGATGTAGATCGGGACGCCAAAGATCTGGAAGCCGAACTGGGCGGGCATGCCTCTTGGCGGAACGAGGTTGTAGACCGGGATCGGCGTGTGGCCCGTCGCTCCTTCCAGCTGCTCCACGGTCGCCAGTCCTACCGCCGAACCGACCGGGCACTCGTTCACCGAGACGTTTCCTGTCGCGGTCGTAGTAGCGGCGAACTGCTGGGTCGTGCAGCGTTCAATCGCGGTTGGGTTGCCGACCAGCCCCGGCGGCAATGCCACTTCTATTTCTCTCAGGTTCCCTCCGGCCGCGAGGACCGGGAGTTCCTCCCCGGGCACAGTCGTGACCGTGTTCACCGCGAACGTCGTCGTGTATTGGTAAGGGTGGGAATCCGCTCCGATGACCGGCCTGCCGTCGGCAGCGGTCAGTTCGGACTTAAGTTCCTCAAAGCCCACCTTCGCATCTTCGGGACTGGCCCCGTTTTCGGATGCGGCGGAGACCAGTGCCGCACCCCCACCTGATACTTGCACCTGGTTGAGCAACTTGCCACTGGCACCAGGAGGCACGATTACGTTGACCTCCAAGAACAGCGCGTTGCTCGGGTCGAGCCTTGCCGGTTCGCTTGCAGGCTGCAACGCGTTGGTGACCTCACAGCTGACCGTCGTCACTTCACTCACCGTCACCGGTTTGGCGCACCCTTCGCTGATGTTGGGGTTGCTTCCACGAGGTGAACGAAATGAAAGCCTCTTTACTTCAATCCCTTTTGGCAGTGTATCAGTGATCGTGATCGTGCTGTTGTTGGTAGGAGCACCACCGCTGTTGTTGATGAAGACCTGGTAGCTATCTTCACCGCTTGCTTCACCCGGCAGGAAGTTGGTCGGCGCAGCGATGGATTGGATATTCCAAGCCGGTGCCGGAGTAGCAGCATCGGAATCAGCGGCCGCCAGACACAACGACAAGGCGAGCAGGGGGACGATCAGCCTGTGCGACCTCATCGCTTCGCTCCCTTCTTCGAGTTGGGTTTCCTCTTAGAACTGGGCTTCTTCTTTGACTTGGGCTTCTTCTTTTGCTTCTTGTGGATGGGGTTCTTTGCGCAGATCTCCTTGCCCTTCTTCAACTCACGATGCTTGCCCTTGGGGCAACCGATCGACTTGGGTGTCACCGCAGCGGTGAAGATCGGGTTGGCCGGGCCCGCGAAGACCGAGGTCGCGGGACTCGTCAAGGACGGCGCGACTAGAGCGTTCGGCAGACAACCTTCGCCCTGACAAGCCACAGCCTGGCTCGGTTCCGCGAACCCGCCCCCTTCACGGTAGTCATAGATGTCGTAGTTGGGGTTAGTGTCCCAGCCGACCAGCGCCTGACGAGTAGAGAAGAAGACGTCACGCCCATTCGAGGACGCATCGATCAGATAGCTTTCGTCGCTGCTCTTGCCACTGGAGACGAGGAAGTGACAGCCACCGGAGACGGGGTCAAAAGCTCCGCTTTTCGTGGTGCAGCTACCCGCTCCCGGGCGCTCGAACTCATACACGTCACGCCTGCCGTTTTCATCAGCCCGGAGGATCGCGTCGAAGGACTCGAAGAAGAAACGCGAACCGTCATCGGAGAGATAGCGCGGACCTTCATAGACATTGCTCCAACCCGGCAGAAGGGTCGGCCCCAACGGCCTGGCACCAGAAGGATTACAGGAAGCACAACTGAGCGTTCTGGCTTCGGCGTCATACACGAAACCCTGCGTACAAAGCGGACCGCCATAGAATGCGCCTCCTCCTTGCAGGATTTCTTCATGTTGAAATTCACAGTGTTGGCCTTTGGCTACGGTGTTGTCGTATCCGGCCAGTGCCTGGGATTCAACCGAGAGGAACGCCAAGTGCTTGCCATCGGGAGTGACCCGGGCGGTAAGACTCTTCGGCTGAGAAGACCAGTCGCCCCCGTCTTCCGGGGAGAGCTGCGCGATGAAACGCGTTTCTTTACCGTGGAAGAGATAAAGGTTGTACGCTCCTTCTTTAGCTTTCTCGCCGGCGTTTTCGCCGGTGCTGAGCACGCTCTTGGCGACGAAGTAGACGTAGGAGCCGTCGTCGGAGGCACCGATCCCACCTTGCACATTCGCCGGAGTCGTGCTCTTGGTCAGGTCCGAGAGCGGTTCTGTTTTGCCGAGTTCATAGCGGTAGAGGTCGGGCTTTCCTGCTTCGGCCTTGGAGCCCGAGATCAGCTTGCCGGTATCGGTGAAGTAGACCACCGAGCCATCCTTGCTCGCAGCCACAAACACACCGTTATCGGCTGGTCCGGCACCGGGCTTTTCTTTTTCAGCTCCTTTGCTCGGCAGGTTGTCGAGCTGGACCGTTTCAGCACCGTGAACGTGAGCAAAGAGCTCGCTCGAGACTTTGCCTTCGATCTGCGAGGTGGTGCCGCTCAATGCTCCCTTGAAGGTGACCGTGTAGGGGTTTGAGCCGAGCACTTCGACGTTGCCCGCACCGATCGAGGAGAGCCCTTCAAGCACTTTCTGCACTTCCCCGGCACTCGCACTCGAGACCAACAGAGGAGTACTGTTTCCCTCGAAGCCGAGACGGAACTCGCCGATCCCCTTCCCTCCCACCACGACGGTCTGCACGCCTGGCGTACCCGCAGTCACGGTGACCGTCGGCAGATAAGTCCAGAAGGCCCTGGAGCCATCCGCAGAGACCACGTGACGCATAACCGTCTGCCCCCACTGACAGTTGGTGACGCTGTGCAAGTCAAGACTCCGACCAAAAGCGGTCCCTTCGGTGGGCGCCGTCGGTTTGCTTTGCCCCGCCAGGATCCCGATCGCCTTCAGGCCTTCTGCAGCCGACCATTCATAGAGGTTTAGACCTTCACCTTCCGGCACCCCGGCGTAGCGGGCCACGGCAGCAAAGAAGACGCGACTACCGTCATCGTTCGCGCCGGCGTAAACCAGACAGCCACCGATACCCTGCGGCACTTCCGGTGTCAGGCAGGTGCGAGCACCACTGGCGCTGTTGAGCAAATAGAGGTTTTCCACCCCCGCCGGACAGCCCGGGGCGAGAACACCGTCACTGACCTTGAAGGCAGCAAAGCCAAGTTCAGGCGAGAAGCCCTTGAACGGGATCGCAATCACCGGTTCCTGAAAACCGAAAGGCGAGAGGTCTTCAGTCACCCAACCACCCACGGTGCGCTTGGAGAGATACTGACTCGAGGAGGGCGCCCCTTCGGCGTCCTTGCCGAAAGAGGTGAACGAGGTGTAGGTCGCGGCTTCGCCCGATCCGGCGCTCGCTTGGATCCGCACATTACGGTCTTCAAAGGTGCCACTGGCGATCTTTGGGGTGCCCACTTCGGCGCTGTTCTTCTCACTCGGGGAGACCAGCTCCCAGGCGCGATTATCGGGCGTTTCGAAAGGCCCGACGGTGCGGAAGGAATGTTCGTTTGCGGGGCACGGTTCCGCACCGTTCCTGGGGCAGACGAGCCCCGCCGGTGGGACATCGTTTCTAACGTGCAGGCGCCAGTGATACACCGTCTCGGGGGTAAGGCCCGTCAAGACCGCGCTCCGCAGCTGCACCGTTTCGCTTGCACCATAGTCAAGTTCAGGCGTCGGCACGCTCAGCGCTTCAGCGAAGCGGCTTACTTTGAACTTCGCGTCTTCGACGTATTCGATCTCCGCGGTAGCCTCCAAACCCAGAGGATTGCCTTCCGCACTCACGGTCGCTTCTTCTTCGCCGACCATGCTGACGGTGCCGGGACCGAATTCAAAGCCTTCCTTGGTTTCAAAACTGCCTTCTTGGCCCGCCGGCGCCACGCCGTCAGCGTTTTCGGCGATCGCTTTGCAGTGATAAACCGTTTCCGGCTTCAGACCGACAATGGTCTGCGCGGCTTCATGCAGTTCGAAGTCCGCCGATCCTGGGAGGGTTACCGACGGACCCTCTTTGGTTTCCGTGCCATCGGAGTACTCAAAATGGAATTTCGTTTCCTTGCCCTCCGGGTTCACTTCAGCCTGAAGCGTCGCCCTGACACTCCCGATACCACCCGACTCAACATGGCAAGGTTCGGGCACGATCACGGGCCCCTCGGGAACATCGAAGAAGTTGACACCTACAGACCCTTTGGTCGCGAAGACGCCCTCGACACCGCCCCCTTCGTAGGCCGCCAACCCCGGAACGTCGGAACCCGCATTGTAGGCAAACCGTTTGATCAGAGTAGTGTCAGGAGCATACTCTGCGATGAAGTACGTCGAATGGGGCGGGGTCTTGGCAACGGTCACTCCCCGCTGCTTGCCAAAAACGTTTCCCGCAGGGTCGCTCGCCATGCCTTCAGTTTCAACACCCCCCATTTCCGTCAGCAGAACTCCGGTTGGGCTGTATCTGCGAATTACTCCACCTTCGCCGGCGACCGTGACATACATGTCACCCGCCGAGTTGACCACGATGTTTCTGATCGTCCCCTTGCTTTCGAAGAGCGGGACTTCTTCGACACAAGCCCCCGAAGGGTCAAAGATGTTTACGCGGCTGACGAAGACTTCTTCAGGTCCGCTGCCATCCTTGTCATAGCTGTCAGCTACATACACATCCCCGCCCGGCCCCACCGCGATTGGATCATCGGTGCTCGTCAGCTCGCAAGGCCCCTCGCCCTCTTTGCCGAACGAATCGACGAGTTCACCGGACGGCTTGAACTTCTGCACTTCAAAGTCGTTCGATGCGACATAGACATCATGACGGGAGGCGCTGGCTTCGTCGTTGTCGACAGCGACCCACGTCGGGGTGCTCGCCGCGAACGACGAGACAAAGGCACCGCCGGATTCAAAGACGTTGACGCGATTATTGCCACGATCGGCGACATAGACATGACCCGTTTCCCAATCGGTCGCCACTCCCTGCGGACTGTTGCACTGACCCGCGCCCGCGCCCGGCGGACAGAACGGGATAGCCGCAAAGGCACCCGGAGCAAGGACCAAGGCCCACAGCGAGGCCAAGACCAAGAACACCAGAAGAGCCGCCTGGACTCGACCGGCCCGCATGGTCGGTCGAGTCCACCGGGTCATAGATACCGGGTCCATTTTGCTGAGGAATCGCGATCGTGGCATAGTCGTTTACTAGTGAGGGTTCGGGGCGGTCACGGCGAAGCTGCCACCGATGTGGCTCCCGGCCGAGAGTTCTTCGACCTGGAGCAATGCACCGGTCGTCCCAACGCCTGGTTCGAATTCACTGTTGGAGAAATCGGGCTTGAACACAACCGGTAGAGGGCCACGTTCATTGCCTGCTGCCGAGGCGTAGAAGCAAATTGTGCCTTCTTCCGCCGCCGGTACAGCCGTATTACCGAGACAGGCGGGATCGTTATCGACCGTCCCTTCCCGCTGGAAGTGAACGGTGATAGCTGCCGCGTCAACTGGGGAGAGCGGTATCGGGAAGCTGATCGGGAAGACCTGATGGAATTCACCGTTACCAGCGACCCACCAAGTCCCCGTCTCGGTCGCCCCAGGCGGCAATGTCGCGGTGAAACCAGTGGTACCGTTCTTGCCGTTGCAGACATTGGTCGAGGAGGCATTCAGGGTGTACTTGACCCCAGTGACGCCTTCCCCACAGGCCCCGCCCGCGGCGATCGCTTCCCCAGTGACGGACTTGCCATCGGTACCAGGAGCGCCTTTGGCACCGGCGCTTCCAGCATCACCCTTGGACCCGGCAGGACCCTGCGCCCCGGCAGGACCTTGTGCTCCCTGAGCACCAGCGGCGCCCTGAGCTCCGGGTGCGCCGGCTTTGCCCTGCAGCTGCTTGAGCACGCTCGGGCTGATCTGCTTGGTCGAGGTGATCAGATACTTCTTCGCGGCGTACGCACCGCCGCTCATCGCGAACACCAACGCCAACCCCGCGATCACCGTCGCCGGCGTGACACGGATCCGTCTACGTATTGCTGAGAACATCGGTTACCTCTTCTCCATGTGGAAATCGGAGGGGACAAGCAAGGCCCCCCGGTTGTTGTTGTGTGACAACGCGCCGAGAGGGCGCGGGAAGATTTCAGATACGGGAACGAGGACGCAGTCGCGC
This sequence comes from Solirubrobacteraceae bacterium, assembly GCA_049584155.1. Classification (GTDB taxonomy): domain Bacteria; phylum Actinomycetota; class Thermoleophilia; order Solirubrobacterales; family Solirubrobacteraceae; genus Palsa-744. The sequence continues at coordinate 21,439 of JBAUXH010000113.1, forward strand.
CAGATTTTCGGTCGGATGCCCCGTGAACACGGGCGATCGAGCGCTATCGCGAGAGTTTCGTCCCAAGCGCCGCGTACGGTGGTTGGCGTGTCTGCCATCGCCGTCATTCGCGTCTTCTGCGAGACCGATCCCTCGTTCGCGACCACCGTCGTCAACGGCCTGCTCGCCTGGGCGACCTTCCTCGGTGGCCTTACAGCCTTCTGCGCTGGACTACCGGCGGCGCTGTTCGCCCTGGATACCACTCCCGCCCATGTACGCTCCGACCTGATCAATCGCGGCCTGGGCGTCGGTTTCGGCCTCGGGATAGTTCTGGGCCCCTTGACGCTCTTTGTCTTCATTGCTAGGCTGGTGTCATGAACGAGCTCGATCGCTATGACTACGTCCTCACCATGCTGTTCGGCGGCATCGCGACGGGTGCCCTCGCCTTGGGCGCACCTCTGTGGGCGATCGCGCCCATTTACATGACCCTTTGCACGATCGTGCTGTACCGCCACCTCCCCCTTCCTCCGCGCCGCAAAAGGTAGAAGGCCGCAATCTGGGCCGGTGAGAACGACCGGAGTCATGCCGCGCTCCGCTGACTGTCGGCGCTGAGATGCGCGGTAACGCGCTGACCGAGCGTGGTGAGACTCCAGGCGTTGGACTCACCCTTGCTGTGCCCGTCGCCCGTATTGGTCGCAAGCCCCAAACGCTCGAGGCGCGCCAGGAGCTTTGAGATCTGCCCCTGGTCGGGGACCCCGGCGAGCTCGCCGACGACGCGATTGCTGACGCCGGGGCGCTCGGCGATCGTCTCCAACACCCGCGCGGTGCGATACGTCAGGCGCATCGGCACCTCACGCAGCGGGTCCTGCTCGATCCGGGCGCCGTCCGGGCCGGACGTGTTCGCGACGGCTGTGGGGATGGACGGGACGGCGCGGTCCTGTTCACGTCGCGCTACGGCCGGCCCGGAATAGGGCAGCACGAGCATCCCCATCAGTTCACCGAAGAGATCCGCCAGTGGCTCACCGTCGGAGCGCGTCAAGCGCGCGTACACGATCGAGAACACGGCGCCGACGAGACCCTCGGCGGTCAATGGCGGACATGTGCGCCCGTTCTCACCGTTGCGACCCTCATCCAATGCGCCAGCCAGACGTGCGAGGATCTGCTCGCGCCGCGCCAGCACCCGAGGACCGCCCTGCAGCGCCTGCGCGACACAGACGCGCGCGAGCACGGGCTCGCGATCCAGGAAACAGAGAATCGTCCAAAGGCCCGTGCGGATGCGCTCGCGCCAGGAGAGCTCGGCGAGCTGTGCCGCGTCGAGCTCAGTCTCCACCCGCTCGACGACCTCGTCCAGGACCGCGAGCAGGCAATCTTCGCGGTTCTCGAACAGGTCGTAAAAAGTGCGCCGCGATACACGTGCGCGCGCGGTGATGTGCGCAACCGACGCGCCGGACCAGCCCAGCTCCTCGACGGTGACGACAGCCGCGGACAGAAGCCGCGCGCGCTGCATCTCCGAGACCTGCACGCGGGGGGAGGCGCCGGCGGCGCTACGAACGGATTGGGGGCGCTTGGTGATCAAGCTATGCCTCCAGGCGCGCGGCAGGTCCGCTCGCAGTGGGCTTGCCGGACATTCGCGTGCGTGTAAGCGAGGCTTCGGTCTCGCGTTACCTTGTGCGGGCGGCGAACATCATCGAGCGCGTGGCACGGGAGCTTCGAACAATGCGCGTGGGGGCGTGGTGTGCCATGCCCCGCGAGTGGGGTGAAGAACCGGCGGTTTTTGCCGGCTAGATCAGGGGTGCTACCGGGACAAGAGAGAGAGAGAGAGAGAGAGATGTGTCAGCGCTGCTGACGCATCTACCTACGGCCGTGCTTTGACGCACAGCGACCCTCGTCACATCTGTCCCCGAAGAAAACACGCGAAAACAACCCCTCATCAGCGATCTGGAACCCTCTCCCAAAGGTCTTGCTGCTCAAGCGCTTGAAATCGATCCCGAGACCGACCCAAACCCGATCTATCGACGCCCGGCGTTCCACCATGGAACACCATGAACACGTATGAACATAACGTCAATGCAGGGGCTTGTCAAGAGCGAACCGCAAAAGAGTCTCTACGACACAGGGGCGGGCTGGGGGGATCTCACTCATCCATAGCCCGGCCTGAACCCGCTCCCGTGATCGCCGATTCGCCCTCAGCGCGCGATCGCGCCCTCGGCGGCGCTGCCGACGAGCTTCGCGTACTTCTGGATCGCCACGTCGATGTGCTCGTCCGCGCGCGGCGGACGCTCATACGCGGCCACGCGGGCCGCGATCTCCTCCTCGGCCAGCGCCACGTCCAAGCGGCCGGCATCTACGTCGATCGTCACCACGTCGCCCATGTGCAGTGCCGCGATCGGACCGCCGCGGACCGCCTCCGGAGCGACGTGAGCCACCATGAAACCGTGCGTCGCGCCCGAGAAGCGCCCGTCGGTGATCAGCGCGACCTCTTCGCCGAGGCCCTCGCCCACGATCGCCGCGGTCACCGCCAGCATCTCGCGCATGCCGGGGCCGCCCGCGGGGCCCTCGGCGCGAATCACGACCACGTCACCGGCTTCGATCTCGTGCGCCAGGACCGCGGCCATCGCCGCCTCCTCCCCGTCGAACACACGCGCGGGGCCCGAGTGTTTGCGCCGCTCGTGCCCCGAGAGCTTGACCACGCAGCCTTCCGGGGCCACGTTGCCGCGCAGGATCGCGAAGCCGCCCGTCGGTTTCAGCGGCCGATCGAGTGGCAGCACCACCTTCTGGCCGGCGGTCTCCCGCGCCTCCGCGGCGTGCTCGCCGATCGTGCGGCCGGTCACGGTCGGCGCGTCCGGGCTCAGGATGCCCGCGTCCTGCAACCGCTTCAGCACCAGCGGCACGCCGCCCGCCTCATAGAGGTCCGTCGCCGCGTACTGCCCGCCCGGCTGCAGGTCGCACAGCAGCGGGGTGCGCTCGGAGATCGCCTCGAACTCGTCCAGTTGCAGCGGCACGCCCATTTCGCGCGCGACCGCCAGCAGGTGCAGCACGCCGTTGGTCGAGCCGCCGCTCGTCGCCACCGCCGCGATCGCGTTCTGCAGCGCCGGCTTGGTGATCACGTCGGCGGGTCGCTGCCCGCGGCGCAGTACGTCCATGACGAGCTCGCCGCACTGTTTCGCAACCTCCAGCTTGCGCCCGTCCTCGGCCGGCACCATCGCCGAGCCCGCGGGCGAGATGCCGAGCGCCTCGAAGGCCATCGCCATCGTGTTCGCCGTGAACTGCCCGCCGCAGGCGCCCGCGCCCGGCGAGGCCGCCTCCTCCAACGCGTGCAACTGCTCCTCGGTGATCTTGCCCGCGGCGAACTGGCCGACCGCCTCGAACACCTGCTGGATCGTCACCTCCACGCCCTCGAACCAGCCCGGCTTGATCGAGCCGCCGTAGAGCATCAGCCCCGGGATGTTCAGACGCGCGAGCGCCATCACGGTCCCCGGGATCGTCTTGTCACAGCCGGAGATCGTCACGAGCGCGTCGAAGTGATGCGCGCTCGCGACCAGCTCGATCGAGTCCGCGATCAGCTCACGCGAGACCAGCGAGGCGCGCATCCCCGCGGTGCCCATCGTGATCCCGTCGGAGATCGCGATCGTGTTCAGCTCCATCGGCGTGCCCCCGGCCGCGCGTATCCCCTCCTTGACCTTCGCCGCGAGCACGCGATTGTTGAAGTTGCACGGCATCGTCTCTATCCACGAATGCGCCACGCCGACGATTGGCTTCGCGAGATCCTCGGCGCTGTAGCCGATCCCGTGCAGGTAGGCGCGCGCGGCCGCGCGCTCGGGACCCTCGGTCAGGGCTCGGCTGCGGTGCTTGACGTCGAAGGTAGTGGTGCTCACGCGGCGCGCACATTACCGGCGTCGAGCCGGTCCTGCCCGACACCGCCCACCGTGACATGGCGCGCCTCATCGTTCACGGCCGCACCCTCGCGCCTGCGTGCGCTCGCCTCGTCGTGTTCGCGCTCCCAGCGCGCGAGTCTCAGCAGATCGCGCCGTACGCGCTGCGGATCGACCTGGCGCCCCGGCAAGTGCATGTTCGCGTCGGCGATCAACCTGCGCTCATCCGCTCTCAGCGCCATCCACTTCGCGAGTACATCGTCGGAGTCAGGCAGTCGCGTGCTCCCATACGGGCGCGAGTGATCGGGAAACGCCACGCAGTACTCGCTCAATAGCGTCCCCGTCCGCGGAACGTAGGAGACGATCGGCTTGTGCGGGTAGATCAGGTACGCGTAACGCTCACCGGAACGCCCGAACAGGCGCAGAAACCCCAGATCGCGATACATCGCCCACTCTCGCTCGTTTACGCACGAGTGCAGTAGCCGGCGCGCCCGCTGCTCAGCGCGGCGCTCACGGCCCGGGTCATAGTCCAACTCGCGCGCTCCCCGGTGCGCACGGATGAAGTCGCGAACGAACAAAGCATGGCGCTCACGCAACCGCCCAACACCTGCCGCCACCCTCGCCCTGTTGAGCTCCCACACCAGCGCGCCCAATACAAGCACCGCCGTCGTCAGCCCGAGCAGCATCGCAAGACCCGCGCTAGCGCGACCCGCCGGCCGCCCGAGGAAAGAAGATCACGCGCTCAGCGTCACGTGGCACCTCGGCGAAGCTCTTCACCAGCTCCGCCTCGCGTCGTCCGTCAGTCGTCTCGGTCGGCACGGCCGCCCACATCCCCGCGTCCAACTCGCGCCGGAACGCCTCAATCAGCGCCTGCTCCTCCTCGGCGACCTCTACGTCCCCCTCCGCGAGCACGATCTCGCCATGACCGGGCTTCATGCGCAGGAGCTTCATCGTCATCCGATTATGGCACGGCGACGAGGCTTAGTTATCAGCTCTCACGCATCCGCTCGAGCCCAAGCACATCGACCGGACCTGCGCCGCGACCCACGTCGCGCAGCCCGTACGCGACCGCCTCCCCTGCCAGCCTGCGCGCGATCCGAGCCGCCTGCGACGTTGTATCCCCCAATGCAAGCCGCGCCGCGAGCACCGCAGAGTGTGTGCACCCGGAGCCGTGCGCGGCTCCGTCATGGTGGCGCTCCCCAGGAATCTCGATGACAGACACTTCACCGCGCGGGTCGTTCGACGATCGTTCGAGCAGCAAATCGACGGCGCGCGCGCGATGCCCTCCGGTCAGCACGACCGCCCCCGACCCCAATGCGAGCACCGCCCGAGCCAGCTCTCGCGCCTCCTCCTCCTCCTCCTCCTCGGTCGTTACGTCTCCCTCCGCCGCCCGGAGGCCCGCCAACACCCGTGCCTCAGGCAGGTTGGGCGTAAGTACGCTTGCGCGCGGCACGATCTCGGCGATTAGCGCATCCTGTGCGTCCACATCGAGCAGACGAGCGCCCGACTCGGCCACCATCACAGGATCGACGACCACCGGCGTGCCTGCCGGCAGCTCGTCCAGCGCCCGCGCCACCGTCAGCGTGACCTCCATCGTGCCGAGCATCCCCACCTTGACGGCGTCCACACCAAGATCGCTGACGAGCGCCCGCACCTGCGCAAGCACGATCTCCGGCGGCACCGGATGAATCGCCTGCACGCCCAACGTGTTTTGGGCGGTGATCGCGGTGATCGCACTGCACCCGTGCACACCGCAGCGCGCGAACGCCTTCAGATCGGCCTGAATCCCGGCGCCACCGCCCGAGTCCGAGCCGGCGATCGTCAGGGCGACCGGGGTTTTTCGCCTCACAGTCGCGCTCCTACCGGCTTCGCTCACGGCCGGTTCGCGCTCATCGCGCGCCATCTGGTTCAGTCCAGTCGCGGCGCAGTTCGCCGACGCGGAAAGATCGTGTAGCTGCCGATCGCCGTGACGAGCAGACGGCCGTCCTCGTGACGTACCTCGCTGTGCATCACTGCGGTGGTGCGGTTGCGCCGGTCGAGGGTGGTCGAGCAGACGATCTCCCCCTCCGTAGCAGTCTGGACGTAGTTGATCGAGATGCCGATCGTCGCGATTCGCTCCTCGATCGTCGTCTGCGCCCACAGCGTCGAGCCCATGCAGTAGTCGACCAGCGCGTACGTAACCACGCCCGAGAGTAGTCCGCCCGCGTTGATCAGCTCAGGGCGGATCTCCAGGCGGACGGTCTGCGGATCGTCCCAGCGCATCCCCATGAACCCGCTCACACCGTCGATCGATCCCGGACCGCCGACCGGGGGATCGGCCGCCGGCTGAGCATCCACGATAGGAGCGCCGCTCACCTCCGCCGCGCCCGTCGAGGCTCTCGCAAGCCTAGACGCGGGCGCCCGCGCATCGGCGGAGGGATCGTCGAGAGCGTCGTCCATGCGAGGAAGAGGCTACGCGAGCGCGCCCGTTCATGTCCGCGCGAGACCGGTGTCACAGACTTGTGAGGGTCTTGAGTCTGGATAGTCACATATGCACGTCCGCGGTCACACCTGTCGATCTAGCGTGCTCGACATGCGTACGACAGGCAGGTCTCAACCCAGCTCAGACGCCAACCGCGGGGATGCGAAGCCCACCGACCCGCGCCATGCCCTCGGCCGTCGCGGCGAGGAGTTCGCCGCCAAACACCTGCACCGCTTGGGATTCTCTCCACTGGGCCGCAACGAGCGCACTCGCTATGGCGAGATCGACCTGGTCGCATTCGATGGCAAGACGCTGGTCTTCGTCGAGGTCAAGACTCGGCGCGTGGACGCCCGCCCGGGCAGGCCCCGGCCCGACCAACAACCGTTGCACTGGCTCCGTCCCCGCCAGCGCATCCGTCTGCGCAAGCTCGCCACCGCCTGGCTGACGGACGAGAAGCACATCCGCCCCACCGCCCACACGATCCGCTTCGACGCGATCGGAGTGATGATCGACAGCAAAGACCGGCTATTGCGCTTGGACCATGTGGAGGGGGCGTGGTGAGAAGCCTCATATGAGCTTCGGCCGCCCACAGCGACCGGGCCGGAAGTCAGATTTCAGAGCGCCAGCTGTTGGTAAGCCAGCGACTGAAACGACATGCGGTGCAGGGGCGAGACCCCCTGGCGGGCGATCGCCTCGCGGTGAACCGGAGTCGAGTAGCCGACGTGCTCGGCAAAACCCCAGCCGGGGTGAAGCGTGTCGGCGTGGTGCATGTAGCGGTCGCGGGTGACCTTGGCGATGATCGAGGCGGCGGCAATCGCGGCGCTCGTGGCGTCGCCATCAACGATCGCGCGCTGGGGACGCTCGAACTCGGGTACGGAGAAGCCATCCACGAGACACATGACCTCGCCCGGGACATCGGCGGTGACGTTGCGCAGCGCATCGCGCAACGCCGCGAGGTTCGTGACGTGCAGTCCACGCTCGTCGATGCCACCGACACAACGCGAGACGACGGCGACACGTGCCGCACAACGCAACACCAGCGGGTAGAGCTCCTCGCGTGCCTGTGGGGAGTGTTGCTTGGAGTCGTTGAGCGCGCTCAACGAGCGCAGCTCGCGGGTGGTGAGCGCGTCGTAGTCGAACAGAACCCCCGCAGCTACAAGCGGTCCGGCAAGACATCCCCGGCCGGCCTCATCGGCGCCCGCGACCAGCGACACGTCGAGGCGGCGATCGAACGCGAACAGGCGCCGTCCGCTGGTGCGAGCCCGGGCGCGACGACGCCGGGCCCTTGCAGAGCCCACTGGTGATCGTGGGGCAGGCGCTTTGCTCACGTCGCAACCACCAACGTCGGTACGCCACTAGCGGGCCGTAGGCCAAGCGATACAAGGACGCAGGGAGCGTGGCGTATTACGTACGCGAGAGACCGAGGACGCAGTAGCGCGCCGGCATACGGCCCGCTAGAAGAAGCCGATGCGGTCGGGGGGCCAGTAGGTAGCGAATGCTTCTCCGATGATCCACGAAGTAGGGACTGGCCCCCAGAATCTGCTGTCGTCGGATTCGCCACGGTTGTCCCCCATCATGAACCAGTGTCCGGCCGGAATCCTGATCGGGACCGGAAAGTTGCACTCGGCGCTACCTTCGCACTGGCGGATGTAAGCGTCCTGCTCGGGACGGCCGTTGCGAGTGACGTGGCCTTCGTGGATCGAGATCACGTCGCCCGGACCAGCGACGATGCGCTTGATGAAGTTGACGCCCGTGTCCTCTTTCGGCACCGGTTCGGCACAGGCCGCACCACCCAGTTTGACGGTGTGCGGGACCGGTCCGCACTCCTGTTGCTGAGCGCCTTCGGGTGGGTGAAAGACTGTGATCTGCCCGACGTGCGGTTTGCTGAAGTGCGTGCCGATGCGATCGACGAGCACCCGCTGACCGACCGCGAGCGTCGGTTCCATTGAGCCACTCGGGATACGGTAGGGCTTGACGATCCACGCCTGGATAGCCAGTGCCAGACCGAGCGCGACGAGCACAATGACGACCAACTCGATGAGCGAGTTGGCAGTCGATTTGTTGCGTTTGGGAGTCACAGCCGGCGCAAGCCTCTTACGCCGTGCTTTGCACCCGGGCTCACGCCGGCATGTCGCCGGCGACCTCGCCCCCCTGGGTGTCGCCGGCATCGGGGGATGTGGAATCGGCGGCGAGCGTCTCGGACTCAACCTTCGCGGACGTAGTCGCCCCCGTCTCAGCCCCCCCGGGCTCAACCGTTCCGGCCTGCGCCGGTTCGTCATTCCGCTGCTCTGCCTCTGCGCCGGCGGGCGTCTCGCCCTCTGCCGCAGCGACGTCCGCGCCGGCGCTCTCGACCTCGGCTGTATCCTGCACCGCCTGCACGCCCTCCGCGAGCGTCTCCTCCGCGGTCATGCCCTCAGCGTCGGTCGCTCCAGCTGGCTCCTCATGCAGTAGGCCAGGCTCGACCACCTGTTCAGGCCCGGTGTAGCGACGCTCGCGCACACGCGCACGCTTGCCTACACGATCACGCAGGTAGTAGAGCTTCGCCCGCCGTACATCTCCGCGTGCCGCCAGCTCGATGCGCTCGATCTTCGGAGAGTGCACCGGGAACATGCGCTCTACCCCGACGCCAAACGACTGCTTACGCACGGTGAACGTCTCGCGGGCACCGTGCCCCTGGCGCTTGATCACGACGCCCTCGAACACCTGCACGCGCCGGCGGGTGCCCTCGATCACCTGGAAGTGAACCTTGACACGGTCGCCCGGCGCAAAGGCAGGGACGCGGCGCAACTGCGCGCGCTCGATGGTTTCGATAACGCTGCTCATGAGTAAAGGGTGCGAAGCATCGCGCCTGAACAACCGCTTCGCAAACCCCGAGAAGGGCACGACGGTCGGCGCGGTCAGGAATGGTAGCGGACGGTCGCTCCTCGCGCTCCCGCTCGCCCGCCTTAGGCCCTCCGCGACCTCATCCGCCGGGGGGCTCCTCAACGCTCCTGAGCGCGTCGATATCGCCCTCGCGTTCGCGACTGCGCTGGCGCCGCCACTCAGCGATGCGCTCGTGATGGCCGGAGAGCAGAACCTCGGGGACTCGCCATCCGCGATATTCCGCCGGGCGGGTGTAGTGCGGATACTCGGGACGTCCTTCCAGGGCCGGGCTGAAGGACTCCTCGATCGCTGACCGCTCGTGCCCGAGCGCGCCGGGCAGCTTGCGCAGCACGGTGTCACACACGACCATCGCCGCGAGCTCACCCCCGGCGAGGACGTAGCGCCCGATCGAGACCTGCTCGGTCGCGAAGTGCTCGAGAATGCGCTCGTCAAAGCCCTCGTAGCGACCACACAGTAGCGTCAACGCGGGCTCGGCCGCCAGCTCACTCGCGAGCTCATCGTCGAGCAACCGCCCGCCCGGCGTCAGCGCGATCACCCGACGATCCTCGCGCAGGCGCACCGGATCGATCCCGTAGCGAGCCCGCAGCGCGCTGTCGAGCACGTCCACGCGCAACACCATCCCGGCGCCTCCACCGAACGGCGTGTCATCCACCTGCCCTGCGCCAAGCGGCGTGTGCTCACGGAAGTTCACGCACTCGATGCGCGAACCCGCCGCGAGCGCGTTGCGCACGTGGCGCTGCTCGGTCAACCATTCAAACCACTCGGGGAACAGCGTGAACACGTCGATCTCCACCGTCGCTACTCCTCGACGAAGCTCATGTTCACGTCGATACGTGCCGCGACGACGTCGATACTGCGAATCGCGTCTCTGACCATCGGCACCAGCAGAGATCCGCCTGTCTGCCTGGAGACCTCCAGCGCCTCACACGAGGGCAGCTCGATCATCCGTATGACCGTACCGACCTGCTGCTCCCCGTCGAGCACGACACAGCCCTCCAGCTCGTGCGCCCACCATTCACCCTCGGCGAGCGGTGGCGCGTCCGCCACGGTCACGGTCAGCGTCTGTCCGCGCAATGCTTGCGCGCCGGAACGATCCTCGACGCCATGTACGCGTACGATCGGATGCCGATCGGTTCCGGCGCGACGCACGATCGCAGCGGCTTTGCCGGCTATCGTCACCTCCGTGCCGAGCACGAGCAGGCGTGGACGGGCGCCCGTAACATAGAAGCTTCCGTCGAGACCATGGGCACGGCCAACCCTGCCCGCAGGCAAGCTGTTCTCAGGAGCAGAACTACTGGAGTCCACCGTCGCGCGGATTCCCTCTCTGACAGAGCGCTCGGAGCGCCTCAATCGACAATATCGACGAGTACCCGATGTCCCGCGCCGGTCGCGGCGGCTTTTACGACCGTGCGCAGCGCGTGTGCGGTACGTCCGCCGCGCCCGATCACCTTGCCGTAGTCGCCCTCAGCTACGCACAGCTCCAGCACGATCGTGCCATCGTCCTCCTCGAACCGCTCGACCGAGACCTCCTCGGGCTCGTCGACCAAGCCTTCTGCCAAGTACTCGAGCAGCTGGCGGGGTGTCTCGCCGGGATCGGAGTCGTTCTCTTGCGTAGCCACCCGTCCGTGCCCCGGCTCGCAGCAGCGTCAGTCGGCCTGCGATGTGGTGATGCCTTGAATGCGCAGCAACTTACGTACCGTGCTCGACGGTTGCGCCCCGCGCGCTAGCCAGCTGCGTGCGCGGTCCTCGTCGATCGCGATCGTCGAGGGATTCGTCTGCGCGTTGTACTGACCAATCGTCTCGATCACGCGACCGTCGCGCGGCGAGCGCTGGTCGGCCACGACCACACGCCAGATCGGATCCTTCTTGCCGCCCACCCGTGTGAGCCTAAGCCGTACCGACAACTTGTTCCTCTCTTTGAGCCAGCGCACGAGTGTCGCCGGCTGTGCCTATCGCTTTTGCCGATTATCGCTGTTCTGCCGATTACTTGCAGTGAGCTTAGACGGTGAGCGGGTCCATGGCGGTCAGACTCGTCCTCATCGAGCCTGGCGCATGAGCGCGCCGATGTCCGGCATCTTGCCGCGGCCCACCTGCTTCATCAGCTTGCGGGTCTGGCCAAACTGCTTGACAAGCTGGTTGACCTGCTGAACACTGGTGCCAGATCCGCGGGCGATGCGCAACCTGCGCGAGCCCTTGATCAGCTCCGGTCGGGAACGCTCTGAGGGGGTCATCGAAAGGATGATCGCCTGCACGCGATCGAGCTCGCGCTCATCGACCTTCATGTTCTGCAGCTGATGGCCGGCGAGGCCGGGGATCATTCCGAGCAGGTTGGTCAACGGCCCCATCCGCCGTACTGTCTTCAGCTGCGAGAGAAAGTCGTCGAGACCGAATTCGTCGCGTGTGAGCTTGCGTTGCAACTGGAGCGCCTCGTCCTCATCGAACTGGCGCTCGGCCTGCTCGATCAGGCTCATCACGTCGCCCATCCCGAGGATCCGCTGGGCCATGCGGTCGGGATGGAACCGCTCGAACTGGTCGAGCTTCTCGCCTGTAGAGGCGAACATGATCGGCTTGCCGGTGAGCGCCCGTACCGACAGTGCGGCGCCACCGCGCGCGTCGCCGTCGAGCTTGCTCATGATCACGCCGTCGAACTGGACCTCCTGCGCGAAGCGCTCGGCCACCGCGGCCGCGTCCTGCCCTGTCATCGCGTCGACGACCAGCAGCACATCGTCCGGTTTCACCGCCGCGGAGATCCGCACGAGCTCGCCCATCAGTTGTTCGTCGACGTGCAGGCGGCCGGCGGTGTCGACGATCAGCACGTCCTTGCCCTCTCGGGTGGCGCGCTCCAGAGCCCAGGTGGCGATGTCGACCGGATCACGCTCGGTCCCCTGCTCGTACACCTCCGCCCCTGCCTGAGCTCCGACCTTGACGAGCTGCTCCACTGCCGCCGGGCGGTAGGTGTCACACGCCGCCACCGCAACCGACGCGCCGCGCTCTGAGCGCAGATGCAACGCGAGCTTCGCCGTCGCGGTCGTCTTGCCGGAACCCTGCAGTCCAGCCATCAGGATCACGGTCGGAGGATGCGCGGAGAAGGCGAGTCCGGCCGAGGCGCCGCCCATCAGTGTCGCGAGCTCCTCGGCGACGATCTTGACGACCTGCTGCGCGGGGTTCAGCCCACCGATAACTCCAGCGCCCAGGCAGCGCTCCTTGACCTGCGCGGTGAACTCGCGCACGACCTTGAAGTTGACGTCTGCCTCCAGCAGAGCCAGGCGTATCTCGCGCATCGCCGCATCGATGTCCTCCTCGGTCAATGTGCCATGGCGGCGCACATCGGCGAGCGTTGCCTGCAGCTTCTCGGCGAGGGCGTCAAACATAGGTCGCTAATGATTCTCGCAGCCGCCGCGCTGACAGCCGCTCGTCATCTCAGAACGTCTCAGTCCTTGCTGCCCGCGGAAGGGTCCGGCGACGCCGGCGGCCGTTTGGGGGCGTCATCGCGCGCGGATGGCGGGTGCGGCAGCTCAGGCCCATGTCCGGGTGTGCGCCGCGAGAGCGCCTCGCCGATGCCGCCGAACGCCTCGGCAAACTCGCTCGGGACGACGAACACCTTGTTCGCGTCGCCTTCGGCCAACTGAGGGAGCATCTGCAGGTATTCGTAGCTCAGCAGCTCGCGGTTCGGTTTGCCCGCGTGGATCGCGCTGAACACCGTGTCGATCGCCTTAGCTTCGCCCTCGGCGCGCAGGATCGCGGCCTGGCGCTCGCCCTCGGCGTCGAGGACCGCGGCTTGCTGGGCGCCTTCGGCGGTGAGCACCGCCGCCTGCTTGGCGCCCTCGGCGGTCAGGATCTGGGACTGCTTCTCGCCTTCCGCAGTCAGGATCGCGGCGCGACGGTCGCGCTCGGCGCGCATCTGCTTCTCCATCGCGGTCTTGATGTCCGTCGGCGGTTCGACCGACTTAATCTCCACACGGTTGATTCTGATCCCCCACTTGCCGGTCGCCTCGTCCAGGACGGTGCGCAGCTCGGCGTTGACGTTCTCGCGGGCGGTCAGGGTCTGCTCGAGCGTCAGTCCGCCGATCACGTTGCGTAGAGTCGTGACGGTGAGCTGCTCGATCGCCTGTAGCGGATCGGCGATTTCATACGTCGCCGAGCGCGGATCGGTGATCGTGAAGTACAGGACCGTTTCGATCGCGACGACGACGTTGTCCTCCGTGATCACCGGTTGCGGGGCGAAGTTGACGACCTGCTCGCGCAGATCCACGAGCGGCTTGACCCTGTCGATGAAGGGCGTGACGATCGTCAGACCCGGCTCCAGTGTGCGACTGTAGCGGCCGAGGCGCTCGACGACCCCGGCCCTCGCCTGAGGAATCACCCGGATCGTGCGCGCAGCGACCACCAGCGCGAACAGCACGACTACGGCGAGGACTATCAGTGCGGCCATGGGTCAACTCCCTTGTCTGTTGTCCTGGGGCTCAATGCATCACCAGCGCGGTGGCGCCCCTTATTTCCACGACCTCAACCCGCTCGCCCGCGTCGATTACCTCATCTTCGTCGTAGCTGCGCGCCGTCCATACCTCGCCGTCGATCTTCACGCACCCGACCCCCTCGCCGTTGGCAATCCGCTCGATCACCACCGCGGGCTTGCCGATGAGAGCGGCCGCCCCCGTCCGAATCGCGGGAGGCAGACGACGATGCCTGCGCGCGACCGGTCGCAACGTGGCAAACACGATGCCCGAGGCAGCCACGAACACGATCGTGCTAAGCAGCGCCCCCACACCCAGCAGGCCAACGACCGCGGCGAGCCCTGCTCCGATCGCGAACGGGGCGAGATAGAACCCGCCCTGGTGCATCTCCCCAATGCCGAGCAGACATGCCGCGACGAGCCATACGATCCATACAGACATGTCTTCCAGGTTACCCCTCGCAGCCCGATGCGCATGGTGTCAAGGCCCGCCGGGGTTGCGCGGATGACCCCGTGGGGATGACCCGTGGGTCACTGCTTGGCGATCAGCGCGCGCGCGAACTCCTCGGGGTCGAACGGGCGTAGGTCCTCGACTGTCTCACCGATCCCGATCAGCTTCACCGGCAGCTGCAGCTCCGCCGCGATCGCAAGCGCGATCCCGCCGCGGGCGGTTCCGTCGAGCTTGCTCAGCACGACCCCGGTGACGTCGGCCGCAGCGGCGAACATCCGAGCCTGACGCAGCCCGTTCTGACCGGTGGTGGCATCGATCGTCAGTAGTGTCTCGTGCGGAGCGCCGTCCAGCTGACGCGCGATCACCCGGCGGATCTTGCCGAGCTCGGCCATCAGGTCGTCCTGGGTGTGCAGTCGCCCGGCCGTGTCGATGATCGCGACGTCCGCGCCCTCGGCGCGCGCACGGGCGATCGTCTCAAAGGCGACACTGCCCGGATCAGAACCCTCCGGACCAGTCACGATCTCACACCCGGCTCGTTGCGCCCAGCCTGCCAGCTGCTCGCTCGCGGCCGCCCGGAATGTATCGGCCGCGCCGAGCAGCACATTGCGGCCCAGCTCGTGGCGAAGGTGCCAGGCGAGCTTGCCGATCGTCGTCGTCTTACCCGTCCCATTCACCCCAACGGCCATGATCACGGTCGGTTCGGGACGGATGTCGATGCGGGCGTCTCCCACACGCGCGGTCTGCGCGAGCAGTCCGATCAGCCGCTCACTCAGCGCCTCGCCGCCCGCGAGCTCGCCGAGGTCGGCCTCGGCCTCGAGCGTGCCCACGATCGAGGCCGTCGTTTGCGCGCCGACGTCAGCGAGGATCAGCGCCTCCTCCAATCGTTCCCACGCCTGGGCGTCGAGCGTGCCAAACAGCGTCGCCTGGATCTCCCCGCCGAGCGCCTCGCGGGTCTTCGACAGGTTTTCGCGTAGACGCCGGAACAGACCTCGCCGAGGTTGATCGGACACCGTCGAGGACCCGTCGCCGAGGGGCGCATCGGTTATGAACAGTTCGTTCCAGTCACGCGGCACAGAACCGTCTCCTCGCAGGGTTCAGGCGACTTCGGCGACGGGCGCCTCAGACGGACCGGCACGGTGCTCGTCCGTCATCTCAGGCGACACCGCCTCCGGAGGCAACCGCCGCGAGAGGACCTTAGAGACGCCGTCCCCGCCCATCGATACCCCATACAACCAGTCCGCGGCCTCCATCGTGCGCTTTTGATGAGTGATCACGATGAACTGAGCCCGGTCGGAGTAGCGGCGCAGCAGAGCCAGAAAACGGTCGAGGTTAAGGTCGTCCAGCGCCGCCTCGACCTCGTCGAGGATGTAGAAGGGACAGGGACGCGCTAGGAACACGGCGAACAAGAACGCGAGCGCGGTCATCGACTTCTCCCCGCCGGAGAGCAGCGACAAGCGCTTGGTGGACTTGCCGGCCGGCGTGATCTCGATCTCGACGCCCATCGCGTCCTCCTGCTCGCCCTCGCCGCGAGCACGCTCCTCCTCGTGCTCGGCCTCGGCGTCGGCGGCGGCCTCTCCGGCGTCGGCGCTCCCCGAAGGATCCCCCTCTTCAGAGGCGGCGCTCGCGGCAGCGGACTGCCCACCCAAGACCGCGCGAGGCGTGTGCTCGTCGCGCACGAGACGTAGCCGTCCGCTGCCGCCGGGAAACACGTCGCCGACGAGCTCCTCGAAGTTGCGCGCAGCGGCAGCGAACGTCTGCTCGAACGTCTCCGAAATCTGGCGATCGGTGTCCCTGATCAACGTCCTCAGCTCGCGTAGCGCCGTCTCCAGATCCGAACGTCTGGTCTCGAGCTCCTCGACATGAGCGAGCGCCTCGGCATACTCCTCCTGCGCCAGCGGATTGACTGGGCCGAGCTGCTCGCGTCGGCGAGTCAGCCGCTGCACGCGGGCCTCCAGCGCGCTCGCCTCCTCCGGCGGAAGGGGCGGCTGGGCGTCCTCCTCATCGTCCGCCGGCGGCAGCGAACGCTCCAGACGCTCGGCGATGGCGCTCAGCTCCTCAGCGGCCTCACCGGCTTGGTCGCGCAATCGCTGAGCGGCTACCTCGACGGCGGTTACAGTCTCTCCGAGCGCCCGCAGGCGCGTCTGGATCTCAGCCTCCTCGTGAGCACAGGAACGCAGCTCGACCGCGACCTGCTCCCCGGCGGCGTGATCGCGCGAAAGTTGCTCCTCCAACTCCACCAGCAGCGTTTCGGCGCCCCCGCCCACGGACGCAAGCGCCGCCGCGATCCGTCGAGCGCGAGGCTCCAGCGCCATATCGGCTGCATGCCTTGCTCGCAAGCGCGCGATGCGCTGCTCGCGCTGAGCGCGTTCGGCGGCCAACCGCTCAGCCTGCCTGCGCTCGGCCGCGAGCTCGCCCTGCAACTGCGCTCGGCGAACCGCCAGGGGACCCTGCTCGGGGGCCGTACGCCGCTGCTCAATCAGCCACCCGGTGCGGCGCTCTGACTCGGTTACCTCAGCGAAAGCACGTTCGGACTCGCGCAGCGCCTCATCGGCTTGCGCACGAGCATCATCTGCGCCCTGTACGACCTCCAGCGCCATCTGCACCGCAGAGCGGGCGGAGTGCTCGGCCTGCACCGCCACATCGCTGGAGGCGATCAATCGCTCACGCTCGTTGCGCCGCGCCAGCACTCGCTCGGCGCCACCCTCGCTCACCTGACGCACCTCCCCCCAAGCCGCGAACAGCACCCGCCCGGACCTCGTCACCGCGACCCCGGCGAACCCCTCGGTGACATCCCGCAAGCTCTCCACGACCCACGCATCGCCCAGCAACCGTCGCGCGAGCTCCAGCGTCGGGCCAGATCCACTGACCAGCTCGATCAGCCTGACCGCGCCAGGGGACGGCGGCACACCTCCGTCCCCTGATGAATCGCCCCGCACCACCGGCGTCTCGGCCGCGGGGACGTCCGCGGCCTCACCCGCCAACAATGCGCTCGCACCATCAGGACCAGCGCTATCCAAAAGTGTGGTGGCGCCATTGAGGTCGCGCACCAACGCTGCATCCAGACGCCCACCCAGCGCGGCGGTGAGCGCCAGCTCATAACCGTCGCTCACCTGCAGCGCCTCACTCAGAGCGCGCGCGCCACCCGCGCCGGCGCCGCCGTGGCGAGCATGACTGCTCAGGAACTGGTTGGCCGCGGCCAACTCGGCGCCAACCGCCGCGGCCTCTCGACGGGCCGACTCCACCGCGGCCTCGGCCCTGCGCAGCCCAGCGCGAGCCTGCTCGGCCAGGACATCGGCCCCTGCCCGCTCCTCGTGCGCGGCCTCAACCGCCTCACTCAGCTCGGCCGCGAGCTGTATTGCGCGCTCGCGCTCGGTCTGCAACTCCTGCACCTCGCGCTCGACCTCACGCTCGCGCTCGTGCTCCAGCTCCGCCAGCTCCCCCTCGAGTCGACTTATCCGATCTTTGCTCGCGACCTCATGGTCTCCTGCGCCACTATCAGTGCTCGCATTGGCCTCAGAACCATCGACCGGGGCCGTCAGTGCGCCTAACTCGATCTCGATACGACTCGCGCGCTCGGCCAGCGTGACCGCTGTCGCCTCGGCCTGCTCGCCACGCAGCTGTAGCCGCTCGCGCGCAGAGCGGATCTCATACGCTCGCCGCGACAGCGCGTCGTGACGCTCGGTGCGTTCAGCCAGTGCCGCCTCCGCCCGTCCACGCCGCTCCACGATCGCCCCCAGCTCCAACTCGACCGACTCGCGGCGCGCGCGCGCGTCACGTACCTGAGTCTCGGCCTCGCGCAGGTCTACACCGCGAGCCCGCAACGCCTCGCACGCGAGCGTCCAGCGGGCTTCTAGCAACTGGCGCTCAAGCCGCTCGTGCAACTCCGCCGCCTCGGCCTGACGCTTGAGCGGACGCAACCGCGTGCGCGCCTCGCGCTCGACGTCGAGGGCTCGATCCAGATTCTCTTGCGTGCGATCGAGCTTCAGCTGTGCGCGGCGACGGCGCTTGCGGTGCTTGCCGAGCCCCGCGGCCTCCTCGATCAGCAGTCGCCGGTCGCGCGGCTTGGACGTTACGATCGCCTCGACCCGACCCTGAGAGATGACCGAATGCTGCTCCTTGCCGAGGCCCGTATCCGACAGCACCTCGATCACATCCGTCAGCCGGCAACGGGCGCCGTTGAGCCGGTAGCCGCCCTCCCCGTTGCGATCGAGCCGGCGTACGATCGAGATCTCACTCAGCGGCAGATCGACCGTGCCGTCGGAATTGTCGAGCACGATCTCGACCTCCGCTGCACTGCGCGCCTGCACATTGCGCCCACCGCCGAAGATCACATCTTGCATCGACTGGCCCCTGACCGCGAGCGGGGACTGCTCGCCCATCGCCCATAGGACCGCGTCGGTCACGTTGGACTTGCCCGAACCGTTGGGTCCGACCACCACGCTAACGCCCGGACCGAAATCCAAACACGTGCGGTCGGGGAAGGACTTGAACCCCTTCAACGTGAGTGACTTCAAGCGCATCGTTCGAACCTCATTGAGCGGCCTGCAACTTGTCCACGGCCCCTCGAGCGGCCTCTTGCTCGGCATGCTTCTTGCTTTTGCCCCTGGCCCCGCATGGCGGCGCTGGATCTGCGTCCTCGGTCGCTCGCGTACGTAGTACGCCACGCTCCCTGCGTCCTTGACCAGCTTGCCCTGCGAACCCAGGTCATGTTTGCTCCTGCAAACGGTCCACGGCCTCCCGTGCGGCCTCTTGCTCGGCATGCTTCTTGCTTTTGCCTGACCCCGCACCGAGCGTCTCGCCATCCACGAGCGCCACCACCTCGTACGTGCGCTCGTGTGGGGGTCCACTCTCGCCGGTGATCTCGTAGGAAACCACCGACCCGCGGCGAGCCAGCAACTCCTGCAGCGCGGACTTGAAATCGACCGGGTGCTCCAGCGCCTGCTCGATCTCCGGTTGAAACGCCTCCACCACCGCCTCGGAGGTGCGCTCGTAGCCGGCAGTCAGATAGCACGCGCCGATCACCGCCTCTATCACAGACGCGAGCACACGCTCGGTCTCCACCAACGCCACCGCCCCGCCCGCGGCGCTCGATGGTGCCGCAGCTCGCAGCCGCTCGGGCACACCCAGCCGCTCGGCGACCGCGCGGCAGCTCGGGCCCGATACCGCCTGGGCGCGAATCTTCGTCAACCGCCCCGCCCCGAATCGCTCCGCTTCCAACCGCGGGTACAGATGAGTAGTGATCGCCAGTCCCAGCACACTGTCGCCGAGGAACGCCAATCGCGAGTAGGAATCCTCGCGACGCTCGGTCCACGACGCATGGGTGAATACTTGACGCTCGAGCTCTTCCGGCAGCTCTTCGAGCAGCTCGTTGAGCAGCTTCATGACGCAACGGCATGCGCCAACACGAAGTCCACCGCCTGTCCGACCGTCGTGATCGCGGCCGCCTGCTCGTCGCTCATGCGCACACCGTAACTGTCCTCCAGCTCCTGCACCAGCGTGTATAGGTCCAAAGAGTCGGCCTCCAGATCCTCACGAAACCGCGTTTCCTCATCGATCGCGCTCGGCTCGACGTCCAGCTCGTCGGCCAGATGTCCCCTGATCAGCTCCCTCACCTCCTCACGCGTCATCTGCGGGCAGGCTAGCGATCGACGCGGACACGGGCGCGGCCCGTCGCAGCGCCCCCGCCCGCGCCAGTGCCGTGTGCGTGCGCGCACCCAGATCCTCGCTCGCACCGCGCTGCGCGCGCAGGATCGCCTGCGCGAACCCGCGCCGGGCGAACCCGCCGTGAGGAACGACCCCGAGCCGGCGCAAGCCGAGCAGGTACGCGCCACCTTGCCCTTCAGGGTCGATCTCCTCCCGCAGCCCACCCAATGCGGGCCGTAGCAGCATCCCGCCGAGCTTCGCCCGCGTCGAGGACATCGCCGCCTCGCGGATCGCCCTCAGCAATGTCTGCGAGACGCCCTCCATCGTCTTCAGCGCGATGTTGCCGGTCAGCCCATCCGTAACGATCACGTCAGCCACGCCCGAGACCAGGTCGCCGCCCTCAACATTGCCCACCAGCTCAAACCCACTCGTATCCCTATCCACTCGCGCACGCAACCGCGCGTGGGTCTCGACGATGAGCGGGCTGCCACGCTCGGCCTCCTCGCCGTTGGACAGCAGTCCCACGCGCGGGCGCTCGACGCCGAGCAGCGTCTGCACCAGGGCGACACCCATGAACGCGAACTGCTCCAGATGCTCACTGCGCGCCTGCGCGTTGGCACCAACATCTAGCAGCGTCACCGGCCGCGTGGGCACGGGCAGCACCAACGCGAGCGCAGGTCGGTGAATCCCGCGAGCGCGCTTGATGTTAAAAAGTCCCGCCGCCAGGGCCGCACCCGTGCCCCCCGCACACACCAACGCCTGCGCCCTGTCCTCCGCCACCGCCCGCGCAGCCTGAACGATCGAGGCCTCGGGGTTGGCTCGCGCCGCCCTCGCCGGATCGGGGCTCTTGGCGATCGAAACAGGCGCGTCTACCACCTCGATCATGCCCTCGCCCGCACCCTGAAGCGCGGTCCTCAGCTCACGCCCAGGACCAAACAGGACCGTCCGTGCGCCCTCCCCTGACGCGATCACAGCACCAGCCACAACCTCGGCCGGACCGAGATCGGCACCGTTGCAGTCGACCGCGACCACCACATCCGTATGCGTGCCCGACCTATTCGCGCGCTTGGACCGCCCATCCGCGCCCTCCATGCCCTCCTCCCGGCTAGTCAAGCTTCAGCTCGCTCAACTTCGCCCACCGCGAGTCTCGTGCACGCTCATGCGTGTGCCCGGGACCGACCTCATTGAGGTCGGCTGCGCACTCCGGACACAAGCCCGCGCAGTCCTGTCTACACAGCACCTTTGCGGGCGCCGCCAACGCAAATGCATCGCGCGCCCACGCTGCCAGATCCACGATCTCCCCCGTCACGTATGGGCTTTCCAGCTCCTCGCCTTCGCCCGGCACATCCACCTCGCGCGCCTGCACCTCGACCTCCGGCGCGGCCTCCTTCAGACAGCGCATACACGGCCCGGCGAGCTTCGTACTCAACGCCAGCTTGAGCGCGTACCCACCGCCGATCATCTTCGACACGTCCAACGTTACGTCCACGGTCTGGGGGCGCGCCTCGTACCGCTCGCCGCCCAGCTCCAGCGGGTCGATGGGCACCGTCAGCTCCAGCATGCGCCCCTCCCCCGGACTGAGCCGCAGGCCGGCCAGGTCGAACGTGTGCGTCTGCGTTGGCACCCGCTCCAGGCTAGCGCCTGACCTCCGAAGGCTACGCCTGCGCGACCAGCTCGCGCTTGAGGACCTTGCCCGTCGCGTTGCGCGGCAACTGCTCCAGGAACACCACCTCGCGCGGCACCTTGTAGCGGGCGAGGTTCGCCTTGACGTAGTCCTTCACCGCCTCCTCATCCAGCTGCGCTCCCTCGCGCAACACCACGAACGCCTTCAGACGCTGCCCGAACTGCTCGTCGCTCACGCCCACGACGGCGGCCTCCTCGATCTGCTCGTGGTCGGCCAGCAGATCCTCGACCTCTCGCGGGAACACGTTCTCGCCGCCCGAGACGATCATCTCATCGTCACGCCCGTCCACGAACAGCCGTCCACTGGCATCGAACCGCCCAACGTCACCGGTGCTCATCAGCCCGCGCACGATCTCCTTGTTGCCGCCCCCCGTATAGCCTTCGAAGACCATCTCGTTAGCCACGAATATGCGCCCCCCCTCCCCCGGTGCCGCCTCGCGACCCTCGGAGTCCAGCAGCTTCACGATCGTCCCCATCGGCGCCCGCCCAGCAGTCCCGGGTGCGGCACGCAGATCCTCGGGCGTGGCGATCGTCGCCCACGCCACCTCCGTGGACCCATACAGGTTGTAGAGCACGTCCCCCAGCACGTCCATCGCTCGTATCGCCAGCTCGCCCGGCAGCGCCGAGCCGCTCAACGCGACCACCTTCAGCGAACTCAGGTCGTACTTGGCGATCGTCTCAGGACCCAGCTCGAGGATTCGCTGAAGCATCACCGGCACCACCGCCAGCGCGCTCGCGCGATGGTGAGCGATCGCCTTGAGGGTGTCCTCGGGATCGAACTTGCGCCGCAGCACCAGCGTCGAGGCGAGCGGCAGCGCGAGCGTGAAGTGCGCGAACCCCCACGAGTGGAACATCGGCGCGGCGATCACCGTCGTCTGGCGCGCCCGTAGCGGGATCTTCGAGAACAGCGCAGCCAACGGCTCGATCGTGTCGGGCTGCTTGCGTGGCGCCCCCTTGGGCGTCCCGGTTGTGCCCGACGTAAGGATCACCACCCGCCCCTTCTCGGCCGGCGGCTCAAGCGGCCCCTGCGACTCCTTAGCGATCAGCTCCTCCAACAGCGGATCGGACTGCGCCGAGGGCCGCTCACCGGGCTCATGCCAGGAGACGAACCGTTTGCGGCCCTCACCCCCCTCGCTCACCAGGTTCGCGAACTCTTCGTCGTAGATCAGCACCGCCGGATCCTCACGGCGCATCACGTCCGCGATCTGCGGACCCGCGAACGCCGTGTTCAAATACAGCGCACCGGCCCCCAACTTCGAGCAGGCCATCGTCGCGTCGATGAACCCACGGTGGTTGCGACACATGATCGCGACGTTGTCCTGCTCACCGACACCGGCGCTCGCGAGCACCCGCGCGAGCGCGTTCGTACGGCGCTCCACCTCAGCGAACGTCAGCGTGCCCCTCTCGTCCACCAGCGCCTCCCGCTCGGGGTACCTGATCGACATCACCGTGCACGACGCCGCCGGCGTCGGTCCCCAGCGGCGCAACGCCGCGAGCGTCCGCACGGCCTTGTCCGGGCGCATCGGTTGGACCATGCCGGTGCCCAACAGCGTCTGGGCGACCTTCAGCTTGTACTTCACTTCGCGCGTGTTCACGCGCAGGACCCTACCCAATTGCGGGGGTTTCGAGCCGGCGCAGGCTTTCCGCCCGTGCGCGCTCAGCTGACTTCGGCCGGTTCGTCCTTACCCTGCAGGCGCTCGCGGCCGCGCTGCACGGCCGCGATGAACTTCGACAGGTTCACCTCGAGCGTGTTCAAGATCTCATCCGCGTAGTCCTCCGCGCCCAGCCGTATCTCGCGCTCCCGGGCGCGGGCGTCCTCGACGATGTCCTCGGCGGCGCGCTCGGCCTGCTTGGTGACCTCCTCCTCGCCCACCAGTCGGTCCTGGCGCTCGCGCGCCTCCTTGAGGATCCGCTCGGCCTCCTTCTTGGCCTCGGCCAGCATCTCCTGGCGCTCCTTGACGATCCAGCGGGCCTGCTTGATCTCCTCGGGGATCGTCGCGCGCATCTGGTCGAGGATGTCGTAGATCTCCTCCTTGTCGACGCGCACCTGATCGGTCAGGGGCACCGGCTTGGCGTTATGCACCAGATCGTCGAGCTTGTCTATCAGTACCAGGACATCCATTGGCTAAACACTATCTCCGTCCGCGCCCACCGCGGCGGCGGGCTTGGTTGTGCAAGGGCGCCGGCCACGCGGATCGTGCGGCAGATCTCCAGTCGGGTTCGGCCCTAAGTTCGTCAACGTCGCAGCTCTTCCTGCAATCGCGCCGCCACCTGCGCAGGCACGAGATCGTCGATTCGTCCACCGAATATCGCCAACTCCTTGACGCCGCTGGAGGACAGGAAGCTGTACTGCGAGCTGGCCATCAGATACACCGACTCTATCCCCGGATCCTGGCGGCGGTTGAGCTGATGCATCTCCAGCTCGTACTCGAAGTCCGATATCGCCCTCAGCCCCTTCACGATCGCGTGGGCGCCGACCTTGCGGGCGAACTCAACGACGAGCGTGTTAAACGGCTCCGCTCGGACGTTCGCAAGCCCAGTGGTCGCCTGCTCGATGAACGCCAACCGCTCCTCAATCCCAAATAGCGTCTTGTCCTTACGTACCGACCGATTCACGACGGCTATCACGACCTCATCGAACAGCATCGCGGCGCGTCCGATCACGTCCAGATGCCCGTTGGTAATCGGGTCATACGAGCCCGGGCAGACTGCTATCCGTTTGGTTTTCTCGGTCATGCGTGGCGATGGATTGCGATGGTGGTGTCTCCGTAGCGGCGCTCTTTCTCGAGCTCTAGCCCGAGGTCTAGCGGTGTGCGGCGATCGCGCTCTAGTACCACGCGCGCCCTCGGCGCGAGCACCCCTGCCAGCGCTGCCGACAGCGGCGGCCCCAGCTGGAGCGCCTGTCCGTATGGAGGATCGATCAGGAGGAGATCGTATGTCTCTTTGCGTTTCCGTGCCCTCCGGAGAGCGTCATCGGCACGTTCGCGTCTGAGCTGCGCCTCCTCGCCGGCCAGCCCGAGTGTCGCCAGATTGTTCTGCAGCGCCTCGATCGCGGCCCGGTCGCACTCGACGAACACCGCCTGGCGGGCGCCGCGAGAAAGCGCCTCGATGCCCAACGCGCCCGTCCCCGCGAACAGGTCCAGCACGCGTGCCCCTTCGACGTCACCAAGCATCGCAAACAGCGCCTCGCGCACACGCTCAGATGTCGGCCTGGTCGTCCGGCCCTTCGGCGCCGTTAGCCGGCGCCCACCGTAGCGACCCGCGATCACCCTCATCCACGAACCGTAACGCGCGCTCTGGAGCGGGCACGATCCGCCCCCAGATTCGCCCTTTGCCGCTGCAATGTGTCGTCTATGCGGGGATCGGCTCGAGCGTATCGGCGCCGAACGCCCGCTCCAGCGCATCACCCAGAAGCGCATGCTCTGGTTCGTGCAACTGCGGATCAGCGGCCACGATCGCCTCCGCGCGCGAGCGTGCGCGCTCCAACAGCTCCGCATCCTCTGGCAAACACGCAATTCGATGCTGACCAATCCCGGACTGCCTAATGCCGATCAACTCGCCCTCGCTGCGCAGTCGCAGATCGATCTCAGCCAGCTCGAACCCGTCGGCGTGCCGTTGCAACGCTCTCAGTCTCGCGGCCCCCGCTGGCCCCATAAGCAGGCACGAAGAACGATGTTCTCCACGGCCAACCCGCCCGCGCAGCTGGTGCAGCTGAGAGATCCCGAACCGCTCGGCGTTCTCGATCAGCATCACGGTCGCGTTCGGCACGTCGATCCCGACCTCGATCACGGTCGTCGCAACGAGCACGTCTGCCGCGCCCGAGGCGAACTGGTCCATCGCATGCGCCTTCTCGCGCGGCTTCATACCGCCATGCAACAGCACGAGGCGATGATCTTTCAACTCGCCCTTGCGCAGCCGCTCCAACTCCGCGGTCGCCGTCCGCAGATCCGATTGTGCGCCCGCGCCTGCCTCGCCATCCTCGACCTGCTCGATCAGCGGACACACGACATACGCCTGCCGGCCCGCGCGCAACTGCTCGCGCAACTGCTCGTAGGCCCGCTGACGCTCAGACTCGCCGGAGACGATCCGGGTCTCGATCGGTTGCCTACCCCGAGGTAGCTCGCGCAGCATCGTCGTGTCCAAATCGCCGTAGTTCGCCAGAGCGAGCGTGCGCGGAATCGGTGTCGCCGTCATGTGCAGCACGTGCGGGGCGCTCCGCTGTCCGTTCGCTCCCACACCCGCTTTGGCGTCCAGCGCGGCGCGCTGGCGCACGCCGAAGCGGTGCTGCTCGTCCACGACCGCGAGTGCGAGCGCCCGGAACTCGACGTCGGGCTCGATCAACGCGTGCGTGCCCACGATCAGCGACAGCTCACCGCCGGCCAGCTTGCCGAGCGTATCCGCGCGTCTGCGAGCCGGCGTTGAGCCCGTCAGCAGTGCGCACGTCACATTCGCCTGCTCACTTCCCAGCAGCTGCTGCAACGTGGCGAAATGCTGCTCGGCGAGAGTCTCAGTCGGAGCCATCAGCGCCGCCTGCATCCCGTGCTCGACCGCGCGCAGCAGCGCCCATACCGCCACCACTGTCTTGCCACTCCCCACCTCCCCCAGCAGCAGCCGCTGCATCGCCCGCTCCTGCGCAAGGTCCCCCTCGATCGTCGCGATCGCCCGGCGTTGATCGCCCGTCAACACGAACGGCAACTCATTTTCCAGCCACCGCTCGCTCAGAGCGGGTGCGTGGTCTAGCGCCGGGGCGCCCCCGCCAAACCGGCGCCGGGCACGGCGGCGCAGGAACACAAGCTGGGTCAACAGCAACTCCTCAAACGCAAGCCGTTCGCGCCCGGCCTCGCGATCTTCGGGGGTGCGTGCGAAGTGCATCGCCGCCAGCGCGCCGGCCCGGTCGGGCAGTCCCTCTGACACGCGGGCGCCGCCACCAAGCGCCTCCGTCACGTCCGCAAACGCATCCCTGCAGCCGCGCACGAGCGTCAGGATCTGCGTCGAGCTGACGCCGTCCGTCGCCGGATAGTGGGCGACGATCTCCCCCGGCGCGCCGCTCTCGCCCACGCCGAGATCGGCGCCGAGGTCCGAACCAACCGCGTGGTGGGCGACATTGAACGTGCCACGCGCCGTCGTCTTTCCATGCAGCACCAGACGCGTGCCGGGTTTGTAGCGTTGGGCCAGCCACGGCTGGTTAAAGAACGTCGCGCGCATCGTGCCCGTCTCGTCGAACACGCTCGCTTCGACCAGCGGCTTCATCCCCCGCCGCCTCACCGGCCGTGCGGCGATCGTGCGCACCTGCACGGCTACCGTGGCCGCCTCGCCTCCCTTCAGGCCGCCGACGGTACGCGCGTCCCGACTATCTCTGGGCAAGTGCTCGAGCAGCGCTCCGACATTCCTCAGCCCAAGCGCATGCAACCCGTCGGCCATCTTGCCGGGCGTAACCTCTAGCGCGTCCTCCAGGCGCGAGGGTCTCGGCCAGTGCACCGGGGCGAGGAGCAACTCCTCCCACGTCAAGCCCTCGGTCGATGCGAACGCCCGCAGGACGTCCGATCGATCGGACGGTGGTTTGTGATTGGCCGCGGCAACTAGGGACATCCGCAACCCTGCATGATGGCGAGCGTCGCGGTCGTCAGGGTCAAGGTCGCACGCCGAGGCGCTACTCAGCCGCCAGCAGCCACCAGTACGCATGCTGGCCACCGTCGCGCAACTCCAACTCGGCGTCGCCATTGACCATCATCGCTTCGATCTCCGCCGGCGAAAGCGGAGCGTCCTCACCCGCCAGACAACTAATCAGCTCCGCCTCCTCGGCAAGACTCGTCATCACTGCACCGAGCGTCTGCGCGGGATCGCCCCACGCATAGACCTCCTCGGCGAGAAATCCGACCGCCTCACCGCGCTTGAACCGGCCCTGAGCGTCGTCGCGGGCAGCAGGCGCGACCGCGCCCGTACGCACATGCTCGAGCGCCTGCACGAATGCCTGAGCGTTCTCCTGCACGCCGCGGTTGGCCTCCAATGCGACCGCCGCCACGAGCCCCGCCTGCTGGCCCGCCGCGGGGGCGACGAGCACTTGCTTGTCCGACAGCTCCGCCGCACGCTCGGCGGCCATCGTCACGTTGGGACTGCTCGGCAACACCAACACCTCCTCGGCCGGAACCTCGTGAATCGCCGCGAGCAGCTCATACGTGGAGGGGTTCATCGTCGGTCCGCCATCGATCGTGCACACGCCCATCTCGCCGAACATGCCGGCCAGCCCCTCGCCACTGACGACCGCCAAGACGCCGCAGCGCGCTCGAGGCCTCGCCGTGTCGTGCAGACCGGCGGACGATGCGCCATTCGGAGTACTCGCGCTCAGCATACGCTCGTCGCGCTCGGCGACCTGCAGGCGCATGTCGGCGATATCCAGTCTCGATATCTCCCCCACCTGCGCGAACACCGCGGTTGCGCGCTCAGGCTCGTCGGTATGCAGGTGCACCTTCAGCGTGCTCTCATCGCCGACCACCAGTACCGAATCGCCCAGCGCCTCCAGCGGCTCGACGAACGAGCCCGCGCTCAGCCCGCTGCCGGTGACAGCGAAGTTCGTGCAGAACCGATATGTGCCGGAGACGTGCTGGGGATGGGTGATCTGGGCCGGTGCGTAGTGATCGAGATCGGGCGCCTCCTCACCGCGCAACGCCGCCACCACACCCGCAAAAATGATCGTCAGCCCGTACCCGCCGGCGTCGACCACGCCGGCCTCCCGCAGCGCCGCCAACAGCTCCGGGCTGCGCTTGACGGACTCCTGCCCGGTCGCCACCGCGCGTTCCAGTGCGTCGGCGATCGCGATGTCCTGCGTGCCCGGATCGGTCGTAGGTCCCAGGCGCGTGTCCTGTGGGCTGTGCGCGACGTCGGTCATGATCTTGTATGCCATCTCGCGCGCGACCGTCAGGATCGTGCCCTCAGCCGGCTCGCGCACCGACGCGTAAGCTCGATCCGCCGCATTTGCCAGTGCCGCGCCGATCAACGTCGCGTCGATCAATTGGCCGGGACGCGAGACGAGCTCCTCGGCCGCACCGCGAATCAGCTGCGACAGGATCACGCCCGAGTTGCCCCGCGCGCCCAGCAGCGCGGCGCGAGCGACCGACTGCACGATCTCCTCGCGTCCGATCTCATCGATCGTGCGCTCATGACCATTCGTCCCCTGCAGGCGGTCGAGCTCGTCCAGCACCGCGCGCAAAGTCAGCGCCATGTTGTCGCCCGTATCTCCGTCGGCGACCGGAAACACGTTGAGGTCGTTCACCTCCTCGCGGCGGGACTCCAAATGCGCCAGCGCTCCTGCTACCGCCGCGCGAAAACGAACCAGGTTGGTGTCGCTCACTGCGTTAGGTCTTATCACGTCGCTCGGAGATCGGGCTGTGCGAGTGCCCCGGTGACGACATATCTCCAACCCATCCCGCTCACACGACCATCACACGGACCGCCGAACGCGAGGTCTCCGGGTCGCGCTCGCGGGTGATCCCGCGGCCTCAGGCGGCCTTGGTGACCTTGCCGGCTTTCAGACAGCGGGTGCACACATACACTCGCCGCGGCGCCTTGCCGACGAGGATCCGCACCTTCTGCAGGTTCGGGTCGAAGCGGCGCTTAGTGGCGACCATCGAGTGGCTGCGACTCTGCCCGAACGCCGGACCCTTGCCGCAACTGTGACATACCTTTGCCATCGCGTCCGGCAGTTTAGCCGCTCGACCGTTCAACCGCCGAGCAGCTCGGCGCGCAGCCCCGCCATCGCCAGCACGGCCTCAGCGGCGTGGCGTCCCTGATCTCGCTTGTCCCCACCGGCGCGCGCGAGCGCCTGCTCCATCGTCTCGCAGGTCAACACGCCGAACGCACACGGTACGCCGGTGTCGAGCCCGACCTGCATAACCCCCCGCGCGGTCTCGGCGCAGACGAAGTCGTAGTGGTCGGTCTCGCCCTTGATCACAGCGCCCAGGCACGCGACTCCGTCGTAGCGACCCGACTCGGCGGCGTACTGTGCGGCCAGCGGAAGCTCGTAGGCGCCCGGCACGTCGAACACCGCGACATCCTCGTGCCCGGCCTGCGCGAACGTCTCGCGCGCGCCGCTTACCAGGCGTGCGGCGAGGTCCTCGTAGAAGCGACCGACGACGATCGCATAGGTCGAGGCGCTCACTGCTCGCGATCTCCCTCGACGATGCCATGGCTACGCTCGGAATGCAGCATCTCAGCGTCGAGGTTCAACCCCTGGTGATGCAGCGTGTGGCCCATCCGCTGAGCCTTCGTGCGCATGTACTCCTCGTTATGCGGGTTCGGCGCGTGCTCGATCGGGACCTGCGCGCTGACCGACAACCCATAGCCCTCCAAACCCTTGATCTTCTTGGGGTTGTTCGTGAGGATGCGAATCGAGGACAGGCCCAGGTCGGCGAGGATCTGGGCGCCGATCCCGTAGTCGCGCAGATCGGCGGGCAGCCCAAGCTGGAGGTTGGCTTCGACGGTATCCAGGCCATTCTCCTGTAGGCGGTAGGCCTTGAGCTTGTTCAGCAGGCCGATCCCGCGCCCCTCCTGGGCCAGATACAGCAGCACCCCCTCGCCCTCTGCCTCGATCATCGCCAGCGCCGACTCCAGCTGCTCGCCGCAGTCGCAGCGCAGCGAGTGGAACACGTCGCCGGTGAGGCACTCCGAGTGCACACGCACGAGCACGTCCTCCTGACCGGAGACCTCGCCCTTGACGAGCGCCACGTGATGCTTCTCGTCGACGAGTGAGCGGTAGCCGACGACTTCGAACTCGCCGTGCGCGGTCGGCAGGTGCGCGGAGGCGACGCGTTCGACGAGCTTGTCGTGACGGCGACGGTAGGCGATCAGATCGGCGATCGTGATCATCTTCAGTCCGTGTCGCGCGCAGTAGTCGGCGAGGTCGCCGACCCGCGCCATCGTGCCGTCGTCATTCATCACCTCGCAGATCACCCCCGCGGGATTCAGGCCCGCCAGGCGCGCCAGGTCGACCGCCGCCTCGGTCTGGCCGGTGCGCTCCAGCACGCCGCCCGAGCGGGACTTCAGCGGAAAGATGTGCCCGGGCTGCACGAGATCGCGCGGATGGGTTTTCGGGTCGATCGCGACCTGGATGGTGCGTGCGCGATCGTGCGCGGAGATACCCGTGGTCACTCCCTCGCGCGCCTCGATCGACACCGTGAACGGTGTCTCAAAGGACGATTCGTTCTTCGCCGCCATCAGCTCCAGCCCCAACTCCTCACAGCGCTCGGGGGTTAGCGACAGGCAGATCAACCCACGCCCCTCCTTAGCCATGAAGTTGATCGCCTCGGGGGTCGCGAACTGCGCAGCGAGCGTCAGGTCGCCCTCGTTCTCGCGGTGCTCGTCGTCACACACGACCACCATCCGTCCCGCCCGGATCTCCTCCAAGGCTTCCTCGATCGTGGCGAACGGGGTTGCGCTCGCTTCAGGCTGGTCGGTTGTAGTGGTCTTAGGTCTGCTCATGCGTGCGCCTCCAATAGTCGCTCAACATGCTTTGCCAGCACATCGACCTCCAGGTTGACCCGCTCCCCAACGGCCATGCTTCCCAGGTTGGTACGCCTGAGCGTCTCCGGTATCAGGGAGACCTCAAAACCATCCTCGCGCAATCCGCTTACCGTAAGGCTGACACCGTTCACTGCGACAGACCCCTTCTCCACGAGATAGCGCACCGCACCAGGGTCGGTGTCGATCTTGAGCACGCGGGCGATGCCCTCCTCGCGGATCTCACTCACGAGTCCTGTGCCATCGACATGCCCTTGCACGACATGTCCACCGAGACGCCCGTCGGCGCGCAACGCAAGCTCGAGATTGACCAGTGCCCCGGGCTCCAGCGCACCGAGCGCCGAGCGGCGCAGCGTCTCGGCCATCGCCTCTGCCGCGAATCCCCCGTCGCGAATGTCGATAGCGGTCAGGCATACACCGTCGACGGCGACCGAATCGCCCTGCTCGAGCTCGCTCGCGAGGCGTGTCCCGATACGCAACCTCGCGCCCTCCGCGCTGCGCTCGAGCGCCGTCACACTGCCAAGATCCTCGATCAGGCCGGTGAACATGCCCTCTTCCTAGTCTCTGACCACTGGCGAGCGCCCATCAGCTCACCACTCGCGCAATCTGGCGCTGATCAAAAGATCCTCGCCGACACGCTCGCATTCGCACGTCAGGGCACGCAATGCCTCAGAGATCTGCTCGACGCCCTTGCCCTCTAGCGGATCGCGAGCAGTACTCCCGCCGAGCAGCAGCGGCGCGAGGAACAGGCGGATTTCGTCGATCTCGCCCGCGTCCAGGAACGCGCCTGCCAAGTGTGGACCTCCCTCGAGTAGCGCCGATCCGACGCCGATCGCCCCGAGCTGATCCAGCGCCGAGCGTACCCGCGCGGGCTCGTTCTCGCCGGTTGCGACGAGCACCTGCACACCAGCGGCCTCCAGTGCGTCCGTGTCAGCGCGGGCGGCAGCGCGGGAGACGACGACCGTGAGCGGTATCTCGAGCGCTGCCGACACTAGCTGCGAGCCGGGTGAGAGCCGCGCGAGCGAGTCGAACACAACGCGTCGAGGTTGGGATCGCTCGAGCTCGTCGGTGATGCCGTCCGGGCGGGCGGTCAGCCGCGGGTCATCGGCCAGCGCAGTGCCGATTCCGACGACCACCGCATCGACCGAGGCGCGCCACTGATGAGCGAGCTCGCGGCTGCTCTCGCCGCTGATCCATTGCGAGTCGCCCGTGCGCGTGGCGACCTTGCCGTCGAGCGTCATTGCGGACTTGAACAGCACCCACGGCCGCCCAACACGTGCGTGCTTACGAAACGCTTGGTTGAGCAACCGCGCGCCGGTAGCCAGCTCGCCATCGGCGAGTAAGACCTCGACGCCCTCGTCGCGTAGGATCCCCAACCCTCGTCCCGAGGCCTTCTCGGTCGGATCGTCCGAGCCGACCACCACACGCCTGATCCCCGACTGCACGATCGCGTCGGTGCACGGCGGTGTCTTGCCCTCGTGGCAGCACGGTTCCAGCGACACGTACAGCGTCGCGCCGCTCAGGTCAGCCAGACCGCACGCCTCAATCGCGTTGACCTCGGCATGCGCTGCGCCGAACCGTTCGTGCCAGCCCTCGCCGAGCACCTCCCCCTCACGGGCGACCACCGCACCGACCACAGGGTTCGGCTTGACCACGCCGGCGCCGTTGCGTGCCAGCTCGATCGCGCGCGCCAGGTGCTCCGAGTCGGTGTCCGTACTGATCATCATCTGTGCATCCAGGATAACCCCGCTCAGCTGCGGCACCGGCCGCCGTGCAAGCGATAGACCGTCATCAGCGGCCCAGGGCGGTGGTAGGCGAGGGGGTAGTAATCGAAGCTCCAGTCAAAATCGAATGCGACCGGGCTCTGCCCAGACGCATACGGCGAGGAGCGATAGACGACCTCTCCCCTCCGCGCCAGCGCTCGGTAGTAGGCAATCGCACGGGGCACTGCGCCAGGGTCCGCAAACGCGCGCCCAGACTCGGTCGAACCGCTCACGACCCAGCAATAGCCGTGCGCTTGGTAGTAGTCGATCAATGCCGGGGCGAGCGTACGCTCGTAATCCTCGATGCCGACCTTCGCGGTCGCCGTCGATTCCAGCGCGCCCGTCGGTGAGACACGCGAGATCAACGACGGATACTTGTTCCAGCGCGTCCCCCACCCGTTGGGCGCCACGGGCTCGACCACGATCGGCGCCCCGGCCGGGATGTGCGCGAGCATCCAGGCGCGCGTCAGGTTGCGCGTGTCCGCGCGTGCAAGAGTCCTGCCCGCATGGACGCTGTATACGAG
Source organism: Solirubrobacteraceae bacterium (assembly GCA_049584155.1). Classification (GTDB taxonomy): domain Bacteria; phylum Actinomycetota; class Thermoleophilia; order Solirubrobacterales; family Solirubrobacteraceae; genus Palsa-744. Next base: position 54,664 of record JBAUXH010000113.1, read on the forward strand.
ACCCTGTGCCAGCAGCACCGCGACCAGCAGCGTCGTAGCCGCGACGCGCATGCGTGGACTGCGGCGAGCGATCGCGTCCACTAGCTGCACCGCGGACAGCGCCGCAAGCAGGCACAGGATCGGAAAGATCGGCAGCAGCCAGCGACCGAAATAGCGCCCCTGCAGACCCATGAACGCCAGATACAGGAGCGGAGCAGGCACGAGCACCCAACCGAGCGCCCGCTCGCGCCACCAAACGCTCAGTGCGCCTACCAACGCCGCCAGTGCGGGCGCCCAACCGAGGCCCCACGTGAGCGTCCACAGGTAGTAGGCCAGCCCACCGTCGTGAGGGGCGCCGAGCTTGCCCTGGGCTTCGGCCGAGAGCGTTGACTGATGCACCAGTTCGGAGTGAAACTCCGAGTAGTCGAGGATCGCGTAGGGGTTCGCGATCAGGAACCCGACAAGCGCTGCGACACCCGCGAGCGCGAGCCCGGTGAGCACGCGCCGGGCGGCGTTCGGCTGCGCTTGCAGATAGCTCGCGGCGCTCGCCGCGAGCAGCGGAAGCAGGACGATGCCGGCCGTGTACTTGCTCGCGCACGCCAGGCCCAGCCCGATCCCCGCCAGCAGGTAGTCGCGCGCGCGGCCTTTGCGCACCACTCCCGCGCTCCCCAGCAAAGACAGCGTCAACGGCGCCAGCGTGGGCACGTCGTTAAGCGCCAGGTGCGCGTAGAACACCGGCAGGAAAGCGACCCCCTCGATGGCCGCCGCGAGTAGCCCGACGCCACGACCGAACAGGCGCGCCCCGGTCACGTACAGCAACCACAGCGCCAGCGTGCCGAGTAGGGCCGCTACCACTCGCGCGAGCGTGTACACGTCCGCCGGATGCGTCGCGATCGCCTGCTGGATGCCGGTCGTCCCGCCGTAGGCGATGGCGAACACGTAGTGCAGCAGGTAGGTGTAGGCGGGCGGGTTGGCGAAGTAGTGCGGGTTCAGGCTGTGCCCGAACATCGCGATCGCGTGCGGCACGAAATGATCGGCCTCATCTGCGTTGTAGGCGTAGGGCAACCCCTGCCGAACACCCCACAACCGCAACCCGAGTCCACCCGCAAGCACGAGTGCCAACCCGGCCCACGCCCAGCGGCGTGAGCCGCCGCTCTCGGTCCCGCCGGCCTTGCCAGGGCCCTCGCCGGGAACGACGCTAGCGGCGGACGAGCACCCGCCCGCGCCGCCGTACGCCGCCTGTGAGCCCTCAGCAGTTGTCATAGACCGCGTAGTAGCGGCTCGTGTAAATGCGGTGGTAGCCGGCCTGTGGAACCTGGTCGCGAGGATCGTCGCCGACGTCGACGATCGCCTTGAAGAACACCGCGCTACCCAGGGGATAGACGGCGACGCTGCCGTGGTTCAACCGTTCCGCCAACGCGTGGGCGCCTTTCTTTGAGTCCGCGCGCGCCTGGCTGCGTGCGACGATGTCGTGCTGACCCACGCTGTCCAGAATCCAGCGCGCATCGGGGATCAGCTTGTTGTCCGGCAGCGACAGCAGCGGACAGCGCTTCAAGGCCGCGTGCACACGCGGGTTGGACAGCGCCGTGGCCAGCCCCTCGTGAAAGTCCTCGTGATAGGCCAGCGTCGTGCGCAAGCTCGACAGGCTGAGCGTCGTGGCAACCGATACGCCCCCGTATACGATCAACGCGACTGCCCCGAGTAGCCACACTCGCCGCAGCGTGGTTTTCGGGCGTAGCATCGCCCAGCCTCCGATCGAGACCGCGCAGAACAGCAACATCATGATCGCCGCGCCCAATAGGTAGCGATCGATCACCGACGCGCCGGCCGCGCCCTCGGCGACGAACACCGCGATCAGCAACACCAGCGCTGCCAGTGGTGTGAGCACGCGCCGAGGCGCCAGCCACACCGCGATCGGCAGGCCAAGAAGTATGCCGAGAATCACCGGCAACTTGTCGATCCGTACACCGAACGTCCACACCGACGCGACCACGCTCGACAGTCCCTGGGTGCGTTCGAGTTCCTGGGCCAGGCCGGCGGTGGCATGCAGTGAATACAGTGGATCGCCCGTCACGACTCCATCCAAGGCGAGCCATACGGCCGGTCCGATCAGGGCTAGAGCCAGGTAAGACAGCCGCCGGCGGTTGCCGATCGAGGCCTCCCCGCGAGCCGATCGGAGATCCCGTCGATCTCCGATCGGTGGCCACACACACCACAGCCAGTATGCCCCGCTCAGCACCCACGCGTCAGGGCGCAACAGCCCGGCGGCCGCGAGCAGCACGAATACGAGCGTGCCCCGTCGCGGGCGTTGCACCTCGAACACGATCGCCCACACGATCAGCGCGACGTAGCTGATGTCGAGATAGCCCTGCGCAGCCAGGTTCTCGATAAAAAATCGGCTCAGCACGAGCAGCGCCGCGAACAGCCCGACGACCGGGCCGAAGCACAACCGTCCCAACCTGTACATACCGGCGACGACCGCCACGAACGAGGCGATCGACCCGAGCACCATCAACCGCGCGCCACCCTGCCCGAAGATCGAGCACACCATCCCGAACCCGATTGCCAGCGGGTGCTCGGTCGGACCGCGATACACGCGGAAGTCCGGCAGGTGCAGGTGCAGCAGATCCCTGCCCCACAACAGCGCATAGAAGGAGTCGTAGGTCGGATAGGTCGGATAGGCGAAGTAGCCGACCAGCGCCATCGCGCACAGCAGCGCGAACCCGATCTTCGCCCACGTCGAGGCGTCGATCGCTCGCAATCGCCGCAGCGGAGTGGAGTCCTGCCGCGGAGTGCTCGGAACCTGTTTCAAAATAGGCGGTGCGGTCGGGGCGTTCATGGATCAAGCTGGGCGACGCGGGACGGCGCAGCGCATGCTGGTGGCACGTGCAAGCCGTTACGTGGCGATCCAGCGCAGTGTCCAGGGACGAATCCGGACGTGCCGATCTTTTTGAAACAGATTCCTACTAGCGTCGCGCTGGCCATCGGTCGCAGAGCCTATCCTTGCAAGCAGCCGCCCTGACGAGGAAGCCGCACGGGGTAGGGTTCACCCTAGTGAAGCTCATCATCCAGATCCCCTGTTTCAACGAGGCCGAGCAACTGCCGAGCACGCTCGCCGACCTGCCGCGCCAGGTCGAGGGGTTCGACATCGTGGAGTGGCTGATCATCGATGACGGCTCGACCGACGAGACGATCGCGGTCGCGCGCGCTCATGGTGTCGATCATCTTGTTCGTCTGACCAACAACAAGGGGCTGGCCGCGGGCTTTCAGGCCGGCGTCGACACCGCCCTGAAGTTGGGCGCCGACGTGATCGTCAACACCGATGCCGACAACCAGTACTACGGACCGGACGTGGCCAGGCTCGTACGCCCGATCGTGGACGGACGGGCCGACATGGTCGTCGGCGACCGCGAGGTCAGCGGGATCGAGCATTTCTCGCCGCTGAAGAAGACGCTACAACGCCTCGGCTCGTGGGTGGTGCGCCAGGCATCCTCGACCTCTGTACCCGATACGACCTCGGGCTTTCGCGCCTACAACCGCGAGGCCGCGATCCAGATGATGGTCGTCTCGCGGTTCACCTACACGCTTGAGACGATCATCCAGGCGGGCAAGCTGCTGGTCGCGATCGACCACGTCCCGATCCGCACCAATCCCAAGACGCGCGAGTCGCGCCTGTTCCCGTCGATGGGCGCCTACGTGCGCCGCAACACGATCTCGATCTTTCGCATCTACGCGCAGTACGAGCCGCTGCGCGTGTTCTGGAGCCTTGCACTGCTGATGGGGCTGGTGTCGATCGGCGTGTGGATCCGCTTCGCGGTCGCCTACGCCGAAGGCAATGGCAAGGGTCACGTCCAGTCACTGATCCTCGGCGCGGTACTGTTCATCGCCGCCGTGGTGCTGTGGGCGCTGGGTGTGATCGGGGACCTACTTGCCGCTCAGCGCGTGATGACCCAGCGCACGTTCGAGCGAGTCCGCCGCATCGAGCTGCAGTTGGGTGTCGCGCCCTCGCACTACGAAGCGAACGATGACTCCTCCATCCTGCCCAGCGCAAGCGAGGCTCCCGCGGAGGCTGGTGTGACGCCGGACGATGCGACCACAGTCGGACCGACCAGGGAGGGTCCGACACAGGAGCGCGAGGCGGTGAGACTGGGATGAGCACCAGCGCGGGCGTGACCGTATCCGAGGACGGGATCGTCACCGGCAATACCTACGATAAGTACGGTTCGACTAATCCGGCGGTACGGCGCATGATGGCCGGGTTTGAGGGCGCGCTGGATGAGCTCCTCGCCCGTGCCGACCCCCGGTCCCTGCTGGACGTCGGCTGCGGCGAGGGCGTGCTCGTATATCAGTGGGCGCAGCACCTCGGTGAGAGCACGCGTGTCGTCGGGATCGACTTGGAGGAGGAGTCGATCCAGGCGGGCTGGGAGCAACACACGGCTCCGAACCTCGAGTATCGCGTCATGCAGGCTGAGAACCTGCCGTTCGCCGAGAATGAGTTCGACCTCGCCACGGCGATCGAGGTGCTCGAGCACGTCCCCGATCCCGAGCACACCTTGAGCGAGATGGCGCGTTGTGCCGAGCGCCACCTGCTTGTCTCGGTCCCACGCGAGCCGCTGTGGCGGATGCTCAACATGGCCCGCGGCGCGTACTGGCGCGAGTTCGGCAACACCCCCGGCCATCTGAACCACTGGTCCAAGCGGACATTCGTCGATCTACTCTCGCGCTACGGCGAGGTGATCGGGGTCCGTTCGCCGTTCCCGTGGACGATGCTGCTTGTCCGCCTGTAAGGCTCGTGTCAAGAGCCTCTAGTTCCGACCCTTCATCGGTCGCGAGCAAGATCGAGACGAACAGCCCGGCCCCGCCAGGCACCGATGGCGGTCGACCACCACGCTCCTACGGCAGCGGCGCACGCATCCTCTCGATCGGCATCGCCTCGACGGGCCTGCTGACGTTCGCGTACTTCTCGATCGCCAGCCACGTGCTCGGAGAAGAATCGGCTCAGCGTCTGGACGTGCTGTGGTCGGTGATGTTCGTGGTCATCTCGGTGATCTATCGGCCGATCGAACAGCTGCTCTCGCGCACGATCGCTGACCGTCGTGCGCGCGGACAGGCCGAGCAGTCACTGCGCGTCCCGATCGCAATCCAGGCGGGCTTCGCACTGGCATTCCTGGTGATCGCACTCGCCTTGCGCGAAGAGCTCGTGAACCACGTGTTCGACGGCTACAGCGCACTGTACGCCGTACTGGTGGTGGGCACACTCGCCTACGCGGCCAGCTATTTCGCCCGCGGCTGGCTGGCGGGACACAAGTATTTCGCCCTATATGGCGGCCTGGTGCTGATGGAGTCGATCTCTCGGATCTGCTTCGCGCTGGCCGCCGCACTGGGCATCACCAGCGGCCAGACTGCGGTCGCGCTGGGGATCGCCGCTGCACCGTTCGTCTCACTGGTTGTAGTGCCGGCGGCCTTCGCGCGACGAGGCGGCGAACGACAAGGGCACAGTTCCGCTTCGACGAAGACCGATGAGACCGACGCCGCGCTCACCGTGGCGCCGATCACGGTGGACGAGGCAGATGCGGCCCTGGCCGGTCCGGGCGCCGAGGGCGTCCAGGAGACCGCCGCCCACGATGAGGGATTGTCGCTACGCCGGGGTACGGGCTTTGCGCTGGCGGTGTCCGGAATCATGCTCTCCGAGCAGACGATCCTGAATGCCGCCGTGTTGACGGTGGACGCCACCTCTAGTAACCGCGCGCTCGCCGGGATCGTATTCAACGTCCTGCTGATCGCACGCGCCCCACTGCAGTTGTTCCAAGCGATCCAGACCTCGCTGCTGCCCCATCTGACCGGCCTGGAGGCGACGGAGGGCCACGAGGCCTTCGCGCACGCGATCCGCGTGACCGTGCGAGCGATCGCCGCTTTCGCCGGAGCGGTCGCGCTCGGCCTCCTGGCTATCGGCCCCTTCGTGATGGAGCACCTATTCGGCCAGCACTATGCCTACAACCGCTTCGGCCTGGCCTTGATTGGGCTCGGGATGGGCATGCACCTGACCTCAGGAGCGCTGAACCAGGCCGTGCTCGCCCGCGACCGGGCACGCACGGCAGCCGTCTGCTGGGCGATCGCGGCAGTCGTCTTTGTCGCGTGGATGTTCTCGCCGATCGTCAGCGAAGAACTGTTACGCACCGAGATCGGCTATCTCGGCGCGACCAGCCTGCTCGCACTGATGCTTAGCATCGTCTACAGACGCGGCGCGCCGGTCACTCAGTCAGCGCCGGCTGCCGCGGCGATCGCACGGTAAGCCTCGCCGGGATCGTCGCTGCCGAAGATCGCCGAGCCCGCAACGAACAGACTCGCGCCGGCCTGACGGCAGGACGGAGCGGTCGCGGTATCGATGCCACCGTCCACCTCGACTGCCACGTCCTCGCCAACGAGCGAGCGCACCCGCGGAAGCTTCTCGAGCGAACTCTCGATGAACGGCTGTCCGGCCCAACCAGGATTGATGGTCATGCACAGAGTCAGGTCGATCGCACCAGAGAGCTCCGATAGGGCCGCGACCGGCGTGCCGGGATTAATCGCAACGCCGACCCCGGCGCCACTGTCGCGTATGAGATGCACGGCGTATGCGAGCTGCGGTGTGGCCTCGGCGTGAACTGTGATCGAGTGGGCGCCGGCCTTGATGAACTCGCTCACCTGCCGCTCGGGGCGCTCGATCATCAGGTGGACGTCGAGCATCCCGCCCACCTCGCGCACTGTCTCCGACAGCGCCGCCACGACCGGCGGCCCCAGCGTCAACGGCGGGACGAAGTGCCCGTCCATGACGTCCACGTGAATCACTCGCGCGCCCGCGTCCAGCACCTCTCTGACCTGCTCGCGCAAGCGGCCGAAGTCGGCGGAGAGGATCGACGGCGCCACGCGCACACCGCCCAGCAATTCACTGACGAACTCGCTCATATGGCTTGCAACATACTGTCGCCACAGTTATTGCACTTGAGGATCGCGGTGGAAGACATGCGCACGATCGTCGAGTGCTCGCCGCAGTTCGGACATACCGAGGTAAGCTCGAAGCGGCGCAGGCAGTACACGCAGCGATAGCGCCCCGGTAGGTTCGTCGGGCGCAACCACGGCTCGCCGCAGTGCGGACAGCGGGGGCCAAGCTCGGGCGGAGCCTTGCTGGGCTTCTCCGCTTCGTCGGCCACGGTCTCAGCCCGCCCGGCGCAGCCGCGCGATGAAGAAGCCCGCGGTGCGGTCGCGATGGGGCAAGGTCAGCACGGTCTCGGGCGCGGCCGATGAAGGGTGCCGCAGCACGGGCAACTCGACGCCGAGATCATCGAGTGAGAAATCGGGATGGGCGTCCAAGAAACCGGCGATCCGGCGCTCGTTCTCGGTCGGGGAGATCGTGCACGTAGAGTAGACCAGCACGCCGCCCGGACGGAGCGCTTGGGCGCCCGCGGCAAGGATCCTTGCCTGCTCGCGCTCGAGCTCCGCCAAGCGCGACTGTTCGATCCGCCAGCGCAGATCGGGGCGTGCCTGCAACGTCCCCAGTCCCGAGCATGGCGGGTCCACCAGAACGCGGTCATAAACCGTCCCCTCGGGCCGGGGCTGGGTGGCGTCGGCCAACTCGACGCGCACGTTGTTGGCGCGCAACCGCTGTGCGGTGCGTACGAGCGCGCCCGCTCGCCTACGGTCACGCTCGACCGCGACGACCTCCCCCACCCCACCCATCAGCGCGGCGAGGTGAGTACTCTTGCCTCCCGGCGCGGCACACAAGTCGAGCACCCGCTCGTTCGGCTGCGGCGCCAGCACGCGGCAGACAAGCATCGCCGCACGCGATTGCGCCAGAAACGCACCCTCTCTCCAGAGCGGCGAACCGTGGACGTCGAACGCCTCCTCCAGCACGAGCGCTTCGGGTATATCGGGATCTGCGTGCGTACGTGGCGGGAGCTGCAGTGCCAGCGAGGGAGCATCGGTGAGGAGTGTGTTCGCCCGCAACGCCACCTCGCCTGGTTCGTTGTCGTATGCCATCAGCGCACGTGCATCCTCGGCGCCGAGCTCCTGCCACCACAGACGCGCAATCCACTCTGGATGGGAGTGCTTGATCGCGGCCTGCTCGGGCGTCCCGTCGCTCATCCCACCCAGCAGCGCAGCCGAGCCTTCGCGCCCAGCGCGACGCAGCGCCGCGTTGACGAGCCCGTGGCCGGCACGAGCGTGGGTCTTGGCGAGCTCGACCGCGTCGGCGACGACTGCGTAGTCGGGCGCGCCGTCCAGATACAGAAGCTCGTACAGCCCGAGTCGCAGCGCCGCCAGCAGCGGAGGGTCCAACCGCCCGATGGGTCGATCGACAAGCCCTTCGATTAGATGATCGAGCGTCCCCTTGCGCTGGACCGCACCGTAGGCAAGGCGCATCGCCAGCGCACGGTCTCGCGGAGACAACTTCTTGGACTCGCCATGCAGAGCCTGGTCGGCGTAGGCGCCGTGCTCGAACACGCGGCGCAGGACCGCGTATGCGCACACGCGGGCTTCAGAGGTCATGTCCGCGCAAATACGCGCCGGCCTCCATCGGACGACCGCCCGGTGGTTGCACGCGTATCAGTTCGAGCGCTCCTCGCGCCGTCCCATACAGCAGTCGCTCGCCGTCCGCCGCGAGCGCCCCGGCCGGCGGCCAGGCTACACCTGGATCGGACGCGACCCGGGCCTCTTGCACGCCGAGCAGTCCCCCATCGGCTAGCTGAAGGCGTGCGCCGATGTGTGGGTTCAGCGCCCTGATGGCGCGCTCTAGCTCCTGTGCCGGACGGACAGGATCCAGCAGACGGTCCTCGGGGAGGATCTTCTCGGCGTAGGTCACACCCGACTCGGGCTGCTCGACAAACGCCGGCGGCTCACCGCCCGCGATGAGGTCAAGTGCTCCTACCAACAGCTCCCCACCGAGGGATTGCAGACGCTCCGCCAGCGACCCGTATGTGTCGTGCGGGTCGATCGGGAGCGACTCCGTTAGACACACCGGCCCGCTGTCCAGACCTGCGGTTAGGCGCATGATCGAGACGCCGGTGCGCGCGTCACCGGCCATGATCGCACGCTCCACCGGCGCCGCGCCACGCCAGCGTGGCAACAGCGAGGGGTGCACATTCAGTAGCTCGTATGCGGACAACAGTGGCTCCTTGATGAGCGCCCCGAACGCACACACGATCACCGCATCCGGGCGCGCTCGCGCAATCGACTCGCACGCGTAGGGCTCGTTGATGCTCGCGAGCTGTTCCATCTCGATCTCGAGCTCCCGCGCGGCATCCGCCACAGGTGGAGAGCTGAGCTTGCGTCCTCGCCCTCGCGGACGGTCCGGGCGTGTAACCACCAACGACGGGTGATGTTCGCTCGCCGCCAGGCGTCCCAACACAGCAGCGGCAAACGATGACGTGCCCAGAAACACGGTGCGCATGATCTGAGCTCCTTCCCCCGCGCCGCGAACGCGCAGCGTTATGCGGGACTCGTCTCGGAAGCAACCGCGCGCTCGGGCCGAGGCCCCGACGCGCCTCCGTGGCGCGCTTCGCGCAGCTCGCGCATCGCCTCTCGGCGTGCCTCGCGCGAGATCCGGTCGAGGATCAGGATGCCGTCGAGATGGTCGACCTCGTGCTGGATCACGCGCGCCTCCAGTCCCTCAGCCTCGACGAGCAACTCCTCCCCAAACGCGTCGGTCGCGCGTGCGCGAACCCGTGCTGGGCGTTCCACCTCGACGTGTATGCCGGGGATACTCAGACAGCCCTCTTCGGCGCTCTCGAGCTCATCGCTGCGCCATTCGATTACCGGATTGACCATCGCCGTGATCGGATCGTCGGCGTACGCGCGATACACCAGCACTCGGTGCAGGATTCCCACTTGGGTGGCCGCCAGCCCGACACCGAGAGCGTCACTCATCAGCTCCCCCATACGCTCTATCTCGCTCCTCAGGGAGTCATCGAAGCGATCGACCTCTACCGCGCTCGCGCGCAGCACCGGATCGCCGAGCTTGCGCACTCGCGCCAGCGCCGCGTCACGACGGGCACGCGTCTGCTCGTCGAGCTCCTCGACAGCGGGTGCATCCTGCGCGTGCTCGGCCTCTACATCGTCCTCAGTCATAAGAGCCAGTTTATTGGGGGTCGACATCGACGCTGAAGCTCACGCCCCTGTGCGCGCGATCCTCCGCGACACGCCGCACCGCCTCGCCGACGGCGCGCACGGCGGGACGGCGCTCGGACGCCTTGACGACGAGCACCTGTCGCTCCTGACCGCGCAGGCGAAACAGGGCGGCTGGGCCCAAGACGCTCGTGCCTGCAGTCGGCTCCAGGGCCAGACACTCCGCCAGCGCGCTCGCGGCCGTTCGCGCGGGAGCGCTCTCGACGGCAGCGCACACGATTCTGATCAGGTGCGAGAACGGCGGGTAGCGCAACGCCTCACGGCGCTCTAGCTCACCCGCGAGGAACCCGTCGGTGTCGTGGCGCGAGGCGTATGCGATCGCGCGGGCCTCGGGCGCGATCGTCTGCACGAGCACGCGACCATCCGCGCCGCGCCCGACGCGCCCGGCGAGCTGGGCGATCAGCGCGAACGTGCGCTCCTCCGCGCGAAAGTCTGGAAATCGTAGGGTCGCGTCAGCGTCGAGCACTACACCCAACGTCACGTCGGGGAAGTCGTGGCCCTTGGCGACCATCTGCGTCCCGATCAACACGCCCGACTCGGCAGCCTCGAACCGGCGCAGCAACGCTGTGATATTCCCGTCCGCACCGACCGTGTCAGCGTCGAGGCGGAGGACCGGAAACCGGTCCTCGTCACCGTCGAGCGCGGCAGCAAGATCGTGCTGAACGCGCTCGGTGCCCGCGCCGTGGCGTCCGACCGAGATCGAACCGCACTGCTCGCAGCGTTCGGGCGCTGGCTCACGATGTCCACAGTGATGGCAGGCGATAAAGCCGTCACGACGGTGCAGCACAAGCGCGACGTCACATTCCGGGCAGCTCCACACTCCTCCGCACGAGCGACAAGATAGGAAGTTCGACCAGCCACGGCGGTTGAGCAGCACGATCGCCTTGCCCTTGGTCTCCCGCACCTGGGCGAGCGCCTGAACGGTCAGCGGGTGCAGGCCGGCGCTCTGCTCGCCGCGCATGTCGAGCACGCTCACCTGCGGCAATGGACGCTCGTCAACCCGCGTGGGCAGACGCAGCCGCAGCGGCGTCCGCGCCGGTCCCTCGGTGTCCCTGGCGCGGTGCACGCTCTCCGGGCGTGGGGTCGCACTCCCGAGCACCAGCAGCGCGTTGGCGGAGCGCGCCCGCTGCACGGCGACCTCACGAGCGTCATAGCGGGGGTCGCCCTCATGCTTATAGGAGGCGTCGTGCTCCTCGTCGACGACGATCAGCCCGAGCCTCTCGATCGGCGCGAACACCGCTGAGCGCGGACCGACGCACACCCGTGCCTCACCGGTGCGCAACCGCCGCCATTCCTCGTAGCGCTCCCCCGGACGCAGGCGCGAGTGCAGCACAGCGACGGTCTCGCCGAAGCGTTCGGAGAAGCGCCCGACGATCTGTGGCGTCAGCGCGATCTCCGGCACGAGCACGATCGCGCCACGCCCCTGCTCCAGCGCACCGGCCGCCGCGCGCAGATACACCTCGGTCTTACCCGACCCTGTTACACCCTGCAGCAGGGTCCGCTCGAAACGCCGTCCCTCGAGCGCCTCCTGGAGGGACCGAAGCGCCTGCTCCTGAGCGGGCGTGAGTGGCGGTGGCAGCGGTCGACGGGCGCCGACCGGCAGATGCTCACTGCGAACGACCTTGCGACGTTTGCGCCCGCTAAGCCTGCGCGCCGCGCCGGGAGGCAGCACGAGCGTCAACGCACGCGCGATCGTCGAGCAGTACTCCGCCGCGATCCACTCGGCCAACGAGACCAGCTCGACGGGCAGGGCGGGCGGGCCTTCATCCAGGGCGCGCAACGGCGCGAGCAGCTTCTCCTCCGAGATTGCGCTCTCCTCGGACAGTCCAACTACGACCCCGAGCACGTGGCGGCGGGCGAACGGTACGACCAGCATCGAGCCAACGTCGACCGTGCCTCCACGCAACTCCTCCGGCAGGCGATAGTCGAAGGGCCCGCGCAGCGCGCGGGCCATCGTCAGCGGCTCCACCTGAGCGATCGAGGCCATCGGCCTCGACCTTAGGTCAGAGTCCGGCGGCAGTGCGCAGCGCCTGGGCCTTGTCGGTGCGCTCCCAAGTGAAGTCCTGCTCGTCGCGGCCGAAGTGGCCGTAGGCAGCGGTCTTCTGGTAGATCGGCCGATGCAGTTTGAGCTCCTCGCGGAAGGAGCCCGGGCGCAGGTCAAAGACCTCATCGACAGCCTGCGCGATCTGACCGCGCGTGCAACCCTCGAGCTCGGTGCCGAATGTCTCGACCATCACCGACACCGGGTGCGCGACGCCGATCGCGTAGGCGACCTGCACTTCCGCGCGCTGCGCCAGTCCGGCGGAGACGATGTTCTTGGCAACCCAGCGCGCCGCGTAGGCCGCCGAGCGATCGACCTTGGAGGGATCCTTGCCCGAGAACGCGCCGCCGCCGTGGCGTGCCATCCCGCCGTAGGTGTCGACGATGATCTTGCGTCCGGTCAGTCCCGCGTCGCCCACCGGACCGCCGATCACGAAGCGACCGGTCGGGTTGACGAGGAAGTTCTTGCGCAGCTTGGGAGCGTCGTAGAGCTCGCTCGGCAGAATTGGCTCGACAACATGCTGCCAGAGGCCGTCGGCGATCTCCGCTTCGACGCCCTCGGCGTGCTGGGTGGAGATCAGGAGCTTCTCGATCTCGACCGGCTTGCCGTCGGCGTAACGCACGCTCACCTGCGTCTTGCCATCCGGTCGCAGGTAGTCGAGCGTGCCGTCCTTGCGCACTGCTGCCAAGCGTTCGGCGAGCCGGTGCGCGAGTGAGATCGGCAGCGGCATCAGTGTCTCCGTCTCGTTTGTCGCGTACCCGAACATCATGCCCTGATCGCCCGCGCCGGCGACGTCGAGCTCGTCGTCGTCGTCTGAGTCCGTACGCTTCTCCAGCGCCGTATCGACGCCTTGGGCGATGTCGGGCGACTGCTTGTCGATTGCGTTGAGCACTGCGCAGGAGTCCGCCGAGAAGCCGAGGTCGGCGTCTGTGTAGCCGATCTTGCGCACGGTGTCGCGCGCGATCTGCTGGATGTCGACGTAGGTGTCGGTCGAGATCTCGCCCGAGACGACGATCAGGCCGGTGTTGACGAGCGTCTCGCAGGCCACGCGACCGTAGGGGTCATCTTTCAGCACGGCATCGAGCACGCCGTCGGATATCTGATCGGCGATCTTGTCCGGGTGCCCCTCCGTGACGGACTCGGAGGTGAACAGGAACTCGTTGTCTGCGTGCTGGCTCATGGGTTCGGGTCGGCTCCGCGTTCGTTGCTGGCGGTCAAAGTCGGGAGAGTCTATATCGACGCTCGCACACCGCCATTCGCGGGTGGACGCGGAGTCCGCGCCAGTGATGTCGAAGTCTTGAGCCGGAGTCTCAGCGACCGGCACGCGCGGGCCGCGCCGTGTCGGCGCCGCGCCCGCGCTCTCCCCGCTGGACGAAGTCGACGATCAGTGGCACACCGTCCATCCCGTAGCGCGCGCGCAACCGGTTCTCCAGGAAGTAGGCGTAGTCGCGGGTCACGCGCGTGCGAGAGTTGACCTGGATCGCAAAGCGCGGCGGACGCTCGCCGATCTGGGCCATGTAGATGAGCTTCAGACGGTGCTGGCCGGCGCTGCGTCGTGTCCCCACCGGCGGCTGGCGCGCCTGCACGGCCTCCGCCAGGAAGCGGTTGAGCTCGGGCGTGGGGATCCGTCCGGACATGCGATCGCCCAGCGTGATCGCCTCGTTCAGCAGGCGCGCCACATGCCGGCCGGTCTTCGCACTGGCGGTCAACACGCGTGGGCGCAATCGCAGCTTTTCGGCCACCCGTGCACGCTCGTGCTCGAGCCCATTTTCGTCGCCCTCGTAAATGTCCCACTTGTTCAGCACGAGCGCGGTCGCACAAGCGGACTTCATCGCCAGCTCGGCGATACGCAGGTCCTGTGCGGTGACGCCGTCGCGCGCGTCGCACACGACCAACGCCACATCCGCGCGTTCGGCGGCGCGGTGGGAGCGCAGCGTCGTGTAGTACTCGACCGAGTCGGCAACCTTCGACTGACGACGAATGCCAGCCGTGTCGATCAGCGTCAGCTTGCGCCCATCCACGACCAGGGGCGTGTCGATAGCGTCGCGCGTGGTTCCCGCGAACTCAGAGACGATCGTGCGCTCCTCGCCGAGGACGCGGTTGACGAGCGAAGACTTGCCGACGTTCGGCCGCCCTATCACCGCCAGGCGCACGGTGTCCTCATCGGGCTCGTCCTGCTCCTCAGGGAGCAACTGCACGATCCGGTCAAGCAGATCACCCGAACCCAGACCCTGCGCGGCGGATACCGCCAGCGGCTCGCCCAGACCAAGACGGTGAAACTCCGCCGCCTGCGGGATGTCACTCACGCCGTCGCACTTGTTGGCCGCGAGGATGCTTGGAACGGAGGAGCGGCGCAACAGGTCGGCCATCTCCTCATCGCCCGGCCTTATTCCCGCGCGTGCGTCCACAACCAGCACCGCCACCCGCGCATCGGCGAGTCCGGCTCGGGCCTGGTCGCGGATCGAGCCCGCCAGCGGGTCTTCGTCCTCGAAGTCCACCCCACCCGTGTCGATCAGCTTGAACCGGCGCCCATTCCACTCACAATCGAGCTCCTTGCGGTCGCGCGTTATCCCCGGACGCTCGTGCACGACCGCCTCCCGAGTGCCCGTAAGGCGGTTGATCAGGGAGGACTTGCCCACGTTGGGATAGCCGACGATGGCGACCTTCAGCATTGGGCCAGTATGACCGGCCGCGCGCCACGTCTCCGTTTTCGCGGCCTGACCCTTGCGAGGATGACCGGCGCTCAGTCCGTCAGCAACCCGGCGATGCGATCCACCACCTGCTCCACGCTCAGCCCTGTCGTATCGAGCGTCACGGACCCCGACGCAGTCGCCAGCGGGCTGTGCTCGCGCGTGGAGTCACGCTCGTCGCGCAGCGTCTGCTCGGCGAGCACTGCCTCGAGATCGGCACCCAGTTCGCGCGCGCGTCGCCGCGCACGCTCGCGGGGGTCGGCTGTGAGGAATATCTTCAGCTCTGCTGCGGGCGCTACGACCGTGCCGATGTCGCGCCCCTCGGCGACCCAGTCACCGGTCGCGATCAACGTTCGCTGCTTTGCCACCAGCGCCGCGCGCACATCGGGATCGGCGGCAACCAGAGACGCGGCCTCGGCGACCGTCGGCGTGCGGATCTCCTCGCTCACGTCACGCCCGTCCAGCAGCACACGACTTTGCGCGCCATCGACGTCACCGGCGAAGCCGATCGCCGCGGTGCTCGCCAGCTCGCCGAGCGCTCCCGCGACTCGTGACACGCTTCCCCCGCCCGCGTTCAGGGCGGCAAGCGCCACGCAGCGATACATCGCGCCACTGTCCAGGTAGGTGTAACCGAGGCGCTGCGCGAGCGCACGAGCGACCGTGGACTTGCCGGCGCCGGCGGGACCGTCGATCGCTACGAGCACGCGATCGGCACGAGTCTGTGGACCCTGAACGCGCGCTCGCGCGAATGCCCGGCGATCGTTCTCATGAGTGCAGCCCCGCCAGGTCCTCCACGAACCCCGGATAGGACACAGCGGCGGCCTCGACCCCGACCACCTCGACCCCCTCGCGCGAGGCCAGGCCGGCGACGGCTCCCATCATCGCCATGCGGTGATCGCCCCGTGCGTCGATGCTCCCACCGCGCAGGCCGCCCGTGCCACGCACGACGAACCCGTCATCGGTCGCATCGATGTCCGCTCCGAGACCACGGAGCCCCTCGACGACGCCCGCGATGCGATCGATCTCCTTCAAGCGCAGCTCCTGCGCCCCGCGCACGATCGTCTCGCCCTCGGCGTAGCAACCGAGCAGCGCGACCAGCGGCAGCTCGTCGATCGCGAGCGGTACCTCGTCGGCCTCGACGACCGTCGCCTCCAGCGCGCCGTGGGCGACGTCGAGGTCGCTGACGGGCTCCTCCGCGGACAGCTCACCGGTCTCCGGCTCGAGATCGCCGAGCACGATCCCGCGCATCCGCCGCACGATCCGTAGAAATCCTGTGCGAGTCCAGTTGACGCCGACGTCGCGCAGCAACAGGCGCGAGCCGGGCACGAGCACACCCGCGGCCACCAGAAACGCAGCCGAGCTGGGATCGCCGGGGACGCACACCCGGTCAAGGATCAGCTCGTCGGCGTTGACGACCGTGACATGGCGACCGTTGCGGTGGATGTTCACCCCCGCCCGCAATAGCATCCGCTCGGTGTGATCGCGACTGCGCTCGGGCTCGCCCACGGTGGTGGCACCGTCGGCGGCGAGCGCCGCCAGCAGCACGCACGACTTGACCTGCGCGCTCGCCACCGGCAGCTCGCAGGAGATCGCCCGCAGGCGCGCGCCGCGCACCGTCAGCGGCGGAAAGCGTCCGTCTCGCGCGGCCAACTCGGCGCCCATCTGTCCCAGCGGGAGGGCGATGCGATCGACCGGCCGGCGACGGATTGACTCATCGCCGTCGAGCGTAAACGAGCGACCCTCCTGTGCCGCTAGCCAGCCCGGGAGCAGGCGCATCAACGTACCGGCGTTACCGACATCGATCGGCCCGTCTGGTTCGCGCGCCTCGCGCAGGCCGGTGCCGCGGATCGTCGTCTCCCCGTCGCGGATCTCCACGAGCGCACCCAGCGCGCGCACCGCCTCAAGGGTGGACATAGTGTCGGCCGCGTGCAGATAGTTCTCGATCCGCACCGGCTCAGAGGCCATCGCCCCGAGCAATGCGGCGCGATGAGAGATCGACTTGTCCGCCGGAGCGCGCAGCTCACCGGCGAGCCCACTGGACGGCTCGAAGCGCTGGTTCATCGAGCCGAACCCTACGAGCCCGGCCGCAACAGCGTCTCGTGCTCGACGCGAGCGCGCTCGTTCCAGTCGCGCACAGCGCTCGCGTCGCCCGCCTGCAGGTCAGAGCGAACCCGCGCGAGTCGACCCGTCAGCTCGTCTATGGCCTGCACGAGGGCCTCGCGGTTGGAGATGTAGATGTCGGTCCAGATCTCGCTGTTGGAGCCCGCCACCCGCGTAGCATCGCGGAAACTCGGACCAATCCCCAGCGTGCCGGGGAGCGCGGACGGCTCACCCTGGTCGCGCTGAGCCGCCGCGACCTGTGCAACCAGCAGGTTGGCGAGCACGTGTGGGAGGTGGGAGACGCTTGCCATCAGGCGGTCGTGCGTGTCTGCGTCCAACGGGACGGGCTTAGCGCCGAAGCTGACGATCAGACGGTGCAGCCGCTCGTAGGCATCCCCCGGGGCGTCTCCGGCCACAGAGAGATACCAGATGGCCTGCTCGAAGAGATCCTCGCGCGCGTGCTCCACCCCGGCGGCCTCTAACCCGGCGAGCGGATGTCCGCCGAGGAAACGTGGGTCTGAGATCGATTCGACGATCGCGCGCTTGGTCGAGCCGACATCTGTGACTACCGTCTCGGCTCCAGCGCTCTGAAGCGCCGCTTGCACCGTCTGCGCGATCACGCCCACGGGCGCGGCCACGAACACCGCATCGGCGTCAGCGACCGCGCGAGCGAGATCGGGCGCAATCTCGTCGACGGCGCCCAGCTCCAGCGCGCGCGCGCGCGCCTCGGTATGGGGGTCCCAACCGCTGACCCGCGCTCCCGCTCGCCGACGCGCCGCGAGCCCGATCGAGCCACCGATCAGGCCGAGGCCGAGGACGGCGACCCTCAACGGGCGCGCCC
>JBAUXH010000114.1:0-14624 GCA_049584155.1 Solirubrobacteraceae bacterium
TCGTCACGCACAACATGCAGCAGGCCGCGCGCGTGGCCGACCGCACCGCCTTCATGCTCGACGGGCAGCTCGTCGAGGTCGGACCGACCGACGAGATCTTCACCACCCCCAACGACTCGCGGACCGAGGAATATGTCACCGGAAAGTTCGGCTGAGCCCGACCGCCCGACGGTCGGCATCCCCGACTCGCTCGGCGGTCCCAACGACGGCGCTCCGCCCGCTCCAGCCCAGGGCCGCGTGCACTTCCAGCAGCAGCTGATGGAGCTGCAGGAGCGCGCGCTCGGCGGTCTTGACCTTGTCGTCGAGCAGCTGGATCGCGTGATGGAGGCCCTCAACCACCAGGACGTCGAGCTCGCGCAGATGGTGATCGCCGACGACGACCGCCTCGACGGCCGTTACCTGGAGGTCCACCAGGGCATCCTCTCGCTGCTCGCCCTGCAGGCCCCCGTCGCGGGCGATCTGCGCCTCGTCGCCGCGCTGCTGCACGTGATCATGCGCGTCGAGCGGATGGGCGATCAGTGCGTGAACATCGCCAAGCTGATCCCCCTCTCGGGCCACGAGCCGCCGGTGCGCCGCGAGGTCCTCGACGCGCTGCTGAAGATGGGCGCGCAGGCGCGCTCGGAGGTCATCCAGTCGCGCGCCGCCTTCTCCGGACGCGATGTCGAACTGGCCGAGGACCTCGTCCGTCAGGACCGCGAGATCAATCGCCTGAACCGCGACATCTTCCGCATGGCGATCGAGATCGGCGAGGACCCCGACACGCGCGAGTGGGCGATGCACATGATCCTCGTCGCCCGCGCACTGGAGCGCATCGGCGACAACGCCGTGGACATCGGCGAGCAGGTCGCCTTCGTCGTCACCGGCCTGTTCCGCGAGTTCTCCGACTCCTCCCATCCGGTCGGCACGCGGCCCGACGCCGCGCCCGACACGAGCCCGGAATCTTCCTGAGCGCACTCCTCGACGATCGGGCGGGCCCGCTGAGGCTCGCCCACCCTCGCGCCGTCGGCACAGCATGCGTCCAGACGGAGCCCCGCACCCCCGGTACGCTCCGCCCGGCTCGCAAATAGCGATTTTCGCTTGTGAACATCCTGTTACCGTGGGCAGGACGTTGCACACGGGGTCCACGTGGTCCCCTAGACTGCGCGGCGATGACGGAAAGTATCCGCGCCACGGAGGAGGCGGCGCCGTCAAGCACCCAGGGCGGCACGTCGCTGCGCATTGCGGTGCTCGACCGCGACAGTGGCTTCATTCAGGTCCTGAGCAAGCGTCTGGACCGCCTCGCCTGGGAGCACCGCGTACTCGCCGGGCCCGTCCCCACCGACGCGATCGCCTCGATGCGCCTGAGCGCCCTAATCGTCGATCTGGCGGTGCTCGGCCCACAGGCATGGGAGTGGCTGGAGCGCCTCTGCGGTGCACTACCAGAGCTCGGTGTCGTCGTCTGCACCGGTCCCTCCACCGTCGCCCAGCGCGTCCGCGGGCTGCGCCTCGGCGCCGATGATTGGATCACCAAGCCCTGCCACCCCGAGGAGGTCATCGCGCGCGTGCAGGGCGTCGCGCGTCGCCGTCGCCGCGCCACCGGTCGCACGGAGGTCAAGCCGCTACTGGCGGGCGAGGTCGAGATCCGAACCGACCGCTTCCAGGCGTTCGTCGCCGACCACAGCCTCGACCTGACCAGGCGCGAGTTCGAGCTGATCGAGCTGCTCGCCGCCGCCGAGGGCAGGGTGCTCGAGCGCGAGGAGATCTACTCGCGCCTGTGGGGCTACGCGATGGTCCGCGGCGACCGCTCGGTCGACGTGTTCGTGCGCAAGCTCCGCCAGAAGCTCGAGCGCGCCTCGCCGCGCTGGCGCTACATCCACACCCACTTCGGCATCGGTTACCGCTTCGCCGCGGAGTCGCTAGACGCGATCGCCGCCGCCGCGAGCTCCGTGCAGGACGGCGACATCGACGTCTCGGTCGCCCCCGGCGCCGCAACCGACGCCTCCCCCACCTCAGTCCCGGTCGATTGGGACGCCGGCGATCAGCGCGAGCTCGCGGGGACGCATCAGAATCGCGAGCTCACCGCCGGGGTGGGCGGGGCTCTCTAACCGCACGACCGCCAGGCCGCCCTTCTTCAAGTCGATCCGCCCGCCGGTCAGTCCCCCGACCGTCAACGACAGGTCGGGCTCGTGACCCACCAGCAGCAAGCGACCGTCCTGCGCGGGAACCCCCGCCAGCGCGTCGATCGCCTGCGATGCATCGAATCCGCCCGCCAGCGGCGGATGCTCGCGCAGAAGCTCGCGCTGCTGCGCGCTCCAGCCCTCGGCCGCGAGCTGTGCGGTCGCGCGGGCGCGTACCTTCGGGCTGAACAGCACCTCATCGAACGCGACCGCAAGCCGCTGGATCGCTACTCCTGCCGCGCGCGCCTGCTGCTCCCCGCGCGGGGTCAACCGCCGATCCGAGTCCGCCCGCGTGCCGTGCGGCTCAGCCTCGGCGTGACGTAGTAGCCAGAGTTGGCGCGCCATTTGCCCACCATCAGACTAGCGGTATCCGGGCGTCCGCTCGATGGTCGAGCTGACTTTGCAACAGGTTCTACACGCCGACGGTGTAGCGTGAGAGCAGGAAATGTTCGACGACAACGACGATCACCCCACACTGAACGATCCAGCGCTGTACATCAACCGTGAGCTGTCCTGGCTTGACTTCAACGACCGCGTCCTGCAGCTTGCCGAGGACGAGGCCGCGCCGCTGCTCGAGCGGGTCAAGTTCTGCGCGATCTACACGACCAACCTCGACGAGTACTACATGGTGCGCGTCGCCGGTCTGCACGACCAGATCGACGCGGGCGTGCAGAGCCCGAGTCAGGACGGACGTACGCCCTCGCAGACGATCGCCCTGATTCGCGAGCGCGCGCAGGAGCTGGGTGCACGCCTAGGCGACTGCTTTGAAGGGCAGCTGCGCCCCGCCCTGGCCGAGCACGGGATCGCCGTGGTCCGTGTAGATGAGCTCGACGAGAATCAGCGCGCCGAGCTGGCCCGTCACTTCCGGCGCGTGATCTTCCCAGCACTGACCCCGCTCGCGGTCGCCCCCGGGCGCCCCTTCCCTTACATCTCCAACCTCTCCCTCAGCCTGGCCGTACTCGTGCGCGACCCGGCTACCGAGGAGACCGTGTTCGCGCGCGTCAAGGTTCCCACCGAGATCTTGCCGCGCTTCGTCGCGCTAGAGCAGCCCTCCGGCGGGCCGCTCACATTGGTGGCATTGGAGGACGTCATCGCCAATCACCTAGACGCCCTGTTCGCGGGCATGGAAATCGTCGACTGCGACGTGTTTCGGGTCACGCGCGACGCCGACCTGGAGGTCTCCGACGATGCCGCCGACCTGCTGCAGGCCGTCGAGGACGAGTTGCGTCGCCGCCGCTTCGGCGAGATCGTGCGCGTGGAGATCGGCACGCACTGCTCCGAGCGTCTGCGCGACGAGCTGATCGAACTGCTGGGTGTCGCCGAGGACGAGGTCTACCCGGTCACAGGGCTGCTCGACATGGGCGCACTGTGGCAGCTCGTGCGACTCCCCGGCTACGGCGAGCTGCGCGAGGAGCCCCTGCTCGGCAGCACCCACCCGCGCCTGTTGCGACACGAGGGCGAGCGCCCCGACGTGCTAGGGGCGATGCGCGAAGGCGACCTGCTCGTGCACCACCCCTACGACTCCTTCTCCACCTCCGTGGAGCGCTTCGTCCAGCAGGCCGTGGCCGACCCGAACGTGCTCGCGATCAAGCAGACCGTGTATCGCACGAGCGATGACTCCCCACTCGTACCAGCGCTGATCGACGCCACCGAGCGCGGCAAGCAGGCGGTCGCGCTGGTCGAGCTGAAGGCACGCTTTGACGAGCGCATGAACATCCACTGGGCCAAGGCGCTGGAGGAGGCCGGGGTGCACGTCGTCTACGGCCAACCCGCGCTGAAGACACACGCCAAGTGCGTACTCGTCGTACGCCGCGAGGGCGACGGGGTGCGCAACTACGTGCACATCGGCACCGGCAACTACCACTCCGCGACCGCGCGGCTATACACCGACTTCGGCCTGTTCACCACCGACGAGCAGATCGGCGCCGACGTCGCCGACATGTTCAATTACCTCACCGGCTTCGGCCGCCCACTGCACTATCGCAAGGTGCTGATCGCACCCAACCAGCTGCGCGACGGCATCCTCGCCCAGATCGAGCGGACGATCGCCTCGCACTCCCCCCAGACGCCGGGCAGAATCATGATGAAGATGAACGCGCTCGTCGACGGACGTTGCATCAGGGCGCTGTATGAGGCTTCGCAAGCCGGCGTCCAGGTCGATCTGAACGTGCGCGGCATCTGCTGTCTGCGACCCGGCATCCTCGGCGTCTCCGAGAACATCCGCGTCGTCTCGATCGTCGGACGGCTGCTCGAGCATTCGCGCCTGTACGCGTTCGAGCGCGACGGCGAGCACACGATCTACATCGGCTCGGCCGACCTGATGCCGCGCAATCTCGACCACCGCGTCGAGCTGGCAACCCCAATCGAGTCCCCAACACTGCGCGCCGAGTTGCTCGACACGCTAGAGCGAGCCTTCGCCGATAACCAGAACGCGTGGGAGCTTGATTCGCAGGGCGTTTGGAGCAGGCGCTCCCCGGCCCCGGGTGAACGTCCGCGCAGCCTGCAGCTTGAGCTCGCCGAGCTGCACTCCCGGCGTATCCCCGAGGAGCGCCCGGCGTCCGAGATCGAACAGACCGCGCTACCGCACTGACGCTGTCTGGGCCCAGGCACCTGCCGAGCCGCACTCTACGCGGCGGCAAGACCCACGCTCAGAAGATCTGCCCGTCAAGAAAGCCCGCTATCAGGATCAGCCAACCGGCGATCTCAGCAACGATCAAGGTGACCATCGAGGGGTGTGTCGACCTGTTCGGGTCGCGGAACTGGTTGTCGGTGTCTTCCCGCCGACCGTGGATGGCATAGCTGAGGACCGCCGCGTAGAAGTAGAACGTCATCGCGCCCGCCGCCAAGAGGTTGACGAGTTCGCCGAAGCCGCTCAGCTGCACGAACGTCGCGACCAGCAGCAGGGCGAAGCTGTAGAGCAGCGCGGCGCGGTGAGCGACGTCCACATAGACATGCGCCGTATGGCTCTCGGAGGTCCTGATCTGCTGGTACTTCCAGACCCCCAGCAGCAGTGCACAGAGGAACATCACGGCGGCCGCCACCAGCACCGCCTTCGTGTCGGCGCCGAGCGTAATCGGCTGCGCGATCGTCTCTTTCATCTCGGCGATGACCGCGGTTCCCACGAACATTCAGGAGGACAGGCCAAGCTGTTGTGAGAACTCCAGGAGGTCATACACGATCGAGTAGTTACGGACCTGCCCATCGTGGAGGTCGTACAGGTCGACACCTTCAAGCTCAAAAGTGTTGCCAGTGGGTGGGAGCGTCGCGGCGCCGGGGTCGGCACCCCAGATCGCGAGCTCGCCGGTGAAGCTGCCGCTCATCCGCCAGCGTATCCCCAGCCACGCACCCCCGAGGTCCACGAACGGCGTGCCGAGGCTCTCGAAGGCGACGTCCGGAAAGGCCCCGAAGAACGTCTCGGTGAAGGCCCTGAACTGCGCACGTCCATGCACTGTCTGACCATGCATCGCGGGATCATCCCAGGTGATGTCCTGCGTGACGAGTTGCTCCAGCGCGTCGAGATCGTACGTCCCCCACGCGCTCTCCCACCGCTCGAAGAAGCCGCGCAGCTCCCTGGCGCGTGGCGACCATCGCGTCGAAACCGCCCCCAGGTCCTCGCCCAGATGCTCCAGTTCCTCGGCCGAAGAGGGGGCCTCCCGCGAATCTGCTTGGCGTATCTGCGGCATCTGCGACCCCTTATAGGTATGTGGGCATAGGTATGTGACGGACGGTCTGTCTCAGACGGACCGTCTGGACTGTATCATGCCTGAGTCGCATGCGAGAGATCCAGCTGACGCCGACCTCATACATCGTGCTTGGCCTGATCGCCGACGCCGGTGAGGCGACGCCCTATGAGCTCAAGCAGCGCGTCGACGCCTCCATCGGACACTTCTGGTCACTGCCTCGCTCCCAGCTCTACGCCGAGTCCGCGCGCCTCGCCCGCGCCGGCTACCTCACCGAGGAACAGCAACAAGAAGGCCGTCGTCGCAAGCTCTACACCCTCACCGACCCTGGGTGCGACGCCCTCAAACACTGGATCGACACACCAACACATGACTTCCCCGAACTACGCGACCTCGCCTTCCTGAAGATCTTCTTCGGCGCAGACCCCGCCAGCATGGCCAATGCCCAACTTACCGTGCTGCGACCGCTCCTCGAAAACTATGAAGCGGTGCTCGCCACATATCCCCCCACAAGCCAACCCGGCCCACGCCGAACGCTCCAAACCGGCATCGACCACGTCAACACCTCGATCCGCGCCTGGGAGCGCATCGCGCGCGAAACCTGAACGACCGACGGCCACCTCGCCAGGCATGCGCGACGCTGGATCGATGCCAGGAACCAAAACCGATCTGCGGATGCCAACATGAGCACCATCGTTGTGAGCAATGAGGAGAAGGTAGCGATCATCACCGGCGCCTCGCAGGGAATCGGCGCGGGCCTCACGAAGGCATACCGTGAGCGCGGGTATGCCGTGATCGTGACCGCTCGATCGATCGGGCCCTCAGAGGACCCTGGCATCGTTGCCGTCGAGGGCGACATCGCCGACCCTGATACCGCGCAGCGCATCGTAAACGCAGCGATCGAGCGCTTTGGGCGGATCGACACGTTGATCAACAATGCCGGGATCTACATCGGCAAGCCCTTCACGGATTACACCCTCGCGGATTTCAACGCCCTGGTCGCCGTCAACCTGGCGGGCTTCTTTCACATGACAACGCGCACGATCAAGCACATGCTCGACCAGGGCCGTGGGCACGTGGTCAATGTGTCGACGACGCTCGTTGAGCAGGCGGATAGCGGTCGACCAGCCGCTCTGCCCGTCCTGACCAAGGGAGGCCTGGTTGCGGTCACCAAATCGCTTGCGATCGAGTATGCCTCCCGTGGCCTACGGGTGAATGCCGTCTCTCTGGGCGTGATCAAAACGCCGACTCACGACGAGAGCTCCTACACGGGAATGGGCGCGTTACACCCCATCGGTCGGGTAGGCGAGATCGAGGACGTGGTAGGTGGAGTCCTATATCTAGAGTCGGCACCTTTCCTGACCGGAGAGGTCTTGCACATCGACGGCGGCCAAAGTGCAGGACACTGACCGTGGGGCTATCGCCTCCACGCGACACCCATTGCGCTCCTCCGAACGGGAGGTCGTGATGGAAGCGGGGCGAGCGCGCGACGGCGACTGGGTATCTGACCAGGGTACGCACAGACGTGATGTGCGGTGTAAGGCGCGACTATGGAATCAATTCCAACAACGGAGGTCAGCATGAGCACCATCGACCATGAGATGGTCTTGGCTCACTTCATCGTTTCAGATGATGTCGAGCGTTCCCGCCGCTTCTACACCGACGTACTTGGCGGCAAGACCGTCATCTCCGGAGAGGCGGACGACGACGTCACATACGTCGCGCTTGCCAACAGCTGGATCATCATCAACGCCGGAGGAGGACCGACCGACGACAAGCCCACAGTCACACTCCAGACACCGCCCGACCCAGATCAGGTGAGCAGCTTCCTCAACATCCGGGTCGCGGACATCCAAGCGGTATACGCCGAGTGGAACGCACGGGGCGCCCAATTCCTAACACCGCCGAAGCAGCACGCGACCGAGATACGCTGCTACATCCGTGATCCCGACGGCTACATCATCGAGGTGGGTCAAACGACCCTGGCCAGAGGCTGGCGTCCACCCTCATGATCACCCGTGTGGGTGGGCTAGCCATCTCGACGCGCGGCTGATCGTCTGCGGTCGGCGTGGACTCGGCGCCGTCGGATGCGCGATGCGATCCCTTAGACGGCCGGGCTGGGCAGCGTATCCAGCGCCGCTTTGAGGTCGTCCACCGACTGGTAGTCGAGCCCCAACAAATGGTCATGACGATGACGCACGACACCCTGCTCATCGATCACGACCGCCGCGCGCTTGGTCCCCAGGCGCGCCGAATAGGCACTGTAGGCACGCGCGACTGCCTTGTCCACGTCCGCGAGCAACGGCACGTTGAGCGAATGCTTGCCAGCGAACCCCTCGTGGGACTCCAAATCCTGCGAGGAAATCCCCACAACCGTCGCGTTCAACGCCGCAAACTCGTCCGCACGATCACGATACGAACAGAACTGTTTCGTGCAAACCATCGTTTCGTCGCCCGGATAAAAAAGCAGCACCACCCGCTCGCCGCGATGGTCCGAGAGCTTGAACGGCCCATCGGTGCCCGGAAGCTCGAAATCGGGCGCCGGCTCGCCTACCTGTGGAGTCTTGGCCATGATGCTCTACATCCTCCCGTTCGCTTGACGATCGTCCGGCGCAGTCAGAATATCGAGATCCGAGCCGATCGCTTCGAGCAGGTTCAACCACGCCTCGCTGCGTGTCGGAAAGCACGGCACCGCGTGCCAGATGCGCTCGATCGGCACCTCGCCGACGATCGCGATCGTGGCGGCGTGCAGTGACTCGGCGACCTCGACGCCCGTGAACGTCGCCCCGGCGATCGTCCCTCGATCCTCGTCGAGGACGAGCCGACACGTCCCAGGGGCATCGTGCCCGACAAAGCTCGCGCCAGCATTCGCGCTCGTGGGCACGTCCACCGCGCGCGCATTCAGACCAGCCTCCCGCGCGCTCGCGAGCGTGTACCCGACGGCGGCGATCTGGGGCTCGGTGAAGATCACACGCGGCGAGCGCAACCCATCGCTCAGCAGCGCGGTCGGGCGCCCGAGGATGTGCGCGGCAGCAACCCGTCCTTGGTACTTGCCCATATGCGTCAGCAGCGTGCGGCCATTCACGTCTCCGATCGCATACAGCCACTCGTGCTCGAGCGCACGCATGTTGTCCCGCACCGCAACCGGCTCCTCCGGCTCCAATCCGAGCGCCTCAAGCCCCAGCTTCGCGGTGTTCGGCCGGCGTCCGACCGCGACCAGCAGCTCCTCGCCCGCCAGCTCGCGCCCATCCTCCAGCACGAGCACCACCTCAGCGCCGGGATCTCGCCGTACCGAGGCGACGGGCGTGCCGAGCATCACCCGGACACCCTGGGCCTCCAACGCTTCGCACACCTGCTCGGAAGCAAACGGCTCCTCACGCGCGATCAGCCGCTCAGACCCCTCGATGAGCGTCACGCTCGCCCCGAGCGAGGCGTACGCACAGGCCATCTCCACGCCGACCACGCCGCCGCCAAGAATCAGCAACGAAGCTGGGATCGCGTGGGCGGTCGTGACCTCGCGATTGGTCCACGGCTCGCACTCGCGCAACCCCGGTATCGGCGGGATCGCTGCACTGGAGCCGGTGGCGAGCACGACCGCACGCCGTGCCCGCAGCGTCCGCTCCTGCACGCGGACCTCGCGCTCGCCGACGACGGTCGCGTGTCCGCGCACCAGCTCGATATCGCGTTCGCTTAGCCACGGCAACTGGGCGTCATCGTTCAGCTCGTGTATGACCTCGTCGCGACGGCGCAACGCGGCCGCTATGTCCAGCTCTGCACTGATCGCCTGCGCAGCACCCGGCACGCGCCGCGCCTCGGCTAGCACCTGCCCCGGTCGCAACAGCGCCTTGGACGGCATGCACGCGTAATAAGAACATTCGCCGCCGACCAGCTCACGCTCGACCAGCGCGACCTCCAGGCCGCCCGCAGCCAGCCGTCCCGCACACACCTCTCCAGCCGGCCCGGCGCCGATCACGACCACATCGAACTCATTCGTGCTCACGCCCGCCTCCTCCGTCGCATTTGCCGTTCGTCACGCGTTAGTAGTGGTGTATTCGTGGCCGTCACGGTCCATCGTCCGTGCCTTCTCGCTGTCTGACCGACGCCCGCCCGCGCACCGACGGCTCCCGGCGCGCTAGCCTCAATAACATCATGGAGGAATCGCTTCGCGGTCAGCTTCTGCTCGCCTCGCCGGCGGTACACGACCCCAACTTCGAGCGGGCCGTGATCCTCGTCGGAGTGCACAGCCAGGAGGGCGCGATGGGCGTGGTGCTCAACCGCCCCTCCACGGTCACGGTCGGCGAGGCGGTGCCTCAACTCGAGCAAGCCGTCGCCGAGGAGGAGCCGGTGTATGTCGGCGGACCCGTCCAGCCCAGCGCGATCGTATGCCTGGCGGAGTTCCTGGACCCCTCTCCGGCGGGCCTACTCGTGCTCGGACGCATCGGCTTTCCCGCCCCTGACGCCGGGATCGAGGAACTGACCGAGGCGACCGCTCGCCGGCGGGTGTTCGCAGGATATGCCGGCTGGAGCGAAGGACAGCTCGACGAGGAGGTCGACAACGGCGACTGGATCGCACACGCCGCGATCCCAGACGACGTGTTCACCGACGTGCCGCGGGACCTGTGGAGCGCGGTCTTGAACCGCATGGGCGGAGGCTATGCCCTGCTCGCGCGCATGCCCGCAGATCCGAGCGTGAACTGAAGATACGGCTGGATCGAGAGAGACGGCTACCCTTTCTGGGAGCGCCTCCCTCCCCGCCCCGCCGACCCTCCCCGGAGAACCGTCATGCTGAAGCTCGCTCGTTGGTCGACCACCCATCGCAAGTACGTAGTCATCGGCTGGATCGTGCTGCTGATCGGCGTAAACATGCTCGCGCAATCGGCAGGCACGAGTTACTCGAATAACTTCACGCTGCCTAACTCCGACTCCCAGCGCGCCGCTGACCTGCTGCAACACAGCTTCCCCGCCCAGGCGGGCGACCGCGACACGATCGTCTACAAGGTCTCCTCCGGTACGGTCCTCGACCCGGCCGTGCGCGCGCGGATGAGCGCGACGTTCGCGCAGGTCGCGAAGCTCCCGCACGTCGCGGCCGTGATCAGCCCCTACGCGGGCGCTGCGGCCGGCAAGGCGATCTCGGCCAACGGTCAAATCGCGTTCGCCACAGTCGTGTTCGACGAAAAAGCCAATAACCTGCCCAAAGAGGCGGCCGAACGCGTCGTGAGCACCGCGCGCGCGGCCGGTCAGCCAGGATTGCAGGTAGAGCTCGGCGGACAGGCGATCGAGTCGACCGAGCAAGCCGGCTTCGGACTGTCCACCGCCGTGGGACTGCTGGCGGCGATCGTCGTGCTGCTGCTGACGTTCGGCTCGCTGACCGCGATGGGCCTGCCGATCGTCACCGCCCTCTTCGGCCTGGGTACCGGCCTCGGCGCGATCGCGTTGTTCACGCATGTCGTTGATACCCCCAACTTCTCCTCCGAGCTAGCCGCGATGATCGGACTCGGCGTGGGGATCGACTACGCGCTGTTCATCCTCACGCGCTTCCGCGAGGCCTACCGCACCCCCGGACCGACGTTCGAAGACGCACGCGAGTCGGTCGTGCAATCGATGGACACCGCCGGGCGTGCCGTCCTGTTCGCGGGCACGACCGTCGTGATCGCGCTGCTCGGGATGATGCTGTTGGGCGTCGACTTCCTCTACGGGGTCGCGATCTCGGCGTCGATCGGCGTGCTGTTGGTGATGCTCGCCTCGCTAACACTTCTACCCGCGCTGTTGACGATCGCCGGCGCGCGCGTCGCGCGACCCAGCCGCCGCACGCGGGCCCGTGAAGCCCGTGAGGCCGAGGCCAGCGCCGTGGCCTCGTCGAGCGCCACCCCAACGCAGGGCACGACCGGCGCCCAAGCGCTCGCTGGCATCAACGCCACCGACGCCACGCTTCAAGCTGGGCACACGTGGCTTCGCTGGAGCGCGTTCGTGCAACGCCGACCCTGGACGATCGCGATCTCTTCCACGCTGGTGATGCTGCTGATCGCCGCCCCGGCGATGGCGCTGCGACTCGGTTCGAGCGACGCCTCTAACGATCCGGCCAACCAGACCACACACCGCGCGTACGAGCTGCTCGCGCAGGGCTTCGGCGAAGGCTTTAACGGCCCGCTGCTGGTCGTGGCGAAGATCCCCAACCCGAGTCGCGAAGCGGCTAAACAGGGCGTAGTCCTGCCACCCCCTCCAGGTGGTGGCAGTGCTTCGGTCGAAAAGCTGCGCACGGCGATCGCCGCTGCGCCCGGCGTGGCCTCGGTCGCCCCCGCGAAGATCAGCCCCTCAGGCGAAGTGGCCACGATCACCGTCTATCCACACTCATCCCCGCAGGCATATGCGACCACTCAGCTCGTCTCGCGCCTGCGCGATGACGTGGTCCCGCCGGTCAAGGCCCACACCGGCATGGCCGTGTACGTCGGTGGCGTGACCGCGGGCGCAGTCGACTTCGCGGCCGTGCTCGGTCACAAGCTGCCGCTGTTCATCGGTGTCGTCGTGCTGCTTAGCGCGCTGCTGTTGATGATCGTGTTCCGCTCGCTGGTGATACCGCTGCAGGCGGCGATCATGAACCTGCTCAGCATCAGCGCCGCACTCGGGGTGATCGTCATGATCTTCCAGTGGGGCTGGCTGGGGAGCCTGTTCGGCGTCCAGCAGGGCCCAATCGAGTCGTTCATCCCCGTGATGCTGTTCGCGATCGTGTTCGGGCTATCGATGGACTACGAGGTGTTCCTGATCTCGCGCATGCACGAGCGCTGGACCCAAACCCGCGAACACTCGCGCTCGGTTGCCGAGGGTCTCGCGCTGACCGGGCGGGTAGTGACCGCAGCCGCGGCGATCATGGTGTGCGTGTTCCTGTCATTCATGCTCGGCGAAAATCGCGTCATCAAGGAGTTCGGCCTGAGCCTCGCCAGCGCCGTGCTGCTCGATGCGCTCGTCGTGCGCTGTCTGCTGCTCCCCGCGGTGTTGCACCTCGTGGGCGAGCGCACCTGGAAGATCCCGGCATGGCTCGACCGCGTGCTGCCACGGCTGAACATCGAGGGCACCGTACTGCCGTCGGACACCGCGCCCGCAAGCGGCGCTCGCACCGGCGGCACGGGCGCCCCCGCACCCGGCGCCGGTCCCCATCCCCGCCCCGGCGTCGCGACCGAGGGAGTGGAGGGCTGAGAGGCTGTCTCAAAATGGGCGGGTGCGATCGGGGCGTTCCTGGACCAAGCTGGGCGACGCGGGACGGCGAAGCGCATGCTGGTGGCACGTGCAAGCCGTCACGTGGCGATCCAGCGCCGCGTCCAGGGACGCATCCGGGCGTACACGCCTTTTGAGACAGCCTCCAAGCCCACCCGTCCGGCGAGGGGCGGCACTGCTCGCCCTCCCGCTCTGTGCGCTGTCCCTCGCCGCGCGTCCGCCGGGCGCAACGGCAGACACCGCTGCCGCACGCGCCTCGGCGCTGCTCGTCTTCCTGCCGGCAAACGAGTCGCAGCTCGCGAGCATCCCCGACCTGTCCGTCGGGATCATGTCCGCCACGCAGGGCTCCTATTCGGCCGAGCAGCTACTGCTCGACATCACCCAGGGTGCGCGCATCGCGAACTCTGCCTATTCGCCCAGACAGCCACCGGTGATGTCGTTGTCGCCAACAAACCGGTACCGAACCGCCGGGACGATCGCAGGCTGGCAGGCCGCGCGCACGCGCGCCGAAACAGCTCCCCAACTGCTGCGTCCCGGCCTGCTCGCGGCACAGGTCTCCGGCGGCGCCGCTTACGCGGGAGCGATCGAAACCGACACCCTCGACTCGATCGCGGGCGCCGATCGCGGCGGGCGCGTGGCGGCTGTCTCGCTCGGGGCGCCACCCACGCTGCTCGCTCGCATCGCGGCACTACGCCGGACGCATCTCCTGGTAGTAGCCGACCTGCCGGCCGGTCAGACCGGCGTCGGGGATCTGCGCGCACTGAATGCGACCCGCACCCCAGGCGAGCTGCTACTCGTCGTACAGCGCGCGCGCGCGCCGCGGGGGCACGAACTGCTGTGGGCCGGCGCCGCCGGACTCTCGCCGGGCGAACCAGCCCGACGGACCGGTCCGTCGACGGTGATGACACTGACCTCGCAGACGACCAACCAGCGCGGCCTGATCGCAGCGATCGATCTCGCCCCGACGATCCTGCATCACCTCGACCCGACTCAGCCGCTCCCCGCCGATATGCGCGGCGATCCGATCCACACCAACGGTCCGCTGCACTCCCCGAGCCTGGGTGCGCTGATGGCTCGCCTGCACGTACTCGGACCCCGGCGACTACGCGCACTCGGCTGGCTGTTGAGCGCCTGGGCGCTCCTGTTGCTCGTCTGCGCTCCCTCACCGCGCGCCCGGGCATGGGCGATGCGCACCGGCGCGCTGGGGGTACTGTGGACACCCGTCGCGGTACTGATTCCCGCGGCCCTGCATCCGAGCGCCGCTGTCGAGTATCTGACGATCGTGCTCGCCTGTCTGGCGCTGGGCGCGCTCACCGACCTGCTGCTGCCGTGGCCCCGCGCCCTGCTCGCACCCGCGATCGTGGCGGTCCTCGCGCTGGCGATCGACGCGCTCGCGGGCACGCAGCTGCTGATGCGCTCGCTGCTCGGCCCCAACCCGATTCTCGGCGCGCGCTTCTACGGCATCGGCAACGAGCTCAAGTCTGGCCTCGCCGTGCTCGTGTTCGCGGCCGTGGCCGCGGCGCTGTATCCCACTGCCGATCGGAGATCGGCCAGCGGTCGCCGCGCGGCGCTGTCGATG
>JBAUXH010000115.1:0-7983 GCA_049584155.1 Solirubrobacteraceae bacterium
CGGCTGGCCGATCGTGGATCGGCCAGGACATGTGCGCCTCCAGGTATCCGCAGCCCCGGCCGATCCGCGCCATTGCGCCGGTACCGTGCGGGAGCGTCCGACCCGATTCGGCATCTCGTTCGAGCCATTCGCATCTGCCGGGCAAAAAAGCAACAATTCTTTTGCAAAATGGGCGTTTATCCGTTTATCCTTTTGTGTCATGCGATCGAGGACGACGAGAGCATCGATTCGACATGCCTCTGCTGAAGAGGGGGCTGTCGAGGGGCTTTGAGCTGACCTGGATGTAACGAGGGAGCGTCGTGAGCGCGCTCCACTCGGGTTATCATGCAAGACCACCAAGGAAGGTAGGGGGACGTGAAAGGGATCACAACAGTCGGGAACCAGGGGGAGGCCCACGTTCACGGCGTGCCGCGTGGCTCGGTGTCGGCGAATGCAGGGCGGTCGGTAGCGCAGCCGATCTCGAGCTTTGATCCTGAGGCGACTCGTCCGTCGGTACGGGCCCGCCGGAGCCGCACGCTCCCGACACTCGACCGTCTCCGCCCGCGCCTGTGGGATCGTCGGAGCCGAGTCGTGGAGGACGCGTTGGCGCGAGAGCGCCGCAGGATCGCCGCTGATGTCCACGATCTCGTCATGCAGGATCTTGCGTTCGCGCTCGCCACCGCCCGAGCTCTCGCGAACGAGCCTGTCCATGCATCGCAGGCGGGCGCCGTCGTGGCGGCCGGTGAGCGCGCCCTTGCCGGCGCTCGTCACGTAGTGGGCGGCCTGATCGCACAGGATCGTAAGCCTGTCGTCGAGTCCGTCGAGGCCAGCGTGCGCACGGCCGCGCGAAACACACCCCTGAGTTTCGACGCCACCGGGGTGCCGGCGGACGCGCAGCCCGACCCGCCCACGCTCGACGCGCTGGTCCATATCGGCCGCGAGGCCGTTACGAACGCGATCAAGCACGCCTCCCCCGTCGCGATCGAGGTCGTGCTCGAGCGTGCCGATGAGTGGCGGTTGCGCGTGCGTGATGACGGCCGTGGGTTCGCCGTGATGGCCGCCGATGGGGGGTTTGGACTGCAGAGCATGAACCGATATGCCCAGGCACTCGGCGGCTCGCTGCGCGTGATCAGCACACCCGCACTGGGCACGACGGTGGAGGCGGCCCTGCCGTGAGTGACCTCCTGAACGTGATGCCCGTGAATGCCGATGCTCCGACCGTCGTGATAGCCGACGATCATCCCCCGACCCGTCTGGGCGTGCGGATGGCCCTCATGCGTGGGGGGTTCGACGTCGTCGCGGAGGCCGCCGATTGCGATCGGGCCGTGGAAGCCGTGTTGCGCGAGCGTCCCGACGTCTGCCTGCTGGACATCGCCATGCCCGGTGGCGGGGGCATCGCGACGGCGAGCGCGGTGGCGGAGATATCGCCCTCGACGTCGGTGGTCATGCTGACCGTGTCCGAGAGCACGGACGATGTGCTCGCGGCGCTGCGCGCTGGAGCCGTCGGTTATCTGCCGAAGGATACGAGCCCGGATCGGCTTCCGGCCGCGCTCTGTGGCGTACTAAAGGGCGAGGCGGCGCTGCCTCGCGCGCTCGTCGGAGTCGTGCTGCACCGCTTTCGCGACTACACGGCCGCGGTCGCGGACCCGGTCCGTGTCGGTGGGGTGGAGCTGACCGCGAGGGAGTCGGAGATCCTCAGAATGCTCCGGTCGGGCCTGAAGACCGCCGAGGTGAGTGACATTCTCTCGCTCTCCCCGGTGACCGTTCGCCGCCACATCTCCGCCGGGGTCGCCAAGCTCGGCGTTGCCGACCGCGACGCGGCGATCCGGGCGATCGAGCCCACCGCCGCATAGCGGCCTCGCCCGGGAGGGGCTCAGACAAGCCCCTTGCGTACCGCGTACACCGCGGCTTGCACGCGACTCTGCACCCCGAGCTTCTCGAAGATGTTGGTCACGTGTTGCTTGACCGTGTGCTTGCTGATCGACAGCGCACGACCGATCATCGCGTTGTTCGCGCCATCGACGATCATCCGCATGATCTCCAGCTCGCGCTCGGTGAGCGCGTACTCGTTGCCGGTGGCCTGCGCGCTCGAATGATTGTCGGCGCGCACACGTGCAACCAAGGCTCGCACGACCTCACGTGAGAGCACCGCGTGTCCGTCCGCGGCCAGGCGAATCGAGCCGACGAGCTCGTCGGGGTGGGTGTCCTTGAGCAGATAACCACATGCGCCGGCGGCAAGCGCCTGGATCGCATCTGATTCGTCGGCGGAGACGGTGAGCACGACGAGGTTGGTGTCGGAGTCGGGGCCGGCAATCTGGCGAATCGCATCGACTCCCGAGACGTTCGGCATTTTCAGGTCGATCACGACGACGTCCGGCGTCAGCTCGTGCGCGAGTGTGACGGCGCGGGCTCCATCCGTGGCCTCGCCGACTACGGTCATCCCGTCCAACGTGAGCATGCGTCTCAGCCCCTCGCGGAAGAAGTGGTGGTCGTCCGCGAGCACGACTCGCAGAGCCTCATCGGATGCTTGCACAGGCGAAAAATAGACCAATCAGGCGTCGCATGCGGCGCTGCACGTGCGGTGTGGCATTTGTGTGACGTCGGCGATTAGAAGCTCGGCGGCTGGGTAATACGTACGGACAGTACGACGGGCAGGTCGTCCGGCTCGCCGGACAAGGGCGTCGTCCTAAGTAACCGGCATCAAAAATCACGGTCGTCGGTGGGAATTTGACGACCGAATATCAAGTGTCCAGAGCGCTTTCGGACAGTTTAAGTACGCGTGCCGGAGTGTCGAGGCATGGGGATCCCTCCATGCCAGTCAGGAGACCTCATGCTCAAGCGGTTCACATATAGCCTGTCCACAGCGGTCGTCCTGCTGTTCATGCTCATCGCCCCATCGGCTCTGGGCTCACAGAATCCGCGTTCTGCAACCGCACATGCAGCGCATCGTTCGGCCCATCGCGTTCATCCCCGTTCCCATCGTTCGGCCCATCGCTCCCACCACCGTTCCCAGCATTCCAAGGCCGCACGCCGGGCGCATCGCAAGCATCGGGTAGCTGTCGATCTTGCCAGGTCGCGCCGGGCCCCTCGCAGGCCTCCCATAAGACCGATCTCGCCGGTAACACCCGTCTCACCGGTGGAACCGATCCCGCCGATTGTTCCCAGCCCTCCGACCGAACCGGCCCCACCGGTCACACCGACCCCTCCCGCGCCTACACTCGCTCCCACTGTCACCACAATGCCGTCGATCAGTGGCACGGCCTCAGAAGGCGAAATGCTGAACGCCAGCAAGGGTGCCTGGACAGGCAGCCCAACCGCTTACACATATCAGTGGAGGCATTGCGGCTCCGCTGGCACTGGCTGTACCAATATTCTCAACGCCCGATCCTCGAGCTATGCGGTGGCGTCGAGCGATGTCGGTAAAAAGATGAGCGTCATGGTGACCGCAACCAACGCAGGCGGATCGGCGGCGGCCAGCTCACCGATGACCGCCACTGTGACCGCGGCGGTCGTCACGCCGCCACCGCCACCGTCACCGCCTACGGCACGCTTCACCTACTCTCCGGCGTCGCCGGTAATCGGCCAGTCCGTCACGTTCGACGGCACCAGCTCGACCTGTCCTGACGGTCCGTGCACTTATGAATGGTCGGACGACGGCGGCCTGCTGCGTCCGCTCCAGGCGCTGTGGCCGCTGGGCAGCGGGCAAACGCTCTCGTTCAGCTTTATCGAAGCGGCCACGAAGTATGTGCGCCTGGTTGTCACCGACGCTACGGGCCAGACGGCTACCGTGGAGCACAATGTCGTGGTTGAAAAAGAAGCAGAATCGCCGGCTCCAAAAGAAGAAGAATCTTCTAAAGAAGAAGAATTGCCAACTCCGCCTCCACCCACGCCACCAAGTGACACTACGCCGCCGAGCGTCAGCGGCACCCCCGAAGTCGGTCAGACGCTGACCGCGAGCAGGGGCACATGGTCGGGCAGTCCGACGTCCTATGCCTATCAGTGGCAAGACTGCGACGGTTCGGGTGCGGGCTGTGCCGACATCGGCGGGGCGACGTCCGCGAGCTACAAGCTGACGAGCGGCGATGTCGGAGACACCGTGCGCGTGGTTGTGAGTGCGAGCAACGTGGGCGGTTCGACCAACGCAGCCTCGGCCGTCACGGAGGCGGTCTCCACAGAACAACAACAAGAAAACCCGCCGCCGCCACCACCGACGGCGCCTGTGAACACCGTGGCGCCGAGCGTGAGTGGCTCGGCCGTAGAAGGCCAGACGCTGACCGCCGGCAATGGGACCTGGTCGGGTAGTCCGACGTCCTATGCCTATCAGTGGCAGGACTGCGATGCCTCCGGTGGGAACTGCTCAAACATCGCCGGTTCGACGTCCGGGATGCGGATTCTGGCGTCGGGTGAGGTGGGGCACACCCTCCGCGTGGTGGTGAGGGCTGTCAACCAGGGTGGGACAGGGGAAGCGACTTCGGCGGCTACGGCGGCCGTCACGGCCAAACAGAGCGGCACGCCGAAGAACTGCTTCGCGAGCCCCGAAGCCTGTGGCTACCCCGGTCCTAAAAACACCGGCGTCGAAAACTGCTCGGCGCTCCCTAAAACGTCGGGAACGAAAACGATCACGAAATCGGAAACCATCGAAAACACGAACATCACAGGGTATGTCGTGGTTGCCGCCAGTGGCGTCACGCTGAATCACGATTGCGTCGTGTTCAACGGTGGGGAAGCCGAAGGCAGCGCGGCTGTTGTTTTGGAAAGCGCTGCGAGTAATTTCACCATCTCTAATACGACCGTTCGTGCGGAAAATACGACGTCGGCTTCGTTTGAAGAAGCGATTCGCAACAATCACAGTAATGCGGGTGCGCTGGCGAGTAAAGTTCGTCTCGAAGACTGCGCCGAGTGCATCCATCAGCTGTGGACGCTCAACGAAAGCTATGTAAACGCCAACGGGCGCGCCGCGGCGGCGGGAGTGCACACAGAGGATTGGTGGTTTTCCAACAACAGCATCTCCGCGAATGACGACACGCTGCTGAACCCGTCAAAACAGACGGCGGTGATCTTCGCCGAAGCGTCGGGCGCATGTGCAAATCATGAGAAAGTCACGAACAGCCTGATCGCCGGCGGCGGTTATATGTTCTACTTCTGCACGCACGCGTCGTCGATCGGCAAAAGCACGATCGAAATCAAGAACAACCGATTCGCGCGACGTGTCTGCACCAAAGCCGCGATCTCAGACGTGCAGGGCCGCGGAGGCTGGGAATGCTCGGGCAAACCGAACGAGGCGGAAAACTACCTGGACGCCGGCGAAGGCACGGGAGCGTTCTACCCCCGTGGTGGCTTCTTCGGGGTTGCCTCGGAATCTCCGGAAACGTTCCCCTCGCACGGGGGGGCCGGCTGGGAAGGCAACTACTGGGATGACGACCTGACGGCACAGGCGGACGAAACGAAATGATCGAAGCGATCTAGCTGATCATGGGCTCCCGGCGGTGACATGTGTCGCCGCCGGTCGTGCTGGTCGCAACGTACTGAGCGTTGTGTATTCTCTCGAGGCTCGTGAGACGCAGCCTA
This sequence comes from Solirubrobacteraceae bacterium, assembly GCA_049584155.1. Classification (GTDB taxonomy): domain Bacteria; phylum Actinomycetota; class Thermoleophilia; order Solirubrobacterales; family Solirubrobacteraceae; genus Palsa-744. Next base: position 5,548 of record JBAUXH010000115.1, read on the forward strand.
CTGACTGTAGCCGCCCTGCTCGTGTACGTCGTGTTCTCATCGACGCTCACCGCATACGCCGGGGCTAATGAGGTCGAGGGCGCTCATAAGACCGGGGCGGTACTGCTCGGCGAGCAGGCGGTGGAAGCCCATAAGCACCACCTGGATGTCGGACAGGCCGAAGCGTTCCGCTTGCGGACTCGCACGTCCGGCGTCACGGCTGCCGTGTATGTCTACGTCGACCCCCAGAGCACGGCTAGCGCTATCGCCGTGGGTATCTACAGCAACGCCCGGGGCCGCCCCGGGGCATTGCTGAGCACGGGCCACGCCTCTTCGCTGAGGGTGCACGCGTGGAACACCGTGCCGGTGACGCCGACACGACTGGTGTCTGGCGAGACCTACTGGCTAGCCCTGCTGAACCGGGATGGGACGCTGCGCTACCGCAGTCGTCGTCGGGGAGCATGCCTGAGCAGGCCCGGCGTCCGGACCCATCTTCGAGAATTGCCCCAGCGATGGAGCACGGGCAGGGTCCATGCTCGCAGACAGTGCCCGATCTCTGCATATGTCGCGGCGGCTGGGCTGCTGCCGGCTCTGAATCCGCCCACTTCCGGTTTGCTCGTCCCTGCACTGGAGCCGGTGCTGCCCGCTCCTGTAGGTAGCGCTCCGCCCACGAATCCCGCCTCTCCGGTGGGCCCCGCTCCTCCCGAAGAACCGGCGCCCGTCCCGACCGCCCCGACGAACGTCGTCGCTCCCTCCATCAAAGGATCTGCCGTCGTCGGCGATGCACTGAGTGTGAGCCACGGGACGTGGTCGGGTAGCCCTACCTCCTACACCTACCGATGGGAGGACTGCAACGCCCTGGGCGAAGGCTGCTCGAGCATCATGGGAGCGACCACATCCAACTACACGCTGAGCGCGAGTGATCTCGGCAGCACCGTGCGTGCAGTGGTGAGCGCGAGCAATTCGGGTGGGGTCGGCTCGGCGAGCTCGGCCGCCACGCTCCCCGTCGTTTCCTTGCCTCCGCCCGCGCCGACGAACATCGCGCTGCCGAGTATCGGCGGGTCGTCCGTGGAAGGCGAAACGCTGAAAGCCACCACCGGGACGTGGTCGGGCAGTCCGACGTCCTATGCCTATCAGTGGCAGAGTTGCGAAGCTGCCACCTGCTTGAACATCACGGGTGCGACGGCCGCCACGCGAGTGTTGGCATCCAGCGACGTGGGACACGCTCTCCGGGTGGTGGTGAAAGCCACCAACGAGGGAGGGGCGGGAGCAGCCACATCGGCAGTCACCGCCGTCGTGACCGCCCAAAATGGCGCACCCGTGCACTGCTTTTCAAACCCCGAAGCCTGCGGCTATCCCGGTCCGAAGAACACGGGCGTTGCAAACTGTGCAGAACTACCCAAGTCCTCGGGATCAAAAACGATCACCAAATCTGAAACCATTGAAAACACTAACATTACGGGGTCGGTCACCGTCACTGCCAGTGGTGTCACGCTGAATCACGATTGCGTGATCTTCAACGGGGGGGAAGCCGAGGGCAGCGCGGCTGTGGTCCTGGAAAGCGCTGCGAGTAATTTCACCATCTCTAATACGACGGTTCGTGCGGAAAATACGATGTCGGCTTCGTTTGAAGAAGCGATCCGCAACAACCACAGCAATGCGGGCGCGGTGGCGAGTAAAGACCGTTTCGAAGACTGTGCGGAGTGCATCCACCAGCTGTGGACGCTCAACGAAAGCTATGTGCTCGCCAATGGGCGAGAGAAAGCGGACGAAGACGGAACGGCACACACGGAGGATTGGTGGTTCTCCAATAACTCCATCGTCGCGAATGACGACACGCTGCTCAACCCATCGAAACAGACGGCGGTTATCTTTGCCGAAAGCGGCGGCAGCGCTTGCAGTAATCACGAGAAGATCACCAACAGCCTACTCGCGGGTGGTGGCTTCGTCTTCTATTTCTGCGCTCATTCCACCGGCGCCGGTTCCAGCAGCATAGAAATCAAGAACAACCGCTTCGCCAGACAGATATGCACCAAAAAAGAAATCGAAAACTACGAACGGCGCGGGGGCTTTGGTTGTCAGCCCGAAGGCGGATACTTCGAAGACGGGGAAGGCGCGGGCGGATACTTTCCCCGCGGGGGCTTCTTTGGGCTCGTATCCGAAGGGGAAGGGCTATACAACCAAGAAGTTGGATGGGAAGGTAACTTCTGGGACGACAACCTGGAAGCTCAAGCCGAGGAAGCCTATTGACGGTGACGGGTCGCCCTCGCCGGTGTGGTCGCGAACGCTCGTGGCCGCTGCCGGTCGGGACACCGGGTGGCTTATAAATTGCTGTGAGGGTTTCCAGGCGGTGGAGGGCCATGGCTACCGGCGCGATTTGCCCGGTTCATAGACGGTTCGACCGCGGTGGGTGGCGGTGCGCTGAACGGCGGCTCGCCGCGCCCGAAGAGCGTCTGC
>JBAUXH010000116.1:0-4216 GCA_049584155.1 Solirubrobacteraceae bacterium
GGTCTGAGGCGGACGCGCGCTCGCATCGCCGACGGTCGGCTGCTTGCGATCTGCCGGCATGCGATGAGCCGACTAAGCCGCGCTTGTCTGCGCGGGCGGGTCCTGCGAGAGCCGGCCGGCCTCCTGAACCTCGGGCGGGAAGTCAGACATCTCATACACCTGGCGGACCTCGATCGTGTCGCCGTCGGCGCCCGGACAGCGCGACGCCCACTGCACGGCCTCCTCCTTGGATGCGACTTCGATCATCCAGTACCCGCCGATCAGCTCCTTGGCCTCGGCGAACGGTCCGTCGGTCACGCTCGCCCTGCCGTCCGCGAACGACACCCGCGCGCCCTTCTCGGGCGACTGCAGCCCGTCGAGCGCCAGCAGCACGCCGGCTTTAGTCAGCTCCTCGTTGTAATTGCCCATCGCCCCCACCGCCTCGGCGTCGGGTGTCCAGTTCGCCTCTTCGACGTTCCGGATGTTCGGCAGCATGATCATCATGAATCGCATTGCACTGCTCTCCTTGTCGTTGCGGATTCGACGGCAGGCGTCCGGTCGGATCTCCTAGTCTGAACCCTTGCTCTACCACCACGACGAATAACCGCTCGCGTTTTCGACATTCCCCCAGCACCCGACGACGAGAACGATCTCGGCGGCCTGGCGCCCTCTGACACAATGGATGCATGCGCCGGACGGCCATCCTTCTTGCGCTCGTCCTGGCCGGCGCGCTGTTCTCGGCTTGCGGCAAGGGTCCCTATACCGGCTCCGCCTCGACCGCCACGAACGGCGCCACCGCCACCCATGGCGCCCACGCCCATCACGGCCGCTCGCCCACGCAGGCCCAGGCGCTGGCGTTCGTCCATGTCGTCAACCTGACCGCCGCGGACGTCCCCGGCTTCACGCCCTCGCACAAGCCCGAACACGAATCGGCCACCGAACGACGCCTTCAGCAGCAGCTGCGCAGTTGCGGCGGCGCCGTGGGCACAGGAGCGCTACAGCACTCCCGCGGCACGCTCGCCGAAGCGAGCTCGCCCGACTTCGAACTCAAGGCCCTGAACGTGAGCTCCGAAGTGAGCGTCGCGCACACCTCCGCGCAGGCCGACGCGGCGCTGCAGGCGATTCGCAGCCCGCGCGTACGCGCGTGCTTCTCCCGCTACCTGTCGGCACTGTTGAAATCCCAGCAGCATTCTCCCGGGGAGACGGTGCTCGGCGTCTCGATCACCGCGGGCACACCTCCCGCCCCCGGCACGACCGGCGGGTTCGGATGGCGTGTCACCGCAACGCTCTCCATTCGCGGCATTCACATCTCCCTCTACTTCGACATCCTCGGGTTCGTCGACGGTCCCTCGCAGGTGACCCTCACTAGTTCGGGCACAGTGCGACCGTTCCCGGCGAAGGCCCAGGAGGAGCTCTACTCGGAGCTGCTCACGCGCGCCCGCTCGCACAGGTTGTGACGCGCGCCTCCGTGAGGGACGGTCTTAGCCCACCGGATTGATGAGACCGATCACGTGGCCCTCGGGGTCCTTGAACATGCCGAGGATCATGCGACCCATGATCTCTTCCGGGCCCATCATCCGCGAGCCGCCGAGGCTCTCGGCCTGGGCGAGCGCCGCCTCGACGTCGGGGACCGTCACGTAGAACGTGACGTGTCCGTCGTATCCCTCGGGCGCGGCGCCGATGCCGCCGCCGATGCCCATGCCTTCGGGCGTGAGGTTCTCCTCGCGTGAGACGACCCCGTAGTTCATCTCGTTGTCGGTGTTGAACTCCCACCCGAACAACGTCGAGTAGTACTCCCTCAGCTTATCCGCGTCCTTGCCCATGATCTCGAAGTGCACCACCGGTGCTCCCATGATGTTCACATCCTTTCGCTCGTGTTTTGGCGTGTTGCGGCTGCGCCACTTCAGACTACAGCTCGATCACCGAGCCCTCGGCCGCCACGCTCACCCTCGGAGAGTCCTCCGAGCCGCTGCTCCCAAGTCGTTGCGCGAGCCCGTCGAGCGCGTCGTCGTTGCGGTCGTGGCGGTGGTGGAATAGCACGACCTCGCGCACGCCCGCGCGCCGGCCCAGCTCGACCGCGTAGTCGGCGACCGCATGGCCGAAGCTCGCCTCGGCGGCGAGCTCCTGCGGGAACATCGCCGCGTCGTGCACGAGCACGTCGGCGTCCCGGGCCAGCTCGATCGCCGCCGAGTGGTACTCCCCCCACCCGTCCTCGCCCCTGCCGAGCGTGGTGGGACAATGGTCGGGCAGGTAGGCGAGCGCCGAGTGGCCGTCCTCGATGCGGTATCCGAGCGTGCGTCCGCCCTTGTGGGGGATCTCGCGCGCCACCACCGCGAAGCCTTCCAGCTCGAGCTCGCTCGGCGCGATCGTCGCGAACGTCCAGTCTCCGCGCAACTCGGTCGGTTCGATCGGAAAGTACGGCGGACGCATCACCCCCGCGAGCAGCGCCGCCGCGTCCTCGCCGCCGTCCTGCGCGGGCACCATCACGCGCACGCGCGCGTTCTCGTCATCCCCAGCCGGAAAGAACGGAAGCCCCAGCGTGTGATCCCAATGCAGGTGGCTGAGCAGGATCGTCCCCGTGTACGGCGCGCCATCCAGCAGCTTCGACGCGGTCTGCAACCCCGTCCCCGCATCCAGGATCAGCGTCGGGCGGGCCGGTCCCGGCGCGCCCTCCTCGGCGCCGGCGTCATGCGCGAGCGCGACGCACGAGGTGTGACCTCCGTAACGGACGAACTCGCCGCCGACGGCGGGGGTCGAACCCCGCACACCGCACATGTACACCTTCAACCGCTCAGCTCCGCGGGTCGGGCTTCGTGCGGCGGTGGTCCTTGGAGAGCTCCTGCAGCGAGCCGCGGTCGAGCTGACCGGCCTGCACGGCCGCGACCCGACAGGGCGTCACCGCCACCAGCGTCGAGGTGCGCAGGCCCTCCTCCAGGGCGGCGCGCTCGCCCAGCAATGCGCCGGGACCGTACTCCGCCAGCCGTCGGCCGTCCTCCTCGACGCGCAGCACCCCGTCGAGCAGCAGGAACACCTCCGAGCCGCGCTCACCCTGCCTGACGAGCGCATCGCCGGTCTTCACCTTGCGGATCTCGGGCTTTGCGCCGCCCTGCATGATCTGCGCCGAGAGCGTGCGCTCCAGTGCGCTCTCCACCGCCGTCACGAGCGCCTTGGAGTCGGTGTCCCCCCAGGGAGTGTGGCGCCCGAAGGACTTGCGATACCAGTCCTTGAAGTCCGCCAGGCCGGACTTGTGGCTGAGACGAAGCTCGTCGTCGTAGACCCAGTGTCGTGGGAATTTGCTCGCGCCCGTCATCTGCGCCTGCACGCGCCCGTCGGCGTGCAGCGTCAGCGACAGCGTCGTCCACACCAGCGGCGCCTGCCACTGCACGAACGGCCTGCGCCGCACCCGTCGCGGGGCGGGAACGCCCGTGCGCCCGCCGGCGGTCTGCGTGAACCTCACCCAGCCGTCGCCCGTCACCGGCTTGGGGGCGATGTCGGGTAGTCCGATCGCCTCGAACGTGCGCGCCACCGGACCAACCTTCACGGTGGTCGCGCCCATCAGCCCACCGCCGTCCTGGCCGTAGTCTGAGATGCGGCCCTTCTCATCGACCTCGATCCACGCCTTCAGCACGTTCGCGAAGCGAAAGCGGTCGGCGTCGCGCAGCTCCTCCAGGTCCTCGATCGCGTCCGGCAGCGGCTCGTCGTAGTGGGCCATGCCGGCGTCGAACGCCAGGCGCTGCGAGCCCTCGACGGCCTCCGACGGGATCCACGACACCGACGTGATCGAACTCTGATGGCGCACCGTGGGCATTATGTTCTCATGAGCCATGACGCTTTGGTCGTCGGGTCCGGCCCCAACGGCCTGACGGCGGCCATCACCCTCGCCCAGGCAGGACGCCGCGTGCTCGTGCTGGAGGCCGCCCCACGTTCCGGCGGGGCCGTCGCGACCGAAGAACTCACGCTCCCGGGGTTTCACCACGACACCTTCTCCGCCGTCCATCCGGCCGGTGCGGCCTCGCCCGTGTTCGCCGCTATGGGGCTCGAACATCATGGTCTGCGCTGGGTCCATCCGCCCGTCTGCCTGGCCCACCCGTTGCCCGATGGCACGGCCGTGGCGCTCTACCGCGACGTCGATCGCACCGCCGCGAGCCACGACGCGGACCATCCCGGCGACGGCGAGCGCTGGCGGGCATTTGCGGCCCCGTTCGTGGGTAGCTTCGACGCGCTGCGCGAGACGATG
>JBAUXH010000117.1:0-13966 GCA_049584155.1 Solirubrobacteraceae bacterium
GCACAGAGTAGGACAGCCCTCCAGCGGAGATCGTGACCACCGTGTTACCAGCGTTGAACGCGCACAGGATGCCCGATTTGGAGTCGGGGATGACGTGCCCGGCGGAGTCCTGCAGGGGCTTGCGCAGGTTCGTCGAGTTGGGGTCCTGCTCCACGAAGTTGGCGATTTCCGGTTCAGAGGAGGTGAACGTGTATTCGGGTTCGATCCGGCTGGAGCAGTCGGATTGCAGGCATAGCGCCTGGGGAAATTCGCTGTAGGGGCTCGCTCCGGGAGGGTTGGGGCTACCGTCGGCCGATGCCGGCCCCCAGCGATCGCCGCTGACAGGCCGTCGCGCGAGACCCTCGAACAACGCCGGAGCGCTGCGGCGCAATAGCGTCCCGTCCAGGGGGTTCAGTGACAGACTCTGCACAAGCGGGATCAGCCGCGCCGTGACAGGCGCGACATTCGTGGATGGGTTGCGCTGGGCGACGTTGACGCCGACGAGCAGATAGCCAGTCGCGCCGAACAGCGCGTCAGGCTGACCGGCAGTGAACGAGCCGGAGATCGCCGAGCGGTAGCCGAGCGTCCCGGTGCCGTACTCGGGAATCGTCACCGCACCACCAGCCGGGATGCGACTGGCGCGACTTTCCTCCGGGCGCTCATACAGGTACGCCGAGGCACCGCCGGCCACCATCAGCTGCGCCTCTTCACCAGCGTCGGTAGCGACGTTCAGTGCCGGCGGCAAGTTCGGGTTCAGCTCACGGCTACCCACGACGATCGCCGGGATCGCCCGTGCACGGGCATCGGCGAGCATCTGTGCCAGCCACGGCGCCTGTGGTTCGGCCGGATTCTGGTAGGGGTCGCTCGCCGCCAGTGAGCCACGCGAGTTGTCGATCACGATCACGCGCACGGTGCCCGCCGAGCCGGTGCTGTCGAAGGCGTAGTGGGTGCGCGCGCCAGGGTGCACGGCGCCGCCGGGAGCAGGAATACTCGCGGTGTTGACACCGGCGGGCGATCCCCCCTGGCCGAAGGGCGCAGGGAAGCCCGCAAACGCCGCGCCGAACGCGCTCGCGCTCCCGCCTTCGGAGTCGCCCGCGGAGAGTGCGCCGAATACCCCCAGCCCACCTCCCTGGGCGAGCAGCTGGGCGTAGCGATCTGCCTCGGCGCTCGACTCGGGGCCCTCACCCGGGGTCTCGCGTCCGCCGGTGTAGAGCAGCGCGCGGGGGCCGCCTGGCTGTCCCGCGAGACCGTCGATCGCGCTCAGTGCACTGGTCAGGTTGCGGTCCGGTGCGATTCCCTCCTCAGCGAGGTCCGCGCACGCTTCGGCGCACTCGGCGTGGCCGGCGACGGCGAACGTGGCGAGGCCCGGCTGGAGCGCCACCGAGGAAGCCGACGTGCTCGGAGGACCCTGGGCGCCGCCGCCAGGAGCGTAGCGGTAGATGCCGGCCGTCTGCACGTTTTCGCGCACCGTCTGGCCCGAGCCACCGTTGTCAGTGCCGCGCCCGGCGTCGTCAGCATGGCCGCTCCAGCCGCCCACGACCCAGCCCGAACCGTCGGGTCCGAGGTCGAGCGCCGCGATCGGATCTGCCTTGACCGGCCTGTCCTCACTGTCGCCCGCATAGGCGGCGCGCTCCTCGTCCTCCCAGCCACCGCTCGTTTCGCGCAGCATGTAGCCGTCGCCCGGAAGCGGGTTGGGGGGAATCAGTGGGGGCGGAGTGTTGGGATCGATCGGCGGCAGTATCAACGGAGGCGGATATGTGAAGTCGGGCACAACCGACAGCACCGCACGTACCTTGGAGCCATCCGTGTAGGCGCTCGCCGCCACCGCGGTCTCATCGACGATCGGCTGTTCGGAGAAGTGCCAGGGACTGCTCGCGCTGTCGCGCTCGAGCACGACGTTGTGTCCCGCGAGAACAGCGCCCCCGTTTGGTAGGCCCGCGACAACGTTCAGCTGCGGTCGGCTCGGAAGGCCCGCCAGCAGGGCGTGCACTTCGGGATCGACCCTCCAACCCGAGCCATCGTTGACGAGCAGATCATGTTCGGCGACGACCATCGCCTCCGAGCCCGCGAAGGCCACCGACATGAAGTTCGCCCTCAGGGCTTCTTCGGGGTTTCCGTTGACGCCTTCACGAAACTCCTTCTGGAACGGTTCGGGCAGGACATCCTGCGTCCAGGTCTTGTCGTAGCGCCACAGCGTTCCGCTGAGACCCACGGCGTAGCCGAGCGCGGGATCGCTCGGGTCGAAAGCGATCCCCAGCAGATCAGCGTGAGTACCTTCGGGCGGTGAGGCCGGGTCTTTCTCCCACAATCCGGTTTCTGAGCGCCACACCCACAGCGCGCCGAGATCGCCGACCGCGAACGCGCGATTAGCATCCGGCCACGCGACCGCGCGCAGCGTCGGAGCACTCACCGCGCCGCTGGAGCTGAGCAGGAACTCTCGCTGCCAGCCCTGCCCAGGGATGTAGCGGGCCACGGCCCCGTTGGCGCCGACCGCCAGCGCCGGCGCATTGGGATCGCCCGGCGTTGTGCCCGGCGCGGGTGCGACCGCAGTGAATGGCGCGCGCGCCGACACGGGCCAACTCGTCAGCCGCTGGGGCTGAGATTGCCCGGTGATCTGCACCGGCCCTTCCAACCAACCATCGCTCGGGGTGTAGAAGGCGCCGCCGGGGGCATCATTGGGACCCGCACCGGGCAGGCGCTGGAAGGTCGTGCCTTCGAGGCTCAGATAGGAGCCCATGTTGGTCGAGTCGCCACCACCGGGCTGCAGCGGGTTTGTAACTATCCGAGCGCCGAAGCCGGCTCCGTCGAAGGCGAAACTCCGATAACCGGCGAGACGTCCAAAACGTGCCCCAAGTGGGTGAGTGCAGAGCGCTTCACCGCCGCCGTTGTGAGCATCGCACCAGCTGGCGGTGACCTTGGCCTGGGCAATGTCGTAGTAGAGGGTGAAGTCGTCACCGTCGCTGCCGCCGCCCGGCGCCCGCATGTTGCCGTCGATCCACACCCCCTGATCGCTCACGGTCAGTGACTGGTCGGGGCTCCTGAGTGGCGCTACGCCGGAGACACTCTGCGCGGGGGTGGTCGCTTGCGCGAACAGCGCCGAGCCCAGTTCGACCTGCTGCCAATGGCCTTCGCCGAAACCGTTGACGACGCGCTTGAACAGCATCACTCCCAGTCCGCTTTCAGCGCTGGCTTGGCCTAGCAGCCAGAGGTTCTGGGGTGAAGTTCCTCCCAGCGCGACGATCGTGAACGCACCGGAATACCCGCCGGGCAATTCCACGGGCTCGCGCGACCATTGGGCGCCGCTCCAACGAGCGACCGACGTATCTTGCCGGCGTCCCAACGCGGCGAAATACGCTTCGGTATGACCGGCGCTCTCGACGGCTGTGTCGGCGACCGCCCCAGAGCCTTCGCCTTCAACCAACGTTCCCGCGGCAGAATCACCGCCTTCCCCCGCTTCGGGCAATACTCCGGCGGACGGTTCCGGAAGCACGTGAAAGCGCCCGCCCGGATCGCGCCCGAGCACCACGATCCGCTTGCCTGACGCCCGCGTCGAGTCCTGGCCGGCGAGCAGGCCGCCGCCGTGAGAAGTAATCCTCGCGGAGGGTCGATCTGGACTCATTCCGCGATAGGGCTGGGTCTGCGCTTCGTCAAGCGGGGTTTCGTAGATCGTCCAATCGGAGTCGGCGTCGGTGGCCCGCTCGAACACCAGCTGCCCCGGCGGCGATTCGCCGCTCGGGGGCGCGGCGAACTGTGCGCGTCCGCTCCCGTTCGCGGGCGGCGGCACGTTCAGCGGCAACACACGGTATGCCCACGCCTCTCCCGGTTCGCCCGACGTAGCGGCGCCCATCAAGACCGTCGACCCGGCGGCGGTGCCAAGCACTGGCTGGGGCTGTGGGTCACCGGTGCCCGTATCGGCCCGCGCGCCGACGGCGACGAGACGTACGAGATAGCCGGCGACGAGCAGGGCGAGCAACGCCACCCCAACGGCAACGCCGATGCGACGATAGGCGAAACGTCTGGAGCTCATCGGCGCAAGCTCGTCGCGACCGCGTTCGGCCCTGCGCCGGGTGAGCCAGAAGAGGAGCCCGATTCACACGAGGTGGCTACCGCGTTCGGCCCGGCGCCACCACCGCTGGAGGAGCCCGATTTGCCTTCGCATCCGGTGGCGGGCACCGGCTTGGGCTTGGTCAACTCCTTGGTTTTGAAGCTCAAACCGGTCGGCCAGCGCTTGGCGCTGAAGCTCAGCTTGAGCACATGTTTCCCGGCCTTCAGGCGCTTCTTTGCGGTCCGCGCGATCGCCTTGCCGTGGCGCTTGGCGACTAGCTGTACGTCAGCTAGTCGGGTGAGCTGAAAGCTGACGGTAACGGTCAGGCCACGGCGCGATACCCGGATGTTCTTCAACAATGCGGGTATGACCTCAGGCACGGGCGTTTCCAGACTCGTCGCCTGTTCGACCGCCACGGGCGGAGGCGCGAACAGCTGCGAGTTGTCCGCCGGAGGAGTGTCGGGGACGAACTGTTCGATCGACTCGTTGGGACGCTGGGTGATCGTGCTCGCCCAATGAGGGTCGGTGTCTTCGGGTAGGACAGCGCCGTTTGTGTAGTGGAACAGCCAGCCCGCCGCGGTGGCCATCCAGGCTTCTTCGGGTCCGGTCGCAGCGATGGCCTGTGCGCTACCCCGCGCCGGTCCACTGACGGGCAGCGTGTCCAGGATCGTGGCTCCGTCCGCACCGATCAGCGCGACCTTGGCCTTGGCAGTGGCGCTCCCGCGCGAGGAGTAGGGCTGGTCTGCCACCCAGGCGTTTTCGGTGCCGGGCACCGGAGCGATGTCGACGAAGCGGTCTTCGGGACCAAACAGCGAAGTGTCGATCGAGGCCTGCTGATAGAAGGGTTCGGAGTAGTGCACGGCTACGGGTGGGCTCGGCACCGAGCCGTCGCGCGGCGCGTCAGGACCGGAGGCGGCGCCGCCTCCGGAGAACCACAGATCGGAGCCGTCCGCCTTCGCCGAGAGGAGCTCGGTGCCTTCGGTCGGCACGCCCGCATAGGGAAAGGGCAGAAAGTTCGCGTCAGTAAACGTCGAACCGACCAGCTTGTGAATCAGGATCGGATGTTCGGGCTCGGGGGTGGCCAACGTCACCTGCTTGGTCGTGTTGCCGGCTTCTGCGCCGACGAAGGCACTCTCGTAGAAGGCGCCGTGGAAGAACGCCAACCCACTGACACCCCGACCCTGGGGCTGGTAGGAGGTCGTCAAGCTGGTCCCGTTCCAGTGCAAGTGAAAGGCGCCGATGCGCTGCCCCGAGGGATCCTCGCTGCCGACCCCAGCAAACCAGCAGTCATTCGGACCATCGCAAGCGGCCGCATCCAGCGGGTGAAACGGGTCGGGGGATTGCAGCGGAGTGGAATAGGAGCCGACGACGACGCCTTCCTTGAAGTGGCACAGGCCGAGGCCGGAGCCCACCCGCGGCTCACTCGGTTCGGTGATCGTCCAGAACTCGTCGGGGCCCGCCCAGGCGATGCGCGAGACTTCACCCGCACCACCACATACGGTCGCGAGCTGATGCCAGCTGCGGCCGTTGTAGAAAAACAGACCGCCAGAGACGGTGGCGTTGCCCTCGACGCTGAGCAACCCCTCGTTGGGGGCGTAGAACTCCATGTCGTCGACGCGTCCCAGAGAGACCTTGAACGGTGCGCCTTCAGGCGGCGGTGGCTGTTCTAGGCGCCAGCTCGCTTCACCCCAAGCGGACGCGGCGCCGGCCGAGGCGATCGCCGCGGCGATCAGCATCCCGGCGGCGAGCCGCTTCAAGGTCTGCGCCCCGGATCTCGCTCTGGCGCGGGACGGCGCACGTCGCGCAGTTCCTCGAGCGTCATCTCGTGCACCGTCGAGAGCACCGCATCGAGTGCGACGCCGGACAGCGTCTCCTGCTCGAGCAGAGCGTTGGCGGTCTCCTCGACGGCGCTCCAATGGCGGTCGAGGATGAACGCGGCGCGCACTTCGGCGTCGCCGACGAGTCGCTCGACCTCGCGATCGATCAGATCGAGCGTGGAGGGGCCGACCGAGCCGAGATCCTGCAGCGAGGCGCCGAGGAACACCTCACCGCCCTTCTCACCGATCGTCACAGGCCCCAGCGCAGTTGACATGCCGAACGAGGTGACCATGCTGCGCGCCAGAGAGGTCGCGGCATGCAGGTCATCGCTCACCCCTGTCGAGAGGCTGCCGAACGCGATCCGCTCGCCGGCGGTGCCCGCGACGATCACAATCAGCTGGCGTTGCAGGTCCTGCTCGGTCTGAATCACCTGATCACGATCGGTGAGCATGTGCGCGGCCGTGCCGAGCGTGCGCCCGCGCGCGACGATCGAGAGCTTGCGCGTGGAGCTGGTGTGCCCCAGCGCATCGGTCACGACCGCGTGGGAGGCCTCGTGCACGGAGATCAGCCAGCGCTCCTCGCGCGTAAGGATGTGCTTTTTGGCGGGGCCAGCGACAACGCGATCGATCGACTCCTCTAGCGTCGCCTGGTCGATCTCGTGGTTTGAGTCGCGCACACTCAGCAGCGCGGCCTCGTTGATGACGTTGGCCAGCTCGGCACCGCTGAAACCAGGTGTCTGGTGGGCGATCTCCTCCAGCGAGGTGTCGGGTCCGAGCGGGCGCTTGCGACCGTGCAAGCGCAGAATCTCCAAGCGTCCGTGCACGTCGGGGACATCGATCGTGACCTGACGGTCAAAGCGCCCGGGGCGCAGCAGCGCGGGGTCGAGGATGTCCGGGCGGTTCGTCGCGCCCATCACGACGAGACCGCCGTCGCCGGAGAAGCCGTCCATCTCCACGAGCAGCGCGTTCAGCGTCTGCTCGCGCTCGTCGTTGCCCTGCCCGATGCCCGCGCCGCGCTTGCGCCCCGCGGCGTCGAACTCATCGATAAAGATGATCGCCGGCGCGGCCTTGCGCGCCTTCGCGAACAGGTCGCGCACGCGCGCCGCGCCCACGCCGACGAGGGACTCAACGAAATCTGAGCCCGACAGGGAGAAGAAAGAGGCGTCGGCCTCGCCGGCTACGGCCTTCGCGAGCAGCGTCTTACCCGTACCAGGAGGACCAACCAGCAAGACTCCCTTCGGCGCCGCGGCGCCCACGTTCAGATAGCGCGAGGGGTCGTTCAGGTAGTCGCGGATCTCCCGGAGCTCGGCCACCGCCTCGCCGGCGCCGGCGACGTCCGCGAACGTGATCGCTTCGGTTTTGCCCTTGCCCTTCTTGCGCCCTTTACCGGTGAACTCCGAGAACGCCGCGATCCCACCAGCGCCGCCGTCAGCGCCGATGCGCATGAACAGCGCGAACAGACACACCAACAACAGGATCGGCAACAGAAACTGCACGAGGATCGCGCGCGGCGCCTTGCCCGACTGCTGATCGACGTTGACAACAACACCCGAGCGCGTCAGGGTCTGCAGCAGACCCTGTGTCTGCGCGCCCGAGACGGGGTACGCGGCCCAGTATTCGAGCTTCGCCGGGGTGGCCAGCGGCGCGTTTTTCGAAGTCGTATTGAGCTGTTCAGAGCTCGAGGTGCTCGTCCCCGTGGCCGTGGTCCCGCCCGAAGCCGTCCCGGCCGGCACGCCGCCCGCCGTCGGAGCCTTCAGCGCGATCTCGACACGATCGTCGTGGTCGAGCAGCGTCGCGGTCGCGACCTGTTTGTGTTCGGCCAAGGAGACGACGCGGCTGATCGGTAGTTCCGTGCCGTGGCTGGAGGGACCGATCGACCCCAGCAGCACGAAGAACGTCACCGCCAGCGCGATCGAAGCGACCGTTAGGAACAGCGCGAGCTTGTCGCGGAAGATGAGCTTGCGCAAGCCGATCGCGATGTCTCCCGCCGTGGCGAGCGCCGGATTACGTTTATGAGCGAGACCGGAACGCACCTGCGGGCGTGGACCCGCAGGACGGGGTTTGGGAGCTCCGGGGATTGCACCTGGAGCACGGCCGTTCGGAGGCGGGGGGCTATTGTCGCCGGGCTCTGTGTCCTCGGGCTGAATATCGTCGTCGGTCATAGCTGTTTGGAGAGCTCTTTGTCGTCGTGGTTGTCGCTACTGCTCCGGCAAGTCCGCTGGAGCACGGACGGCGCCCGGCGCCTAACTGCGGTGCCGGGCGCCGGGGCCGTGTGTGCCTAGGAGTGCCGGTGTTTGGCCAGCTCGCTACTTACTAGCCTTTTTTCTTGCCTTTCTTCTTCTTCTTCTTGGTCGCGATCGCGGCCTGCGTGATCGTGATCGTCTTCGTCTTGCTCGCCGCGGTCCCGCCCGCAGGCGTGAACGTCACCGTGATCTTGACCGAGAGCTTGTGGCCCTTGACCTTCGCGAGCTTCTTCTGCGCCGCGCTCGAGATCGGCAACGTCACCGTTCCCTGACCGCCGCCGACGGTCGCCGAGACGTTAGCCACCGTCACGCCACCACCGACCGCCTTGATCTGGACTTTCCCGGCGCCGGGGAGCACGAGCGAGAGGACCACGCTCTTGCCCTTGATCTTCGCGCCTGCTACCGAGAAAGCGTTGCTGGGGGGGGTGACGACCGTCTGTGTGGTCGCGGTGGTCACCGTCGGCGGTTTACTTTCCGGCGGTTTCACAACTTCTTCGTTGCCTTTACCGGAGCCCGCCGCCTTGTCCCAGTCGATCGCTTTCACGCCGTTCTGGGCGATCTGCACGATGCTGAGAGGCAGCGTTCCATAGTCGTGCAGGGCCAACTGGAACTGGCCCTTGGTCGACTCGACACCTTCGAAATAGTCCTTGACGGTCCTGGCCCTTTCCTGCTCCAGCTGGCTTTCGCCGTACACAGGCGCGTCGTCATCCCACGCGAAGTCGTACGTCAGGCCGCACACCGGATACGCGTGGACCGGTTCGTTTTTGATCGCACTGGCGGTACTGCCCGTGGCGATCGATTTTTCCCAATCGCCGAGGGTCGGGTCTGCACCTTCCGTGGGGAAACCCCGGTAGTCGGCGTCCGTACAGTTGGCGCCTTCAGGCGAGGCAACCAGGTTAGACGTCGCCACTTCAGAGGGCTCGGCGTAGCCCGCGCCCACTTCGTTGCCTTTTTCCGGGCTGATCGTCTGCATCGGAACCCAGTAAGTGTGGTCTTTTTTGCTCTTTTCCATGTAAAAGCCGTGCTTGCGGGACGTAGCCAGATCCGCGTAGCCAATCGAGCCGCTAGTCGCCGCTACGGCTTCGGTGAGCGATCCGCCACCTTCAGCGAGGGCGGTGCAAATATGATTCGTTGTTGCTTCACATACCTTTGTGGTCGCATTGACTGTGCCTGGCTTCTTCTTTTCCGAGTTAAATGTTTCAGGCCATGTGGAGTTATCGCCAGCGACCGGTGCTTCTGTCCACAAGCCACTGGGCGCACCGGGCAACAGGCTCAAATACGCCTTGAAGTTGTACGTAGTACCCGAACCATCGAAGCGGACGATGCGGTAGACCGGCAGGGCAGCACATTCTGCAGCTGTTTTGCCTTCGCCTTCCAGGTCAGCTTCGGGAACGATGTCGCCCCAAGTCTGCGACGTTCCGTCCCAGATTGTCTCCATCTCCGACGCTTTTATGTGGACACGCAGAGTTTCTTCTGAAGCCTTGTCCCCCGTTTCACCGCCGGATGGATCGTTAGGACCGCCCGTGCTCGTGTCTCCGTTGAGGCTTCCTACACCATTCGCCGCGGCACCCGAGCCCGGATCCTTGAGCTTGCATCCATCGGGGAAGTGTACGATTATTGCGACTGCGAACGACGCAACAGGTATCTGATGTATGACCCCAGGATGTTCCCCACCCGCAGCGTCTGCCGCTATCTGCTGATTGACTGTCAGCGGCGCATCGCTCCCGGCGTAGCGGGTGATACTTGACCGAGTACCTGGCACTTCAGATTCGGCTTTGGTGAGACCGACACAGTCGATCGAACTCGCCGCACCACCAATCGACGCGATTCCACAACCGCTTCCGTTGCCTTTGTATTCGACGTGAGGCGCCGAGGCACCGCAGCCTTCCACGCCATGAAAGACAGTAGTGCTCCAGAATTCAAGCTGGGCTTCCTTCTGAGCCGAGGAGCCCTGACCTTCAATAGGGGCTCCTTCACAGTGTACAACGGTAAACGCGGCGTGCGCCGATGGCGGCGCCACGACTGCGACAGTGGCCATCGCGGCCACCGCACAGAGCGCCGCTACAACGGCGCGGATACGACCGCGTTCGGCGGTCAGGGGAAAGCTTGCACGCATGAGCAGGGTAGGTCCTTTCACGAGCAGAGGTCGAAAACGAGGCGAGTCTCACACGCTCCGTCGCCCGAGCGCAAGCCCGTTCACAGAAGATATACAAGCCGGTAACGCTCCGGACGCAAGTTACAACTTGGTCTCAGGTTGGTAACAAGTCGGTAACAAGCCCCCTGTAAGGGCAATACCTTTGGCCAGGACGCCTGCTCGACCATCTTTGTGACAACTTCCCCTCAAGAGTGTGACAACTTTGTAACACGGGCCGCTGAGGCGCCAATTCCATCGCCGTTCAGTAATAGGTTCGACACATGAGCCCATCCAGATCTGCCGCGGGTGATCTTCTGATCGCCCCACTGCGAGAGATCACAACCGTGCATAGGATTGTGCGGGGACGTTCTGGTCCAGCGACGCTGGACTCCCTGCGCTCGCACTACGAGCAAGACCTACCACCGCGCGGCTATGAGCGACGTCTCGCTGTGATCCACATGGGCCTGTCTGTGTTCACGTCACGAGACGTAGCGCGAGCCATGGCCCTGAGATGGCCGAAGATCGGGAGATTCCTCGCCGAGATGCAGCTAGAGCCGGAGAACGGCTTCTGCTTGGCCGACACAGGTAGTCCAGGACACTCGACGCTCTGGGGACGTCCGTTGCAGTTGTGCGACTCGATTGTCGATATCGTTCATGTCGAGGCTTGAGCAATGCACTACGAGATTTTCGACAGCACCGGCAACTTGGTGGAGTCCTTCAGGGACGAAGAGTCCGCTCGCAGGACCCTCGACCGCATCGTCGATGCAGAGCCCGACGCTGCTGAGGACATCGCCCTGTTCATCTCCGACGACGACGGCATGCCGGTCGGCGGCCCCGTCTTTGCTCACGCCATATCAAGCACTCGCTGAGCGAGAGCCGAACGCCTCAACCCTTCTTCCCTTTCCCCTTCCTGGAGGACTTCTTCGTCGGTGAAGCGGAGACAAACGTCGCGGCCACTTCGTCCGAGAGCGCTTCGGCCGGCGCGGGCGGCATGAAGGCGATCGTGATGTTGGCCTTGAGCTTGCCGGCGCGCTTGAGGTCCTTGACGTACTTGGCGGAGATGTGGAGCGTGAGCGTGGTGGTGCCCTCCGAGCGGGCTGTCGCCGCTCCGCTTGCGAGCAGGACGGGAGGCGCGGGTTTCGCTTTCTTCTTCGCCTTCGCCGCACTGGCGGAGGACTTGTGTGCGCGCGAGGATTTGGTTGCGGTGGCCTTGGGGATCGTGCCGCGCGCCTTGGCTACCAGCTTGCCGGAGCCGGGCGTCTCCACGAGCAATGTGATGCCACCGTCCTTGGCACGCTTGACGGAGACGCCGAGTTCGGGTGACGCGAGCGCGGTCAGCGCGAAGCCTCCCGAGCCCGCATTGACATTGGCCGGCGGTGCAGAAGTGCCGCCTGGGGTCTGGAGCGTCGCCGCGAAAGCGTCGGGGAAGCTGTTGCCGTCGCCGAATATGAGATTGGTCGCGGCCGAGGCGAATGCGACCGTGGAGCCATCCTGGGATAGCGTCGGATTGACCAGGACCGACCTGTTGGGGTCGCCGCCTTCATAACCGACCACGGCGCGTTCCAGCGTGTTCGCACCCAGGTGAACCACGTATAGGTCGCCTACGGTTGGAAATGAACGGAAGGCGCCCACAGGGTCCGGTTCGGGCAAAACAAAGCTGTCACGCAAAGAGGTGAATGCGATCGTCGAGCCGTCCGGGGAAAGCGCGACCGATTCGATCGAGGGAGTCGATCCCGGATTGCCTGATTTGACACCCAGCGTCAACTCGCGCGTACCAGCCTTGCGCGATACGCCGGGTCGCATGCTCGTGAGGAAGAGATCCAGGCCGTTTGTCTTCGTGATATTCGGGCGCAGCGCAGAACCGGCCAGGAAAGCGACCGTGTACCCGTCCGTGCTCAGTCCGGGAGCCGTTAGCGCGATACTCCCGAGGGCAGACTCCGGCTCGCTCAGTGGCCCATAGCAGGGACCGGTCGCGGTCTGGATCAAGGTCACTTCCCCATCTGGCGGGCACGCGGGATCGTCAGGATCTGCGATCCCCGTTACACGCCGGGTCACAGCTTCGGGTTCCTGCCAACGCCGCCACAGGTAGTAGGGCTCGCTGTTGTTGAGCGACTCGCCAGGCAGGAAGCGCGTCTGTGCGGGCGCGTTGGTTGCCACCCAAGCCAGGGTTGATCCGTCACCGCTGAGCGTGGTAGGTCCAATGGCGCCACCGGCGGGCTTGCCTTCTTCGGGTTCGCCTCTTTTCTGGGTACTGACGAGCGTAGTCGTCTTTGCCTGCAGGTCGCGCACGAACAACTGCTGCGGCGGCGTTTCGACCCCAACGTCGTCCGGCAGATTCGAGCTGACTTCGCCGGTGCGGAACGCGACGTAGCGACCGCTGGCCGAGATCGCGGTGTTAGGCCACACTTCGGCGCCGGGTTCACGACCCGGCTGGGGCGTTTCTTTCGAGACGTATGCGACCGGTTCTTCGCCGCCGCTCTTGGCCGAGACGAGCGTGTACGCGCCCGAGCTCTTGCGATCCGCGGACAGCGGCACGGTCATGTCACGGACGTAGACGTCGTAATTTTCATTGGTGTCCTGCGGCGCGAGCTGCTGAGCGGTGTCGAAGGCGACGTAGCGCCCGTCGGCGCTGATCGAGGGGCTTTCGGCGCCGCCGAGGATCACGTGCGACGGTTCGCATTCGCCGTCTTTGTTCAGGGCCACCTCGCTGCCGTCGGCGACGAGCGCCAGTTCGCCTGTGTCGCGGTCGTAGCGGAAGATGCCACCCTCACGGCAAGCATCGAGCGGTTCGGGGTCGCCGCTCACCACGCCGTCGTTTTCGAAGAAGTTGGTGGCGCGCGTTTGGAACACGACATAACGCCCGTTGGCCGAGATTGCCGCGTCGCTCGTGGCGGCGTCGGCCTGTTCATCCGAGGCCTGATCGACGGAGACGATGTCCGCGCCGAGCCCCCCTGAGGCCGGCCCGTAGATCGCGTGCGCGGACGCGGCAAAGGCCAGCGAGCAGAAGACCGCGACCTGGCTCGATAGGAGGAACCGCTTCACGAAACCTTCACCACCCGGCGCGTCTTGATCCGGTTGCCGGCCTTGTCAGCGGCTGTGATCGTGAGCATGTAGGACCCGCCGGCGGCGTAGCGATGGCGGAGCACGGTGCGGCCGTGGGCGGAGCCATGACGACCACCGACCCCGAAGCTGACGTGAACGGAGCCCGCGTTGACCCCGGAGCTCTGCCTCTTGGCGCCATCGCTGACGCGCACGGTCACCGAGCTGCCGTTCACCCGCACGCGCACGCGCGGCGGCGTGCGGTCGATTTTGAGCGTGGCGGGCACGGAGTCGACTACCTGCCCGAGCGAGTCGGTCGCCTCGACCTGGATCGTGTGGGCGCCGCTCGGGATCTCGGAGCCGTGGAGGATCGTTTCGGTGGTGGTGAGGTTTTCGGCGACTTCGCGGTCGTCTACGAGCACGCTGTAGGTGAGCTTGCCGGCGCCGGCCAAGGGGGTTTCCCATTGCAGCGGGACTTTCGTGGCATGAACCCAGCCGGAGGGCGTGTCGAGCACGAACTCACCCGGGGGGGCGCGCACGACGACGGCTCCGATCTTCGTGTTGGCGCCGTCGCCCTGCAGGAAGCCGACGATCGCGTCGCCGTGGTGGGAGGCGCCGAGCTGTAGCTGGTGCACGGTCCCGCCCCCCGGAGCGGAGACGAGCTGGCGGTTGGGGGTGCCGTCGGCGCGGCGCTCGAGCACACCCACGG
>JBAUXH010000118.1:0-37844 GCA_049584155.1 Solirubrobacteraceae bacterium
CGGTTGTGGTCTCTGGTGATGAGGTGGCGCTTGGGGAGTGGGAAGCAGCGTTTGGGAACGCGGAGGGTGAGGGTGAGGGGGCTGGGCGCAAGATCACGCGTTTGCGTGTGAGTAATGCCTTTCACTCGGCCTTGATGGACCCAATGCTGGAGGAGTTCAGGACGCTGGCTGAGGGTGTGTCGTTTTCGGAGCCGGCGATCCCGATCGTTTCGAATGTAACGGGTGCTCTGGTGGGCGCTGAGCTATCCAGCGCGGAGTATTGGGTTTCCCAGGTGCGGGGCACGGTCCGATTCGCAGATGACATCCAGTGTCTGCGTGATGCGGGAGTGACACGCTTTTTGGAGCTTGGCCCCGATGGTGTGTTGAGCGGAATGACACACGAGTGCCTCGGTGAGCATGACGATGAGCGCGAGGGCCCGCTGGTCGCGGCGAGTTTGCGTAAGCGTCGCCCGGAAGCCAGAGCGTTCCTGGGCTTCCTGGCGCAAGCTCACGTCAATGGTGTCGATATTGACTGGAGCGGGTTCTTCGACACCAAGGCCACAGACCGTGTGGCGCTGCCGACATACGCCTTCCAGCGCCGTCGCTACTGGCTGGCTTCTGGAGCACAGGGCGCCGACGCGAGCGCGCTCGGGCAATCCATCGCCGAGCATCCGCTGTTGGGCGCCGCCCTGCACCTCGCGGGCGCGGACGACGCATGGCTGTTCACAGGCCGGCTTTCCGCCGAAAGCCATCCGTGGCTGAGAGACCACGCCGTAATGGACTCGATGTTGATGCCCGGCACGGGTTTTCTCGAGTTGGCGCTAGCGGCGGGACAGCACGTCGGAGCGGAGATGGTCGAGGAGTTGACATTGCAGGCGCCGCTGCTGCTGGACGAGGACGGCGCCGCGCAATTGCAGATCACGGTGTCCGAGCCCGACTCCGAGGGGCGCAGGGAGCTTGAGATCTACTCTCGCCCGCACGATTCCTCGGGGGATGCATCAAAGAGCAACGAGTGGACTCGTCATGCCGCTGGTGTCCTTTGCTCGGGGGCAGGAGCTCCAGGTCCTGACTTCGCGGCTTTCGCGAACGGGGGTGAGTGGCCGCCGGCCGACTCGCAGGAGCTCGACAGCGAATATTTCTACGATCGCCTGGCCGAGGCCGGCTACAACTATGGCCCGTCGTTTCGGGGGCTTCGCAAGGTATTCGGTGAGGGCACGGATCTGTTTGCCGAGGTCGAGTTGGAGGAAGATCGCAGGAGTGAAGCGCAGGCTTTCTGTATTCACCCGGCGCTCTCGGACTCGGCGCTGCACGCAGCTTTGCTGCGCGCCGATCAGCTGGCCGAGGTCGAGGTTCCCTTCGCGTTCTCCGGCGTGCGTCTGTTCGGTCGTGGCGCCGGCGCTCTACGGGTCCGCCTCGCCGGTGATGGAGAGGGTTCGACCGCGAGCCTATTTGCGGTCGATGAGCTGGGTGATCCGGTGTTCTCCATTCAGGGGCTACAGACCCGGGCGATCGACCAAAGCCAGCTGAAGGCCGCGGCGAGTAGCGCCGGCAACGATGCGCTGCACGGGGTTGAGTGGGTGGAACTCCTCGCGCCCTCTCCTAACGGATCGCAACCCGATGTGGTCGTGCTCGGCGCGGGCGGGGCGCTAGGGCGGTCGAAGATCGACCAGGAGAGCCATGCGGACCTCGCGGCGCTGAAAGACGCGATCGGGCGGGGCGCGACCCCGCCCGAACTCGTGCTCGTGGAGGCAGCACAGGTGGTTGGGCAGCGAACAGCGGTGGGCGATGGGTCTAAGGAGACTAAGGACGACGCGCCGATGCTCGCCGAGACTGTTCACCGGAGCACACATCGGATGCTCGAGCTGCTGCAGGAGTGGATTTCCTCGGAGGGCTTGTCCGACGCGAAGTTTGTGCTCGTGACAGACCGTGCACTGGCAGTGGTTGAGGGTGATACGCCGAACCTCGCCCAGGCAGCGCTCGTGGGGTTGATGCGATCGGCGCAGTCGGAGCATCCCGGACGCTTCGGCGTGATCGATCTCGACGAGAGCGAGATCTCTGCAGATGCGTTGCAAGGTGCGCTGTTGCTACATGAGACCGAGCTCGCTATTCGGCAGGGCTTGGTCCGGGCGCCGCGACTCGCTCGTCTGTCGCTCCAGGACCGTGACGAGCGCTCTTTCGATTGCGCCGGCACGGTGTTGATCACCGGCGGCACCGGCGGTCTGGGCGCGCTGATGGCGCATCATCTCGCAGCCGAGCATGGCGCCAAGCGGTTGTTGCTCGTCAGTCGCAGTGGCTCGCAAGCCACGGGAGTCCAAGCGCTGTGTGATTCGCTGAGCGAGCTCGGTTGCGAGGCGCAGATCGTCGGCTGCGACGTCGCTGATCGCGGACAGCTGCAGGAACTGCTCGCGACGATCCCGCCCGAGTATCCGTTGACCGCGGTCATCCACGCGGCCGGCGTCATCGACGACGGCTTGATCGAGTCGCTGGACGCCGAGAGCTTCTCACGGGTACTCACCCCAAAGGTCGATGCCGCCATCAACCTGCACGAGCTCACAGCGCACGCGGGGCCCAGCGAGTTCGTGCTGTTCTCCTCCATCGCAGCATCCATAGGCAGCCCGGGGCAGGGCAACTATGCGGCCGCCAACGCATTCCTGGATGCGCTGGCCGCGCATCGGCGCGCGCAAGGTCTGCCATGTATCTCGTTGGCCTGGAGCGCATGGGATCGGGCGACGGGCATGACCGGAGCTCTCAGTGAGTCCGACCGTGCCCGGTTCGAGCGCGTCGGCATCGTTCCCCTGTCCGATGAGCAGGGGCTTGAGCTGTTCGACATTGCATGTGGCGCCGATGAGGCGCTGGTATTGCCGGTGCGTCTGGACATGGGCTCGCTGCGCGCTCAGGCGAAGGCCGGGATGCTGCCCATGGTTCTGCGTGGTCTGGTGCGTGTCCGGACCCGCCAGGCCTCCGACACTGGAGGGTCGCTGCAGAGGCGACTCGCGGACTCGCCGGAGACTGAGTGGGACGGCATCGTCCTGGAGTTGGTCAGGGGCCATGTCGCCGGAGTGTTGGGGTATGTCTCGCCCGAGGAGGTCGATCCCCGGCGTGCTTTCAAAGAGCTCGGGTTTGACTCACTCGCTGCCGTGGAGCTGAGAAACCGTCTCGGACAGGCCACGGGAATGAAACTCCCATCCACGCTCGTTTTCGATCATCCCACCCCGGCAGCGGTGGCTGAGTACACCCGTTCCAAGGTTTCGGTCAACGGAGCGGGGACACCCGCGATCGACGAGCAACTGGACAAGCTCGAGGCCGCGCTTGCCTCGATCGCCGAGGACGACGGTGAGCGAACACGGATCAAAGGGCGGTTGCAGGGCTTGACCCGACGTGTCCAGTCGTTGCTCGCAGATGACTCTTATGTGCTTGCGACGGTCGGGGCTGAGGCGCAGGACGCGCTGGAGTCGGCCACGGACGACGAGGTCTTCGAGCTGCTCGACAAGCGCCGCGACGACCTCGGCTACACAGACGACGAGAGCGAGCCGCGATGACCGACAAGGTGGCCGATCAAGAGAGGCTTCGCACATATCTGCGAAAGGCGGCCGCGGATCTCAGTCGGGCCGATCGCCGCGTACAAGAACTCGAGGATCGCGATCGTGAGCCGATCGCGATCGTCGGGATGAGCTGTCGCTATCCCGGTGGAGTCACATCGCCTCAAGGTCTATGGGAGTTGGTCGCATCCGGCACCGATGCGATATCCGAGTTTCCGGGGGACCGTGGCTGGGGCCTTGAGCGTCTGTTCGATCCCAATCCCGACAGTCCCGGGACGAGCTATGCCCGTCATGGCGGCTTTCTCGAGGACGTCGGAGATTTCGACGCCGAGTTCTTCGGGATCGGTCCGCGTGAGGCACTGGCGATGGATCCACAACAGCGTCTGATGCTCGAAGGCGCTTGGGAGGCCTTTGAAGGTGCGGGTATCGACCCGTCCACGCTTGTGGGCACCCAAACGGGGGTGTTCATGGGCGTCATGTATCAGGACTACGGCCTCAACGCCGGCCCTGTGTCCGCTGAGCTGGAGGGGTATCTAGGCACCGGCAGCGCGCCAAGTGTGATCTCGGGTCGTGTGGCGTATGTCTACGGTCTCGAGGGTCCCGCCGTGACGGTGGATACCGCGTGCTCCTCCTCGCTGGTGGCCTTGCATTCAGCGTGCCAGGCGCTGCGTTCGGGTGAATGCTCGATGGCACTCGCTGGCGGCGTGACGGTACTGTCCACGCCGAACGTATACATCTCCTTCGCTCGTCAGCGCGGACTGTCGGTCGATGGGCGCTGTAAGTCGTTTGGCGCTGGCGCCGACGGAGCGGGATTCTCTGAGGGCGCGGGCCTGTTGCTACTTGAGCGTCTGTCGGATGCGCGCAGACATGGTCATGACGTGTTGGCGGTGATTCGGGGCTCTGCCGTCAATCAGGACGGCGCGAGCAATGGCCTGACGGCGCCGAACGGCCCATCGCAGCAGCGCGTGATTCGTCAGGCGTTGAATGGCGTCGGTCTGTCGCCCGCCGAGGTCGATGCGGTCGAGGCGCACGGTACCGGGACGACGTTGGGTGATCCGATCGAGGCGCAGGCACTGTTGGCCACTTACGGGCAGGATCGCCCTGATGGCCGTCCGCTGTGGTTGGGATCGGTCAAGTCGAATATCGGACATACACAGGCCGCCGCGGGCGTCGCCGGTGTGATCAAGATGGTGATGGCGATGCGCAATGGCGTGTTGCCTAGGACGTTGCACGCGGATGATCCCTCACCGCATGTGGACTGGTCGGAGGGGGATATCTCACTCCTGACCGACGAGGTGCCGTGGGAGCAGAACGGCAGACCGCGCCGCGCGGGTGTCTCGTCGTTCGGTGTCTCCGGCACGAACGCACACGTTGTCCTGGAGGAGGCGCCTCGGGTTGAGGATGCTCCCGCTGTGGAGGCTGAGATGGATTTCAGTGGTGCTACCGAGCGTTTGACGCCCGGGGTGACGCCGTATTTGGTGTCGGCTTCGAGCGCTGAGGCTTTGGCGGGGCAGGCGGGGAGTTTGCGTTCGTTTGTGGAGGCTGAGTCGGGTCTTGATTTGTATGGGGTTGGGTGTGAGTTGGCTTTGCGTCGTGGGTCGTTGTCGCATCGCGCTGTCGTACTGGCGGAGGGTTCTGATGATCTGCTCGCGTCGCTTGGCGCTCTCGAGCGTGGTGAGGTTGTGGATGGTGTTGTGAGCGGTGTCGGCGGGGGTGGAGGCAGGTCGGCGTTCTTGTTTTCGGGTCAGGGTTCGCAGTGGGGTGGGATGGGTCGTGGTTTGTATGAGGCGTTCCCGGTTTTTGCGAGTGAGCTTGATGTGTTGTGTGGTGAGTTGGATGTCCTCTTGGGGTGTTCGTTGAAGGATCTCCTGTTCGCAGAGGAGGGTTCTGAGGGGGCTTCTCAACTCGACCGAACAGAGTTCACCCAGCCGGCGCTGTTTGCACTTGAGGTGGCGCTGTACCGGCTCGTGAGTAGTTTTGGCTTGAAGCCGGACTTCTTGGTTGGTCATTCGATCGGTGAGCTCTCGGCGGCGTATGCGGCCGGGGTGTTCTCGTTGGAAGATGCGTGTCGTTTGGTCGTGGGTCGTGGTCGTTTGATGGGTGCGTTGGATGGTGTTGGGGCGATGGCGGCGGTGCGCGCTTCGGAGCGACTGGTGTCGGAGAGTTTGGTGCAGTTTGAGGATCGTTTGGCGCTCGCGGCGGTGAATGCGCCGGAAGCGGTCGTTGTCTCTGGTGATGAGACGGCGCTGGCGGAGTGGGAAGCAGCGTTTGGGAACACGGACGGTGAGGGGGCTGGGCGCAAGATCACGCGTTTGCGTGTGAGCAACGCATTCCACTCAGCGCTCATGGATCCGATGCTGGAGGAGCTCAGGGTGTTGGCTGAGGGCGTGTCGTTCTCGGAGCCCGCGATCCCGATCGTTTCGAACGTCACGGGTGCTATGGCGGGCTCTGAGTTGTGTAGCGCGGAGTATTGGGTTTCGCAGGTGCGGGGCACGGTCCGGTTCGCGGATGACATCCAGTCTCTGCGTGAGGCAGGTGTGACGCGTTTCTTGGAGCTTGGTCCCGATGGTGTGTTGAGCGGGATGACACACGAGTGCCTCGGTTCGGAAGACAGTGATCCCGACGGGGTTCTCATCGCGGCGAGTTTGCGTAAGCGCCGACCGGAAACCAGCGCGTTCCTGGGTTTCCTCGCCCAAGCCCACGTCAACGGCCTCGATATCGACTGGAGCGCGTTCTTCGACGCCAACGGTGCCGACCGGGTGGCGCTGCCGACATACGCTTTCCAGCGCCGTCGCTACTGGCTGTCTTCCGTAGGGGGATCGACTGATGCAAGCTCGCTTGGGCAGTTCTCGGCGGAGCATCCGCTGCTGGGCGCCGCGCTGCACCTCGCCGGGGAGGAGGATGGATGGGTCTTCACCGGACGGCTCGCGCTCGAGAACCACCAATGGTTGAAGGATCACGAGATCATGGGCTCGACGCTGATGCCCGGCACCGGCTTTGTCGAGCTGGCGCTCGCGGCGGGACAGCGCGTCGGCGCGGAGGTAGTCGAGGAGTTGACGCTCGGAGCGCCACTGTTGCTGTCCGACGACGACGTCCGGCTGCAGCTCACCGTGTCCGAACCCGACTCGCAGGGGCGCAGGGAGCTCGAGATCTACTCGCGGTCGCTGGGCGATCCGGCCGATGAGGCCGGAGGCGAAGGGGAGTGGACCCGGCATGCTTCAGGTGTCTTGTGCTCGGGAGGGGGAGAGCCGGGCTCCGCTATGCGGGGGTTCGGGGCAGTAGCACAGTGGCCGCCGGCTGGAGCACAGGAGCTCGAGGTCGAGGACTTCTACGAACGTCTGGCGGAGGAGGGCTACAGCTACGGTCCGTCGTTTCGGGGTCTGCGGAGAGTCTTTAGCGTTGGCGAGGAGCTGTTCGCCGAGGTGGCGTTGGAAGAGGAGCAGGCCGACGCTGCGCAGAGTTTCTGCGTGCATCCCGCACTATCGGATTCGGCTTTGCACGCAGCACTGTTGAGCGACCGGGGTGAGGGCGTCGGTGTCCCCTTCGCCTTTTCCGACGTACGCCTGTTCGGGCGCGGCGCGGGCGCCTTGCGCGTCCGCCTTGCCGGCGACGTCGATGATGCGACGACGTTGAGTCTGTCGGCGGTCGATGAACAGGGTGATCCGGTGTTCTCCATCGGGGCCCTGCGGACGCGAGCGATCGATCGAAGCCAATTGCAGGTCACGCCTGAGAGGAGCAGCGAGGAGCTCTACGAGCTCGAGTGGGTTGAGATCCCCTCTTCGTCGGACAATGATTCAGAGCGCATCGCCGCGCTCGGGCCCGACGGCGGCTTTAGCGCCTCGATGCGGGCAGGGGGAATCGAGCTGGAGAGCCATTACCCGGACCTCGCGGCGCTGGAGGATGCCGTGGGGCAGGACTCCCCGGCGCCGGACGTAGTGTTGGTCGACGTCGCCGGGATCACCGAGGAGGAGGGGGAGACGACGGCGGACGGGGGGCTGGCCGCGTCGGTTCACGACATGCTCGCGCGGATGCTCGAGCTGTTGCAGGGGTGGATCGCCTCTGAGGGTCTGTCGGCGTCGCGATTGCTGTTCGTAACCGAGCGTGCGATCGTCGCGTCCCGGGGCGAGGCCCCGAACCTGGTTCAGGCAGGACTGGTGGGCCTCGTGCGCTCGGCGCAGTCCGAGCACCCCGGGCGGTTCGGGGTGATCGATCTCGACGGGAGTGAGGTTTCCGTGGGTGCGGTCCGCGTCGCGCTGGCGGTCGGCGAACCGGAGCTCGCCGTGAGGGAGGGCGTGCTGCTCGCGCCGCGACTTGCGCGACTCGGCGCTGGCGGCTCGCTGATACCACCGCCCGATGGTGCGGCATGGCGGATGGGCACCCGGTCGCCCGGCACGCTCGAGGGCCTTGCGCTGCTTCAGAGTCCGCTCGCCACTGAGCCGCTCACCGCCGGGCAGGTACGTATCGAGATGCACGCGGCGGGATTGAACTTCCGCGACGTGTTGATCGCGTTGGGGATGTACCCCGGTGAGGCCCCGATCGGCGGCGAGGGCGCTGGGGTCATCATCGAGGTCGCCGAGGACGTCAGCGATCTGGCCGCTGGCGATCGAGTAATGGGGCTGATGTCTGACGCGTTCGGACCGGTCGCGGTGGCCGATTCGCATTATCTGGTGAAGATGCCCGAGGCCTGGTCCTTCGTCCAAGGGGCGTCGGTACCGATCGTGTTCCTGACGGCCTATTACGGGCTGTCGGACCTGGCGGGGCTGAAAGCAGGCGAGCGGCTGCTCGTGCATGGCGCCGCCGGGGGTGTGGGGACGGCGGCGTTGCAGTTGGCCGCTCACTTCGGCGCGGAGGTGTTTGCCACCGCTCATCCGGACAAGTGGGGCGCGCTCAAGGAATTGGGTGTGGAAGAGACGCACATCTCCTCTTCACGAACCCTGGAGTTCAAGGACAAGTTCCTGGACGGCACCGAGGGGGCGGGCGTGGACGTGGTGCTCGACTCGCTGGCCGGAGAGTTTGTGGATGCGTCCCTGGAGCTGCTGCCTCGTGGCGGGCGCTTCCTGGAGATGGGCAAGACCGACATACGTGATCCCGATGAGGTGGCTGCCAAGTATGAGGGCGTGAGCTATCGCGCATTTGATCTCCTCGAAGCTCCCCCCGAGCGGGTTCAAGAGATGCTTCTGGAGCTGGTAGATCTGTTCCAGCGCGGTGTCCTCAGGCACGCTCCGATCGCAGTCGAGGACGTCCGTCACGGCGTCGACGCCTTCCGGCTCCTACGCGAGTCGCGGCATATCGGCAAGCTCGTGCTGAGCATCCCGCAACCCTTTGCCTCTCACGGCACGGTTTTGATCACCGGTGGGACGGGTGGTCTGGGGGCGTTGGTGGCGCGCCACCTCGCGATCGAGCATCGCGCGGAGAGGTTGTTGCTGGTGAGCCGTCGCGGTCTGGAGGCCGCCGGCGCTGGGGAGTTGCGTGACGCGCTCAGAGAGCTCGGCTGCGAGGCGCAGGTCGCTGCGTGCGACGTGGCGGACCGTGACCAGCTGGCGGAGCTGATCGCGGCGATCCCCGACGAGCATCCCTTGACGATGGTGGTGCACGCGGCCGGTGTGCTCGACGACGGTTTGATCGAGTCCCTGGATGGCGAGCGCCTCTCTCGGGTGCTGGCTCCGAAGGTCGACGCTGCCATCAACCTGCACGAGCTCACAGAGCGGATGGAGTTGCGTGAGTTCGTGCTGTTCTCCTCCATCGCTTCCTCGATGGGGAGTCCCGGGCAGGGCAACTATGCCGCCGCCAACGCCTTTCTGGACGCGCTGGCCGCCCACCGGCGCGCCAAGGGTCTACCGGGGGTCTCGCTTGGTTGGGGAGCGTGGGATCAGGCGGCAGGCATGACCGGGACGCTCAGCGAGTCCGACCGCGCGCGCTTCGAGCGCATCGGCATCGTCCCGCTGTCGCAGGAGCAGGGGCTTGAGTTGTTCGATCTCGCGCGTGGCGTGGATGTCCCATTGCTGTTGCCCGTGCCTCTGCAGATGACGGTCCTCCGTGGCCAAGCGAAGGCCGGCATGCTGCCTGCGATCCTGCGTGGCCTCGTTCGCACCCCGATCCGGCAGGCTTCTGACGCCGGTGGATCGTTGGCTCGGCGACTGGCGGGCACGCCGGAGTCCGAGTGGGAGAGCATCGTCGCAGAGCTGGTCGGGGATCACGTCGCGGTCGTGTTGGGACACGCATCTGCCGAGGCGATCGACCCAGAGCGCGCGTTCAAGGATCTCGGGTTCGACTCGCTCGCCGCCGTGGAGCTCAGAAATCGCCTCGGTAAAGCCACGGGACTGAGGCTCCCATCCACGCTGGTCTTCGATCACCCCACCCCGACGGCGGTAACGGAATACGTGCTCGCAAGCGTCGAGGGCCCTAAGGCAGGGGCTGGCAATGAAGTCGAGGTTGCCAGACGCTCATTCGCGCGCAGCGATGAGCCGATCGCGATCGTGGGGATGAGCTGCCGCTATCCGGGTGGGGTGACCTCGCCGGAGGGTCTGTGGGACCTGGTTGCGCGGGGCGTGGATGGGATCGGTGAATTCCCCGACAATCGCGGCTGGAGACTCGAAAGCCTGTTCGATCCAGACCCGGACAGTCCCGGGACGAGCTATACGCGACATGGTGGGTTTCTCTATGACGTCGGCGAGTTCGACGCCGAGTTCTTTGGGATCAGCCCACGCGAGGCTCTGGCGATGGACCCTCAACAGCGCCTCGCGCTGGAAGGTGCCTGGGAGGCGTTCGAGAACGCCGGTATCGATCCCGCGCTGCTCGTTGGCACTAGGACCGGCGTTTTTGCTGGATCGGGATCCTCGATTTACGGCCTTGGCGCGCACCCTCCGGAGTTGGAGGGCCTGCGGTTGACCGGTACTACCGGGAGCGTGGCATCGGGCCGTTTGGCGTACACCTTCGGTCTGGAGGGGCCGGCTGTGACGGTGGATACGGCATGCTCGTCTTCGCTCGTCGCGTTGCATCTCGCGTGCCAGTCACTTCGCTCGGGGGAGTGCTCGATGGCGCTTGCCGGTGGGGTGACGGTGATGACGAGCCCCGACCTGTTCATAGAGTTCTCTCGTCAACGCGGTCTGTCGGCCGATGGGCGCTGTAAGTCCTTTGGAGCGGAGGCCGACGGTACGGGCTGGTCAGAGGGCATGGGTATGTTGTTGCTCCAGCGCTTGTCCGAGGCTGAGCGTGATCGCCACGACGTGTTGGCGGTCGTGCGGGGTTCGGCGGTGAACCAGGATGGCGCCAGCAATGGTTTGACGGCGCCGAACGGCCCCTCTCAGCAACGTGTTATCCGCCAAGCGCTGTCAACCGTGGGTCTGTCGCCGGCCGACGTGGATGCCGTTGAGGCGCATGGTACGGGCACGACGTTGGGTGATCCGATCGAGGCGCAAGCACTGCTCGCCACCTATGGACAGGACCGACCCGACGGGCGCCCACTGTGGTTGGGCTCGATCAAGTCAAACATCGGGCACACATTGACCGCCGCCGGCGTCGCCGGCGTGATCAAGATGGTGATGGCCATGCGCCACGGAGTGTTGCCGAAGACGCTGCATGTAGAAGAGGCATCTCCGCACGTGGATTGGTCGGCGGGCGATGTCGCGCTCTTGACCGAGCCGGTGTCGTGGCAGCGCAACGGCAGGCCGCGACGCGCGGGGATCTCGTCGTTCGGGATTTCCGGCACGAATGCGCATGTGATCTTGGAGGAGGCGCCTCGTGTCGAGGGGGCGCGGGTCGTCGAGAGTGAGCCGGGAGTGGATGATGCCCACGAGCGTTCGACACCCAGAGTGTCACCATTTTTGGTGTCGGCGTCGAGCGCTGAGGCCTTGGCGGGACAGGCCGCGCGTTTGCGGTCGTTTGTCGAAGGTGAGCCGGAGCTTGACTTGCATGGGGTTGGGAGCGCGCTGGCTTTGCGGCGTGGATCGTTGTCACATCGTGCGGTGGTTGTTGCGGAGGGCCATGAGGATCTGCTTGGAGGGCTTTTGTCGCTTGAGCAGGGTGGGGTCGAGGATGGTGTTGTGGGTGGGATTGTTGGTGGGGGTCGGTTGGCGTTCTTGTTCTCAGGTCAGGGTTCGCAGTGGGCGGGGATGGGCCGGGATCTGTATGACGCGTTCCCGGTCTTCGCTAGCGAGCTCGATGTTTTGTGTGGCGAGCTCGATCGCCATCTGGGATGTTCGTTGAAGGATCTCCTGTTTGCGGAGGATGGTTCTGAGGATGCGTTGCGGCTTGACCGGACGGAGTTCACGCAGCCTGGGTTGTTTGCGTTGGAGGTAGCGCTCTATCGGTTGGTGAGAAGTTTTGGCGTGAAGCCAGATTTCTTGGTCGGTCATTCGATTGGTGAGCTGTCCGCCGCGTATGTGGCTGGGGTGTTCTCGCTTGAGGATGCGTGTCGTTTGGTGGCGGGTCGTGGTCGTTTGATGGGCGCCTTGGATGGAGTTGGGGCGATGGCGGCGGTACGCGCTTCAGAGCAACTGGTGTTGGAGAGTTTGGTGCAGTTTGAGGATTGTTTGGCGCTGGCGGCGGTGAATGCTCCTGAGGCTGTCGTGGTCTCTGGTGATGAGACGGCGCTTGGGGAGTGGGAAGCAGCGTTCGGTGAGACCGAGGATCGGACGGAGCGCAAGATCACGCGCCTACGTGTGAGCAACGCCTTTCACTCGGCGCTCATGGATCCGATGCTCGAGGAGTTCAGGGTTCTCGCCGAGGGTGTGTCGTTTGCGGACCCCGCGATCCCGATTGTTTCGAACGTCACGGGTGCTCTTGCAGGTTCTGAGTGCTCCAATGCGGAGTACTGGGTTTCGCAGGTGCGTGGCACAGTGCGTTTCGCCGATGGTGTTCAGTGTCTGCGTGAGGCGGGAGTGACACGCTTCATGGAGCTTGGTCCCGATGGTGTGTTGAGCGGGATGACGCTTGAGTGCCTCGGTGAGGGTGAGAGCGAGCCCGAGGACGTGCTCGTCGCGGCGAGTTTGCGTAAGCGCCGTCCAGAAGCGAGGGAGTTCCTCGGTTTTCTCGCGCAGGCTCACGTCAACGGAGTGAGCATCGACTGGAGCTCGTTCTTCAGTGAGCAGAGCGCGAACGGCGTGACGCTCCCGACATACGCTTTTCAGCGCAGTCGCTATTGGTTGTCCCCAGAAGCCGGATCGACCGACGCGAGCTCGCTCGGGCAGTCCTCGGCGGAGCATCCCCTGCTGGGCGCAGCGCTGCACCTCGCCGGTGAGGAGGACGAAGGTTGGATCTTCACCGGACGCCTTTCGACCGAGACCCATCCGTGGCTGAAAGATCACGTCGTCATGGATTCGGTGTTGATGCCGGGGACCGGTTTTGTCGAGTTGGCGTTGGCAGCGGGCCAGCGTGTCGGCTCTGAGGCCGTCGAGGAGCTGACCCTGTATGCGCCGCTGCTGCTGAGTGACGACGATGCCGTGCAGCTGCAGATCACGGTCTCCGAGAGCGATCCAGAAGGTCGCCGAGAGCTGTCGATCTACTCCTGCCCGCAACAGGAGTACGAGGATTCCGCCGGGAAGGAGTGGACTCGTCATGCCGCAGGTGTCCTTTGCGCGGCGGAGGACATGCCGGGCCCCGCAGCCTTCGCATTCGGGCAGGAGTGGCCGCCGGCCGAGGCCCAGGAGCTCGACAGCGAGTTCTTCTATGACCGGCTGGCCGAGGCGGGCTATGGGTATGGCTCGTCGTTCCAAGGTCTTCGCAGGGTGTTCGGGGTGGGCGAGGAGCTGTTCGCCGAGGTGGCCTTGGACGCCGAGCGCGCAAGCGAAGCACATGCATTCTGCGTGCATCCCGCACTATCGGACTCCGCGCTGCACGCCGCGCTGCTGAGCGCCGGTCAGTCTGGTGAGGTGGGAGTTCCCTTCTCCTTCTCTGGCGTGCGGTTGTTCGGGCGAGGCGCGGGCGCCGTGCGAGTGCGTCTTGCAAGAGACGCGCAGGACGCTCAGACGATGACTCTTTCCGCCATCGACGAGCAGGGCGACCCGGTGTTCGCCATTGCGGCGTTGCAGACCCGAGCGATCGACCAGAGTCAGCTGCGGGTAGCCCAAGGCGCTGGAGATGACTCGCTCTACGAGCTGGAGTGGGCGGAAGCCCCGACTCCTTCCCTGAATGGTTCGCGGCCACGCGTCGCGGTACTCGGGTCCGCTGGCGAGGCCATGCGGGTGTCAGGCATTGAGCTGGAGAGATATCAGGATATTCCGGCGCTCGAGCACGCGATCGAGCAGGGTGCACCCGTCCCGGACGTCATGCTCCTGTATGCCGCCGGGACGATCGCTGGGCAGGCGGGAGAGAACGGTCATGTTCAAGGTATGGACGGGGAGGCCCTGACCGAGGTTGTCCATCGGATCGCCGAGAGCGTGCTCGAGTCTGTGCAGGTGTGGGTCGCCTCGGAGGGTCTGCTTGCGGCAAGGCTGCTGGTAGTGACGGATCGCGCGGTGGCGGTGGCGGACGATGAGGCTCCGAATCTGGCGCAGGCGGCGCTTATCGGACTATTGCGTTCGGCGCAATCGGAGCATCCCGGGCGTTTCGGCGTGATCGATCTCGATGAGAATGAGGCCTCTCAGGACGCGCTCTACGGCGCGCTGGTGACCGAGGAGCCGGAGCTCGCGATCAGGCGGGGCGTGCTCCACGTACCGAGGCTGATGCGTGTAAAGGCGAAGGGCGAGGCGGACCGGGCGCAGGCGGTCGAGTTCAGCGGCACTGTGCTGATCACCGGTGGCACCGGTGGTCTGGGGGCGCTGTTTGCGCGCCATCTGGCGAAAGAGCGGGGTGTCGAGCGGCTGTTGCTGGCGAGTCGCGGGGGCGATAAGGCTGAGGGCGTGAGCGACCTGGAGGCGGAGCTAGGGGAGCTCGGCTGTGACGTGCAGATTGCTGCCTGCGACGTCTCGGATAAGGAGCAGCTGGGGGAGTTGCTCGCATCGGTTCCCGACGAGCAGCCCCTGAGCGCGGTAATCCACACGGCCGGTGTGATCGACGACGGGGTGATCGAATCGTTGGACGGCGAACGTCTGTCTGGTGTGATGGCTCCGAAGGTCGACGCTGCCTTGTACCTGCATGAGCTCGTCGGGCAGGTGGAGCTCATCTTTTTCTCCTCCGCCGCGGCCACCGTCGGCAGCCCGGGTCAGGGCAATTATGCAGCCGCCAATGCCTTCCTGGATGGACTTGCTCTGTATCGCCGCGCGAGTGGTCTGCCGGGAGCGTCGCTTGCGTGGGGCGCGTGGGATCAGGCCGGTGGCATGACGGGAGAGTTGAGCAAGGCCGATCGCTCACGCCTCGTGCGCATGGGCATGAAGCCCCTCTCCAGGGAGCATGGGTTGGAGCTGTTCGATCTTGCACGCGCTCGTAAACGACCTCTGCTCATACCGATGGGCCTGGATACCGCTTCGCTGCGAGCTCAGGCGAAGGCAGGGCTGCTGCCCACCGTTCTACGCGGGCTGATCCGCACACCAACCCGCCGCGCCTCTGACACGAAGGGCTCGCTCGTCATGAAGCTCGCGCAGGCGCCCGAGTCGGAGTGGGACAACGTCATCACCGAGCTGGTCAGGGAGCAGGTGGCGGACGTGCTTGGGCACGCCTCTTCCACGGCGATCGATTCACAGCGTCCCTTCCAAGAGCTCGGCTTCGACTCACTCGCTGCAGTGGAGTTGAAAAACCGCCTGGGCCGGGCAAGCGGTCTCAAACTTCCGTCGACGCTGATCTTCGATCACCCCACGCCCGCCGCCGTGGCGCAATACCTGCGAGGAGCGCTCGCCCCGGGAGAGGGCAAGCAATCTGGGCTGGAGCCCGGTGAGATGGAGATCCGGAAGGTGCTCTCGTCGATCCCGCTCGCGCAGCTGCGGAGGGCCGGGTTGATGGAGGCGCTCATGGAACTCGCTGACGCTGACGGCGACACGCCACTGAGCGACGAAGTTGACCAGATAGACGCGTTGGACGTCGCCGGACTCGTGCGGCGCAGCGTTGAAAAACAAGCCGATTTCGAGACTCAGGCGGTCGAGTCTGATGAGTGGGGGTTGTGATGGATACGTCCCAAGAGGAGGTCGTCGAGGCGCTGCGCGCGACCCTCAAGGAAGCCGATCAGCTGCGGCTGCAGAACCGACGACTTCGCGCTGCGTCCAGAGAGCCGATCGCGATCGTGGGAATGAGCTGCCGCTACCCAGGGGGCGTGAGCTCACCGGAGGAGATGTGGGAGCTCCTCAGCGAGGGTAAGGACGCGATCGGGGAGTTCCCGACCGATCGGGGGTGGGATGTCGGGCGACTATTCGATGTGGATCCGGATGCTCCCGGGAAGAGTTACACGCGCCACGGTGGCTTTGTCTATGACGCCGGTGAGTTCGATGCCGAGTTCTTCTCGATCGGCCCGCGCGAGGCGTTGGCAATGGACCCTCAACAGCGGCTGTTGCTACAGGGTGCCTGGGAGGCCTTCGAGGATGCGGGGATCGATCCGGGGTCGTTGCGCGGTAGCAAAACGGGCGTGTTCATGGGCGTTATGTATGGGGATTACGGGTCAAATGCGGACCCTATGTCCGCTGAGCTCGAGGGCTATCTCGGGACGGGCAGCACCGGCAGCGTGATCTCTGGGCGTCTGGCGTACACGTTTGGCCTCGAGGGTCCCGCCGTGACGGTAGATACGGCTTGCTCGTCATCGCTCGTGACGACACATCTGGCGTGTCAGGCTTTGCGCGCGGGGGAGTGTGAGATGGCTTTGGCCGGCGGGGTGACGGTGCTGTCCACACCGGGCACGTTCGTCGTCTTCAGCCGTCAGCGTGGGCTGGCGCCCGACGGGCGATGCAAGTCTTTTGGGGTGGGTGCCGACGGCGTCGGCTGGGCCGAGGGTGTGGGTCTGTTGTTGCTCGAGCGGCTCTCGGTGGCACGCGAGAACGGTCATCGGATTTTGGGGCTCGTGCGAGGGTCGGCGGTGAATCAGGATGGAGCATCCAACGGTCTGACGGCGCCGAACGGTCCCGCGCAGGAACGAGTTATTCGCCAGGCGCTGGCTAGTGCCGGATTGTCTGCCGGCGATGTGGGCGTCGTCGAGGCGCACGGGACGGGAACGGTGTTGGGTGATCCGATCGAGGCGCAGGCGTTGCTGGCGACATATGGGCAAGAACGTCCGAATGGGCGTCCGTTGTGGTTGGGGTCGATCAAGTCGAACATCGGTCATACGCAGGCTGCCGCCGGCGCGGCCGGAGTGATCAAGATGGTGCAGGCGATGCGTCATGGGGTCCTGCCCAAGACGCTGCACGTGGACGAACCCTCGCCGCACGTCGACTGGTCGCAGGGAGCTGTCGAGCTGCTAAAAGAGCCTGCGCTGTGGGAGCGCAATGGCTCTCCGCGGCGGGCGGCTGTGTCCTCGTTTGGGATCTCCGGCACGAACGCACACGTGATCTTGGAGGAGGCTCCGAGGGTCGAGAAGGATGAGGTTTCAGGCGTCGAAGGAGAGCGTGACGTCACTGGGGATGGCGCTTGTGTCATGAAGCCCGAGGTGCTGCCGTTCTTGGTGTCCGCGGCGAGTGAGGTGGCCTTGGCAGGACAGGCCGCACGTTTGCGGTCGTTCCTGGAAAGTGAGCCGGAGGTCGATCTCGGTGAGGTCGGTTGGGCGCTAGCGCTGGGTCGTGCGTCTTTGTCGCATCGGGCTGTGGTGCTGGCTGAGGATGTCGAGGATCTCGTCGGGTCGTTGGCTGTGCTTGAGCGTGAGGAGACTCGCGACGGTGTTGTGCAGGGGACTGCCGGCGACGGAGGCAGGGTGGCGTTCCTGTTCTCCGGTCAGGGTTCGCAGTGGGCGGGGATGGGTCGGGAGTTGTATGACGCGTTCCCAGTGTTCGCGAGTGAGCTCGACTTGCTGTGCGGCGAGCTGGATGGCCATTTGGGGCGTTCGCTACGGGATCTGCTGTTCACCGAAGACGACTCCGAGGACGCGGCCCTGCTTGACAGGACAGAGTTCACCCAGCCAGCGCTGTTCGCGCTGGAGGTGGCTCTTTACAGACTCGTGACGAGCTTTGGGTGCAAGCCCGATCTCTTGATCGGCCATTCGGTCGGGGAGTTGTCCGCGGCGTATGTGGCCGGAGTGTTCTCATTGGAGGATGCGTGCCTGTTGGTCGCGGGGCGCGGGCGCTCGATGGGCGCTTTGGAGGGTGTTGGTGCGATGGCTGCGGTGAGGGCCTCCGAGGGGGAAGTGATGGAGGGTCTGTCTGGCTTTGCGGAACGGTTGACGCTCGCGGCGGTGAATGGTCCTGACGCGGTCGTGGTCTCCGGCGATGAGGTCGCGCTCGGGGAATGGGAAGCGTCGTTTGTGCCGTCCGGGGGCGATGAACAAGAGCGCAAGATCACCCGTCTGCGGGTGAGCAACGCGTTTCACTCGGCCTTGATGGATCCGATGCTCGACGAGTTCAGGGCATTGGCCGAAGGCGTGTCTTTTTCTAAGCCAAAAATCCCCATCATCTCCAATCTCACCGGCAGCGTGGCCGGAGATGAAATGACGGGTGCCGAGTACTGGGTGTCGCAGGTTCGGAGCACCGTACGTTTTGCCGACGGTGTGCGGTATCTGCGCGACGCGGGCGTGACGCGTTTCTTGGAGCTCGGCCCCGACGGTGTGCTGAGCGGGATGACGCACGAATGCTTGAATGAGGATGAGCAAGACGGGATACTCGTGGCGGCAAGTTTGCGCAAGCGCCGCCGTGGGAGTGGGAGCAGTCCGGAAGCTAGGGTGTTTGTCGATTTCCTCGCACGGGCTCACGTGAACGGCGTCAGCGTCGATTGGCAGCCATTCTTCGAGCAGGGCGGCGTCGAGCGCGTCGAGCTTCCGAGCTATGCATTCCAGCGCCGTCACTATTGGCTCTTCTCCAGGAGGTCAGGCGCCGCGGATGCCCGCTTGCTGGGGCAGTCCTCGATCGGGCACCCACTCCTGAGCGCGGCTTTGCACCTGGTGGGTGAAGAAGATGGTTGGCTTTTCACCGGAAGGCTTTCTGTCGAGAATCAACCCTGGCTGAAGGATCACGCGGTGATGGATTCGGTGCTGATGCCGGGCACGGGCTTCGTCGAGTTGGCGCTGGCGGTCGGACAGCGCGTCGGTTCGGAAGTCATCGAGGAGCTCACGTTGCAGGCGCCGTTGTTGTTCGACGATCGAGGCGGCGCCGTGCAGTTGCAGATCACCGTCTCTGAGCCCGATCCTGAGGGACATAGGCAGTTGGGGATCTATTCGCGCTCGCAGGAGGCCTCCGAGGAGGAGTCTAGGTACGTGGAGTGGACGTGTCATGCAGTTGGTGCTCTTGGCTCGGTGCAAGGCGCACCTGACCCCGAGCCTGAGAGGCTCCTTGTAAGTGGACAGTGGCCGCCGGCGGGAGCCCGGGAGCAGGACAGCGAGTTCTTCTATGACCGTTTGGCGGAGGCGGGTTATAACTACGGACCCTCGTTCCAGGGCCTTCGCAAGGTGTTTGCGACCGAGGATGCGCTGTTCGCGGAGGTGGTGCTGGAGGAAGAGCACACGAGTGAGGCTCAGGGTTTTTGTATTCATCCTGCTTTGTCAGACGCGTCACTGCATGCGGCGGTGCTGGCATCGCTGGATGGCGAGGACGCGGAGGTCGGTGTTCCATTTGCCTTCTCCGGCGTGCGCCTGTTTGGGCGAGGGGCGAGCGCTTTGCGTGTGTGCTTGCGCAGAGAGGCGGGCGATGGGAAAGCGCTGAGTCTGTTCGCAGTGGATGAGCAGGGCGATGCGGTGTTCGCTATCGGTTCGCTGCAAGCGCGAGCCATCGATCAGAGCCAGCTGAACGCGGCCAAGGATTCGGGCCATGACTCGCTATACGGGCTCGACTGGGTCGAGCTTACGGCGGTTACGATCAACGGCTCGCTGCCTCATGTCGCGCTGCTGGGCACCCACGACGACGCCGGTGGCAGTGCTGAGCGCAACGGAGCGGGCAAGGGGATCCGGGCACCCGAGGTCGAGATGGAGGGTTATCTGGACCTCTCGGCGCTGGAGAGCGCCATCGAGCAGGGCGCAGCGGCGCCCGAGATCGTGCTCGTAAACGCCGCCTGGATAGAAGGCGGCGGGAGTGACTTCGACGATGGTGAGACTGGTGAGACGACCGAGGATGTGAGTGAGGAGGATCGGACGCTGACGCTGACAGGGACTGTCCATCGAAACGCGCGGCGGACGCTCGAGTTGCTGCAGGCGTGGTTGGCCTCGGAGTGTCTGGCTCAGGCCAAGCTCGTGCTCGTGACCGACCGCGCGATGGCGGCGGCCAAGGACGAGGCGCCGAATCTCTCTCAGGCCGCGCTCGTGGGGTTGATGCGCTCGGCTCAATCGGAGCATCCGGATCGTCTCGGCCTGATCGACCTCGACGGTAGCGAGGCGTCCCGCGCCTCGTTGCATGGCGCCCTGGCGGTTCAGGAGCCGGATCTCGCGATCAGGCAGGGCACGCTCTACGCACGGCGACTGGCTCGTCTGCGGGCCGGCGAGGAGAAGGACCGCGCGTCGGTCGATTCAGCCGGCACTGTGCTGATCACCGGCGGCACCGGTGGCCTGGGGGCGTTGATAGCGCGCCACCTGGCCGCGGACAGGGGCGTCGAGAGGCTGCTGCTCGTGAGCCGCCGCGGCCTGGAGGCGGATGGCGCGGCAGAGTTGCGGGACTCGCTCGGCGAGCTTGGTGCTCAGGTGCGGATCGCCGCGTGCGACGTCTCAGACCGAGCTGAGCTGAAGGCGCTGATCGACTCCGTCCCCGACGAGCATCCACTGAGGACAATCGTCCACGCGGCCGGCGCGTTCGACGCCGGCTCGATCGAGTCTTTGGACGGCGAGCGTCTGGCCCGGGTGTTGACTCCTAAGGTCGATGCCGCGCTCAATCTGCACGAGCTCACGAAGGAAACAGATCTCCACGAGCTCATCCTGTTCTCTTCTGTCTCCGGCACGGTGGGCAGTCCCAGGCTCGGCAGCTATGCGGCCGCCAACTCATTCCTGGATGCGTTGGCGGCTCACCGTCGCGCCCAAGGCCTGCCTTGCACCTCGCTGGCCTTCGGGATATGGGATCGGGCCACTGGTTTCAACGAGATGCTGAGCGAGGCCGATCGTGCGAGCGTCGCGGATCGCGTCAGGCGCTCGGAAGGCCTCGTCGCCCTCTCAGATGAGCTGGGTCTCGAGCTGTTTGACCTGGCGCTCGAAGTCGACGAGCCGATGGTCGTCCCGGTGCGTGCGGATATGGATGTCCTGCGCGGCCAGGCGAAGACGGGG
Organism: Solirubrobacteraceae bacterium; assembly: GCA_049584155.1. Lineage (GTDB taxonomy): Bacteria > Actinomycetota > Thermoleophilia > Solirubrobacterales > Solirubrobacteraceae > Palsa-744. Next base: position 20,758 of record JBAUXH010000118.1, read on the forward strand.
ATGCTGCCCGCGGTCTGGCGTGGGCTCGTGCGTGTCCCGGTTCGTCAGGCCTCTGACGCCGGCGGTTCGCTGGCGAGACGACTAGCGGCGGCGCCTGAGCCCGAGTGGGATGACATCGTGTTGGAGCTTGTCGGCGGTCATGTCGCCGGAGTGCTGGGGTATGACTCCTCCGAGGCGCTTGACACACAACGCAACTTCAAAGATCTCGGCTTTGACTCGCTCGCGGCGGTGGAGCTCAAAAACCGCCTAGGTCAAGCGACGGGACTCAAACTTCCCTCCACCCTGATCTTCGATCATCCCACCCCCGCGGCGGTGGCGGTCTACTTGCGAAATGAGTTTGTGGTCGAAGGAGGAAAGAAGGCCGTAGAGCTCGAGCCCGGTGAGACGGAGATTCGCCAGGTGCTGGCCTCGATCCCGCTCGCTCATCTGCGCCGAGCCGGGTTGATGCAGGCGCTAATGGAGCTCGCAGACTCCGGCGGTGAGCTACCGCCGAGCGATGCAAGTGAAGACACCGACCAGGTCGACGCGATGGACGTCGCCACCCTCGTTCAACGCACGCTCGAAAAGCGAGCCGATTTCGAGAACCAGGCCGTCGAGACCGACGGATCGAGGTCGTGATGGAGACCTCTCAGGATCAGGTCGTCGAGGCCCTGCGCGCATCCGTCAAGGAAGCCGATCAGCTGCGGCTGCAGAATCGACGGCTGCTTGCGGCACCCAGAGAGCCGATCGCAATCGTGGGGATGAGCTGTCGCTATCCGGGGGGCGTGTCCTCGCCGGAGGAGATGTGGGAGCTCCTCAGCGAGGGCAGAGACGCGATCGGCGAGTTCCCCAGCGATCGAGGCTGGGACTTGGAGTCCCTGTTTGACCCGGATCCCGATAACGCGGGGACGAGCTATACACGTCGGGGCGGATTTCTTCACGACGCCACCGAGTTTGACCCAGAGTTCTTCGGGATCAGCCCGCGCGAGGCGTTGACTATGGATCCTCAACAGCGTCTGCTGTTGGAAGGCGTGTGGGAGGTTCTCGAGGACGCGGGCATCGATCCGACGTCACTGCTGGGGACCCGGACAGGGGTCTTCACGGGGGTGATGCATCACGACTATGGGCGCAACACCGGTCAGGTCTCAGCGGAGCTCGAGGGCTATCTCGCGACCGGCGCCGCCGCAAGCGTGGTCTCCGGGCGCCTGGCCTATGTATTCGGTCTGGAGGGACCGGCCGTGACGGTGGATACGGCGTGCTCGTCTTCGCTGGTGACTCTGCATTTGGCCTGCCAGGCGCTGCGCTCGGGAGAGTGCTCACTGGCTCTGGCCGGCGGAGTGACGGTCATGACGACACCCGGCCTATTCGTCATCTTCTCGCGTCAGCGCGGTTTGTCGGTGGACGGGCGGTGCAGATCTTTCGGCGCCGCAGCGGACGGCACGGGTTGGTCTGAGGGGATGGGATTGCTGCTGCTGGAGCGCTTGTCAGACGCCGAACGCAATGGGCACGAGGTGTTGGCGGTGGTCCGTAGCTCGGCCGTGAACCAGGACGGCGCCAGCAACGGTTTGACAGCACCGAACGGGCCCTCCCAACAGCGCGTCATTCAGCAGGCGTTGGCTGCTGGAGGTCTGTCTTCGAGTGATGTGGACGTGATCGAGGCGCATGGCACGGGCACGCCGCTGGGTGATCCGATCGAGGCGCAGGCGTTGCTGGCTACGTACGGGCAGGGGCGTCCGGATGGGCACCCTTTGTGGTTGGGGTCGATCAAGTCGAACATCGCTCATGCCCAGGCCGCTGCCGGCGTGGCCGGGGTGATCAAGATGGTGCAGGCGATGCGCCATGGCGTGTTGCCCAGGACATTGCACGCGGATGAGCTCTCCCCGCACGTGGACTGGTCGAGCGGAGATATTGAGTTGCTAAGGGAGGCGGTGGCGTGGGAGCGCAACGGCAGGCCGCGGCGGGCTGGGGTGTCATCGTTTGGTATCTCCGGCACGAACGCTCATGTGATCCTGGAGGAGGCCTCACAGGTCGACCACGCTGCTGCGGAGAAAGAGCGAAGAGATCCTCCCGGCACGATCGCCGGTGAGGGAGAGAATCTCGCCAGCAGTGCGATCACGCCGACCGCCCTGCCATTCCTGATCTCGGCCGCCAGCGCTGAGGCGCTCGCGGGTCAAGCGGCCCATCTCGGCTCCTATCTTCGCGAGCATTCCGAGATATCGATCGAGGGGGTCGCGAGCGCTCTTGCGAAGCACCGCGCGCGCCTCGCTCATCGCGCCGTGATCGTCGCCGACGAGCCCGAGATGCTCCTGTCGCGCCTGGCGGCGCTCGAGCGCGGCGAGACCAACGACGGTCTGGTGACGGGGGCGGCGATCACCGACGGCAAGGTCGCGTTTATGTTCTCTGGCCAAGGATCGCAGTGGGCGGGGATGGGTGTCGAACTGTGGGACGCCGCTCCCGTTTTCGCGAAGCAGATGGTGGCATGCACGGAAGCATTCGCGCCATATCTGAATTGCGCGCTGGAGGACGTCCTGCGAGGGAGCGCGGGCGCGCCCTCGCTCGACCGGGTGGACATAGTCCAGCCGGCGCTGTTCGCGGTGATGGTCTCGATGGCGGCGCTGTGGCGCTCATGTGACGTGACGCCGGCCGTTGTGGTGGGGCATTCCCAGGGCGAGTTGGCGGCCGCATATGTCGCCGGCGGAATCTCCCTGGAGGATGCCGCGAGGGTTGTCGCGCTGCGCAGCAGGACGGTCGCCGAGGAGCTCTCCGGCGGCGGTGGCATGGTCTCCGTGGCGCTGAGCCCTGAGCGCGTCGAGGCGGACTTGGACGAATGGGGCGGGCGTATCTCGCTGGCCGTCGTCAACGGCCCCGCGTCGGTCGTAGTCTCCGGTGAGCCCGAGGCGCTGCGAGAGCTGCTCTCGCGCTATGAGGCCGAAGGGGTCAGGACGCGTGCGATCCCGGTCGACTACGCCTCACATTCGGCACAGGTCGAGACCATCCGGGAGCGGCTCCTGGCAGAGATCTCATCGATCGCCGCCCACTCCGGCGAGATCCCGTTCTACTCGACCACGAACGGTGCGCTACTCGACCTCGCCGAGCTGGACTGCGCCTACTGGTATGCCAACCTGCGCCAGACCGTGCGCTTCTGCGAGGCCACCAGGGCACTGTTGGAGAGCGGCGTCACGACGTTCATCGAGATGAGCCCCCACCCGGTTTTGACGGTCGCCGTCGAGGAAACGATCGACGATCGGGGAGTGGGCGACGGGGCCGTGGCCGCGATCGGCTCCATCAGGCGCGGGCGGGGCGATCTGGAGCGCTTTCAGCTCTCCCTCGCACAAGCGTACGTCCGGGGCGTGGGAGTTGATTGGGGCTCATTTGTGAAGACGGAGAGCGCCAGAGACGTGACGTTGCCAACGTATGCCTTCCAACGTCGTCATTTCTGGCTCTCTCCCGGGGCGACCGCCGGGGGGGACGCGGCACTGCTGGGACAGGCCCGCGTCGAGCACCCGCTGCTGGGCGCGGTATTGAGCCCGGCCGGCGGTGGAGATGGTCGGCTGTTCACCGGCAGGCTTTCCATCGCAAGTCATCCATGGTTGGGAGATCACGCGGCGATGGGCTCGGTGTTGATGCCCGGTACGGGATTTGTGGAGCTGGCTTTGGCGGTCGGCGAGCTCGTTGGGTCGGAGGCCGTCGAGGAGCTCACGCTGCAGGCGCCGCTGTTGCTGGATGAGATCGATGGCGGAGCTGTGCAGTTGCAGGTCAAGGTGTCCGAGGCCGATCCTGAGGGGTGCAGGGACCTCGCCATCTATTCGTGCTTGCCCGCTGCGCTCGAGGATGCGTTCGGCGCCGTGGAGTGGATGTGCCACGCCGAAGGAGTGCTGTGTCCCGGAGCGAGGATCGCCGCGGCGTTCGTACCGGATGAGCCGGCGGTCGGTGATGGCGGAGAGCGCGGAACGTGGCCGCCGATGGGTGCGCGAGAGCTCGACAGCGAGCGCTTCTACGATCGCCTGGCGGACGCGGGCTATGACTACGGACCTGCGTTTCAGGGTTTGCAGCGAGCATATGCCACCGAGGATGCGCTTTACGCGGAGGTGACACTCGACGGGGAGCGCGCGAAGGAAGCGCGCGGCTTCTGCATGCACCCGGCGTTGCTAGACGCATCGCTGCATGCCGCCGTGCTGGCATCGCTGGACGGAGAGCAGGTCGGGGCTGTCACCGTTCCGTTTTCCTTCTCCGGCGTGCATCTGTCCGCGCGCGGCTCGGGCGCGCTGCGCGTGTGTCTGCGCAGGGAGGGGGCCGACGATCAAACACTGAGCGTGTCCGCGGTTGACGAGCAGGGCGAGCCGGTGCTCTCCATTCGCGCACTGCGTGCACGTGCGATCGATCGCGACCAGCTGAGTGCCGCCAGAGGCGCCGCTCACGATGCGCTCTTTGGGGTCGATTGGGTCGAGTTGCCCCAGGCCTCCGCGAATGGCCTGCGTCCTCGTTTGGCGGTCCTCGACGAGAGTGCTGCCGATGGCGGTAGGGCCGACGGCGCGGGTCAGGAGTCCGACGCAAATGAGTTGTCGTCGACGTTGGGGATCGAGACAGCCGGCTATCGCAAGCTCGTGGCGCTCGAGGCCGCGATCGATCGGGGCTCGCCTGCGCCGGAGATCGTGATCGTGCGAGCCGCGGCGACTGTCGCCGCGGAGACGCAGGGGACGGGCACGGACGAAGATGCCTCTGCGACAGATGAGGGTGAGCCGGCCTCGCGATCTGTGGGCGTGGGCGGGCCGACGTTGACGCAGGACGTGCATCGGAGTACACAGAAGGCGCTCGAGCTCTTGCAGGCCTGGCTGGCCTCGGAGCGGTTGGCGCAGACGAAGCTGGTTGTGGTGACCGATCGCGCGGTGGCGGTCGCCGAGGACGAGACGCCGAATCTGGCGCAGGCGGCGCTGGTGGGGTTGATGCGCTCTGCGCACTCGGAGCATCCCGAGCGCTTTGGGCTGATCGATGTCGACGAGAGCGAGCTCTCCGAGGAGGCGTTGCGTGGCGCGCTGTCGGTGGACGAAGCGGACGTCGCCATCCGGCAGGGTCGGCTGTACGTGCGCCGCCTCGCTCGCTTGAGGAAGCTCCACGATGACGGGGTCGATCGAGATCCAGTCGATCGGGATGGCACGGTGTTGATCACAGGTGGCACGGGTGGGCTGGGAGCGCTGATCGCACGTCACCTGGCTGAACAGGGCGTGCGGCGGCTCTTGCTGGTCAGTCGTCGTGGCCTGGAGGCGGAGGGTGCAGGGGAGTTGCGCGAGGCGCTCGGCGAGCTCGGCTGCGAGGCGCAAGTGTCCGCGTGCGATATCTCGGATCGTGCGCAGTTGAAAGAGTTGATCGACGCGATCCCCGCCGCATGGCCTCTCACCGCGGTCATACACACGGCCGGGGTGCTGCATGACGGCCTGATCGAGTCGCTCGACGGTGAGCGTCTGGATTGGGTGCTGGCTCCCAAGGTCGACGGCGCCATCAATCTCCATGAGCTCACCGAGTGGATGGGGGTGCGCAAGTTCGTGTTGTTCTCCTCCGTCGCGGCCGCCACGGGCAGTCCGGGCCAGGCAAACTACGCGGCCGCAAACGCCTTTCTGGACGCTCTTGCCGCTCACCGTCGCGGGCGAGGTATGCCGTGCGTCTCACTGGCGTGGAGCGCATGGGACCACACCGTGGGAATGACCAAGGCGCTGAGCGATGCCGATCGCGCGCGGCTCAAACGCTTGGGCCTGGTCCCCCTGTCCGCCGAGCAGGGGTTCGAGTTGTTCGATCGCGCGCTGAGCGTAGACAAATCGCTGCTCGTGCCGGTGCAGCTGGACATGAGCCTGTTGCGTGCGCAGGCGAAGGCCAGGGTGCTGTCGCCGCTGCTGCAAGGGCTGGTCCGCGTACCGGCTGGGCGATCTTCCGGCGTCGAGGGCCTGTTGGCGAGGAGGCTCGCGGCGGCGCCGGAGTCCGAGTGGAAGGAGATAGTCGCGGAGTTGGTCGGCAGCCTTGTCGCGGAGGTGTTGGGATACGCCTCAGCCGACGCGGTGGACCCGGGGCGAACCTTCAAAGCTCTCGGGTTCGATTCGCTTGCGGCAGTGGAGTTGCGCAACCGTCTGGGCCAGGCGACCGGATTGAAGCTTGCGTCGACGCTCGTGTTCGACCATCCCACCACTGCGGCCGTCACAGCGCTCATCGCCGAGCAGGCAAATCGGATCGCCTCACACGATGCATCCTCAGGCAATGGGCGCGGGAGCGAGAGCGGGAGCCACGACGCGCCGGGCGTCATCGGCGCGATGGTTGAGCGCGCGGCCGAGCGCGAGATGTTCGATGAGGTGGTCGCGTTGCTGATGGATGCGTCGCGGTTCCTGGCCACCTTCGATGCCTCGGATGCAATCCCCGAGCCGCTGCAGATCGCAAGCATCGCGCATGGACAGGAGCTCCCCGAGCTTGTCTGCATTCCGTCGATCGTCAATCAGCTGGGCCCCCATCAGTTCCTGCGCATAGCCGGGGCACTCGAAGGCAGGGGCAACGTCTCGGCGGTCTCGCTGCCCGGCCTGGATGGGCGCGATCGGCTCCCGGCCTCATTAACCGTGCTTGCCGATGTCATTGCCGCAGCAGTCACACAGGCCGTGGCCGACAGACCATATGCGCTGCTCGGTTACTCGACGGGTGGAGACATCGCTCATGCCGTCGCCCAAGCGCTCGAACGCGACGGTCCCGCTCCCGTCGGGTTCGTATGGCTGGACACCTATCTCATAGATCGCGCCGAGCCGCCGCGGCTGTTCTCGGCCATGATGCGCCTGCTGCTGGATGAGAATCGGACTGCCGAACCCTTGGAGGATCCCCAGATCCTGGCGATGGGCGCATACATGCGCATGCTGGATGAGCGTGTCGAGGGCACGATCGAAGCACCGTCGCTGTTGATCCAGGCGGTTGAGCATCTCGGCGGCGATATGCGAGATCGCGTGTCGTGGGCGGCGGACGAGACGATTGAGGTCGTCGGCGATCACTTCACGATCGTCGAAGATCACGCCGAGTCGACCGCGACGGCCATCGATTCCTGGCTGTCGGAGATGGCGCTATCCCTCCCGAGCACATGAAGCACACATGAACGACGAGACACCGGCGAGCCAAAAAGAACAGGAAGTGTAAATCGCATGAACGAATACGATGTCGCCATAGTGGGAGCGAGCGTCGCGGGTTGCGCCGCGGCCACGTTGTTGGGTCGCCAGGGCGTTCGGGTCGCGCTGCTTGAGAGCCACAGCGATCCGATGACGTTCAAGCGCATGTGCACACACCTCATCCAGCCGAGCGCGGTGCCGACGATCGAACGCCTCGGACTATTGGATCCGATTATCCAGGCAGGCGGGCAGCCGAGCGAGACCTACACGTGGACGCGCTACGGCTGGTTCACCTTCTCGCGCGAGGATGCGGCGGCGCCTGAGTCCGAATACTGTGGGTGGAACGTTCGGCGCGAGACGCTTGACCCGATGCTTCGCGCACTTGCCGCGGGCACCAAGGGAGTCGAGGCGATGCTAGGTCACACAGTAACGGCGCTGTTGCGCGAGGGCGAGCGGGTGAATGGTGTTGTGACGCGCGAGCGCGATGGCAGCGAGCATGAGCTGCGCGCGAAGGTCGTGGTGGGAGCGGATGGGCGCTCCTCGCAGGTCGCGAAGCTGGCGGGCGTCCCCGCGAAGGTGAAGGAGAACAATCGCTTTATCTACTTCGCCTACTACCGCGACACGCCGCTGGTCACGCAGAGCAACCCGCAGATGTGGATGCTCGACCCAAACGTGGCCTACGCCTTCCCCACCGACGCGGGCTTGACGTTGATGGCGTGCATGCCCCACAAGGACATGTTGCCGGGCTTCAAAGAGGACCCTGAACGTGAAATGACGCGTCTATTCGAGGGGCTGCCCGACGGCCCGGAGCTCGACCCCGACAAGCGCGAGTCCAAAGTGTTGGGCGTGCTCGACGTTCCCAACATCACCCGCCGGGCGGCATCTCCCGGCCTGGCGCTCATCGGCGACGCGGCCACGGCCTCTGACCCGTTGCCGGGTGTGGGATGTGGCTGGGCGATGCAGTCGGCCGAGTGGTTCGCGGACGCCCTGACACCGGTTCTCGCAGACGGCCCAGTGGCAATTGACGGCGGTCTGAAGACCTACGCACGACGGCACCGTAGGAGCCTGATGATGCACGAGCGGACGATCGCCAGGGTCTCCAGAGGGGGCGGTTTCGATCCGCTGTTCAAGCTGCTGGTCCGCGGATCGGCCAGAGATCAGCAGGTGGCCAATCTGACGATGCTCGTCGCGGGACGTTGGATATCGCCGCTGCGGGCGCTGACGCCAAGCAGGCTCGGACACCTCGCGCGCGTAAACCTGCGTCGCGACGCACCTCCACTTGGCCTGATCACGCCGCAACCGTTTGTGCGGGCGGCGGGCGAGGCTGCCGCAATGGCGCAGCGACCAATCACGGTGAGACCTTGAGCGAACGCCGACGGGCGCTTCATGTAGACGGGGGTGCGGCCGCGAGCGCGATCGCGGTGAGCACCAGCCCCTCGCGCATGAGCCAGCGTCCGCAGAATCCCTCCAAGGGAAGTCCCGCGAACGCCGGCCCGGGGACGAGCAGTCGCGCGGAGAACGTGTGCCGTACCGAATCGACGGTCACGATCGCGTCCTCAAATCCGAGCCAGCGTCGCGCCAGGGGAAACCATGCCTTGTATACCGACTCCTTAGCGCTGAACAGCAACCGGTCCCAGTGCACCGCGGGTTCCTCGCGGTGAAGTCGTTCCAGCCAGGGGAGCTCCTCTGCGCGGGCGATGTCTTCCAGTACGCCATCGGGCAGCGGGGCATTCGGCTCGGCATCGATACCCACCGTCGCGATCTCATGCGAGCGCGCAAGCGCACAGGCGCGATAGCTCTCGCAATGCGTGATGCTGCCAACGACGCCGGAGGGCCATTGCGGCTCACCGCGCTCACCACTGGTGACGGGTACGGCCGGCAGGCCGAGACGCGCGAAGGCCTCGCGTGCGCAGGCGCGGACGGTGGTGAACTCCCTGCGCCGCTTCTCCACTGCCTGCCCGACAATGACCTCCTCGGCTGGGAACAGCACCACGTCCATAGCGTCCTCGCGCGTCTCGGCTGCGACGACCTCGCTGGGCAGGATCTCCTCGAGCATCAGTTCGTCGCCGGCAGTATCCGTCGGGGCACACTGCGGGAAGCGCGAAAGTATCGCTCCCGCGGATATCCGAGTGAAACCTCCTCGAATCTAACACCGTCATGCCAGGTGGTGCGGGGAATATGCAAATGGCCATACACGACGACGCTCGCGCGAAACCGCCGATGCCAGTCCGCGGTGTGGACGGTGCCGCACCATTGCGCGAACTCCGGATGCCACAACATGCGAGTCACATCGGAGATGAGGGGAAAATGATTGACCAACACCGTCGGAATATCGGGGTCGCACTCTGTCAGTCGACGCTCCGTCTCCCGCACTCGGGCAAGACACCAAGCCTCTCTGCTCGGGTATGGGTCAGGGTGCAACAGAAACTCGTCGCTGCACACGACTCCTGCCTCCTGCGCTCGCGCCAGCGACTCCTCCTTGGTCGGCGCGATATTGCGTCCGAATGTGTAGTCATACAACACGAACAGGGGTGCAATTATCAGGGGGCCTCCCTCTCCTTCCCAAATAGGGTAAGGATCCTCTGGTGTGAGCACGCCAAAGCGCCGACAAAGATCCACCAGATGTCGATAGCGCGGCTCCCCGCGAAGCTTCGTCCGGTCGTCGGGGAAAGACCAGAGCTCGTGGTTGCCGGGCACCCACACGACGGTGTCAAATCGCTCAGCGAGCAGGCCCAGCGCCCACTCCACATCCTCGAGCGTCTCGCCGACGTCGCCGCATGCAAGCAGCCAGTCGGACTCCGACACAGGGTGCATGTCTTCCACAACGCGTCGATTCTCGGGATGGTTGACGTGTAGGTCGCTGACACCAAAGAGGTTCCCGTGGGGCGTGCGCGGAGTATGCACGCTCGCAAGCATACTGTCGTCAAGCCATACCCGGATTTGATTGGGATTGATATTAAATGGAGCCCACCAAAATGAATAGGCAGCTCGATCCAGATGCTCAGGCCCTGCTCGACGTAATAGCCGCGATGGGCTCGGCTCCTCCATACACCTTGCCGGTCGATGTGGCGCGAGAGCGTATGCGCGCTGCGTTTGTCACCAAGGATGAGCCACTGGCCCTAGAGCGGGTGGAAGACGTGTCAGTACCGACTCCGGCGGGGGCGCTCCCGTGCCGCATCTACCGTCCCGGCGAGGGCGCATTGCCGCTGGCCATGTTTTTTCACGGCGGCGGCTGGACGCTCAATGATATCGATACGCATGACGCGCTATGTCGTCGCATCGCCAAGCGGTCGGGTTGGCTATTGGCCTCGCTTGACTACAGGCGGGCTCCCGAGCACAAGTATCCGGCGGCCCTGGAGGATGCGTACTTTGGATATCGCTGGCTATTCGATAACGCTGAGCGTATCGGCGCGGATGTCAGCTATCGTGCGCTCGTCGGCGAGAGCTCCGGAGGCACGATGGCCGCCTCCTTGACCCTGCTCTTGCGTGAAATGAATGGTCCCATGCCCACCTATCAGGTGATGGCATATCCAATGACCGACATGTATGACCGCTGGCCCTCATACCAGGAGCGCGGAACCGGCTACGCGCTCGATCGCGACTTCATGCACTGGTACGTGGACAACTACCTGCCCTCCTCATGGGATCTGCAGGACCCTTACCTATTTCCCGTCACCTCGATCGATCTGACGGATCTGCCGCCGACGCTAATCATGACCGCGGAGTTCGATCCCCTGCGCGACGAGGGCGTGGCCTACGCCGAGAAGCTCGCAAGCGCTGGTGTAGCCGTCGAGCATGTGCACGCCGAGGATCAGATGCATGGCTTCTTGATGATGGATCGAGCCGTGCGCAGAGCTGGCGAGCTGATCGACGAGCTGGCACGGGCTCTGGCTGCGCACGGGCCGCAGGGACCTGTTTGACGGCCTTAGGTCGTGTGTCTAGCCCCGGCGCTAGGCCCGAGGAGGGCGCGGCGCGTAACGGTGGTGCAGCATCAGCCGATTACCGTCGGGATCGCTGAACAGCGCCATGTGGCATACGCCCGTATCGAGTGTGTCGCCGCGGAAGGCGACCCCGCGCGATTCCAGCGTCTTGCGGGTGGCCCCCACATCATCGACGTGCAGCGCGATCTCATGTCCGCGCACCTGATGTTCCATCCCCATCTTCGCCGCGTCGATCACGCTCAGCGTAAGGTTCCCGGTCTCGAACTCCGCGTAGTTGCGCTCTTGCAGGTGCACGGACATCGGCAGTCCGAGCGTCTCGCCGTAGAACTTCACGGCGGTATCGAGGTCGGCCGTGGAGACGGCGAGGAAGTCCACTCCGGTGACCAGTTGCTCTGAGGTTGTGTCGGTGGCTGCCATTCGGTGTCGCTCCTGTTCTCTTCGTGTGTGGGGCGCTAGGCGCTCGTCGTTTGAGTGATTCGGTTCCGGCGCGCCTGTATATACAGTGGCTCGGGTGCCATATCCAAACCGAAGTCGGGCCAGACGATCGTGCCGCCCTCAACGCAGACCTGGGCGAAGCGCATCGGGTCGCGCAGCGGCTCGAACACCCCGGTCCAGTCGCTGTCCTCGAATGCGACATCGCCCACTATGCCGTCCTCGAATGTAAGGCGGAGCTCATGGTCCCCGATAACCATGACATGCGTGACGTGGACGAGTGGTGGCAGATCGACCATGCATCAATGCTACGGCAGCGGATCGATCAGCATCACGGGCTCGCGCTTGCGAGCGCGCTCTCGGCACACCTCCCAATCCGACCGTCGGGGCGGAACGGGACACGTCAACGAGGAGAGCGGCTGAAGGGACTCGAACCCTCGACCTTCTGCATGGCAAGCAGACGCTCTAGCCAACTGAGCTACAGCCGCATATGGTCGCAACTATACCCGGCTCGGCTCGTCTGGATCGCCTCAGAAGGCCCCGCCGAGCGCCCGTCCCAGCACCACCGCTCCGAGTCCCACCGCGACGCTCACAAGCACGTTCGCGGCCGCGGCAGTCCGCCGCCCGTCTTCGGCGAGGCTGTGGGTCTCGAGCATCCAAGTGGAGAAGGTGGTGTAGGAGCCGATCGTTGCGCCGCCGGCCAGCACTAGCGCGTTGCCGGTCAGTGCGACGCCCGTGAGCAGGCCGAGGAGGAAGGCGCCGCTCAGGTTCACCGCCAGCGTGCCGACGGGGAACGTGAGCGGGAGTCGGGAGGAGACGACGTCCTCCACCAACAGCCTGGCGACGGCGCCGAGCGCGCCCAACGCTGCGACGGCTATCCAGATGGGTGCGCTCATCACGTCTCGGCCTCGACTGGGGCGCCGATGGTCGCTCGGGCAGTCAGTCGCGCTGCGAGCGATACGACCGCGTAGCCGACCACGACACTCGCGCTGACGTACCCGATCGCAAGGTCGTATCGCGCGCGGTCCAGCATCTGCAGCAGCTCGAGCTGCATCGTGGAGAAGGTCGTCAGCGCGCCGCAGAAGCCGGTGCCCAGCAGCCGGTAGGTGGGGATCGAGACCGGTCCGTGGCGCAGCCCGGTCGTCAGGCTGCCGAGCAGGAACGCGCCGAGGATGTTGACCGCGAACGTCGCCCACGGCCAGCTCCCTGGCGCGGTGAGCCATGCCTGCTCCAGTCCGACGCGGCCCAGCGCGCCGACCGCTCCGCCGGCGCCGACCGCCACGAGCTCCAGTCTGCTTATCTGGGGATGCACGGCGCGAAACGACTCGGGCAGCTCGCCTACGTCCTCGATCGGCATCCTGGATTGGGGCGTGTCGGTGTCCACCGGAGTAAGTCCTCCCGTTCGGGGCTCGTCTCGGTAGAAGCCATCAGCGGACACGCCGCGGTTATGGAGCGGGCCTCATCACTCTCCGGCGACACTCGCCAGCAAGCACACCCTAACCCACCAGGCGGCTGAAACCAGATATAGACCAGCACGGTGCTTGACCCTTGTGGGCGCCGTCGCTGGGGGCGCCGGCCGCTGAACTATTCGCTGAAGAGGCTCTGACGAGGCACGTACCGCCCGCCGTGACCCCGGCCGAGCAGGCCCATTAGCTCGAGCTCGGCAAGTGCTAGCAGTGTCTCGCCCGGATCATCTCTTGCGCTGGCGAGCTTGCCGGGAGTGTCCTCACCGGCACCCACCCGTTCGAGTGTCGCGCGCAGATCGGGTCGCAGGTGTGTTGGCAGTGAGGGAGCATCGAGTCCCCACGCGCTCACTCCATACAGGAGGTCGAGCGCGTCGGCCGCTCCCCGCACGAGCGTTGCGCCTTCCGCCAACAGCGCGTTGGTTCCTCTGCTCGCTGGTGAGGTGACCCGACCGGGGATGGCCGCCACGGTGCGCCCGAGCGCCCTAGCGATATGGGCGACGCGCAGCTCGGATGGCGTGTCGTCGGCCTCGACCACGATTGTCACCGTGGCCAGGGCCGCGACCGTGCGCGCCCGGAGGATGGCGCCCCAGCGGCGTTGGGCCATACCGCAGGGCGCCTGCGCGACGGCGCACCCGCTCGCGATCACGCGCTCATACAACTCGCGCCTGCCGGCAGGCTGCACCACGTCGACGCCGCCGGCCATCGCCGTGAGGGTCGGACCATCCGTCTCCAGTGCTCCTGCGTGTGCGGCGGCGGCGATCCCGTTGGCGAATCCGCTGAGGACCGTGACGCCCGTAACGGCCAGTCCGCGGGCAAGGCTGCGGGCCATCTCCACCCCGTAGTCCGTCGGTCGCTCGCTGCCCACGATCGCGACCACTGGCTCGGCCGTAAGGCGAGCAAGGCGCTCGCGGCCGCCGACTACGTAGAGCATCCTGGGTGCGCCCGGGCTCTTCTCCAGCGCCGGTGGGTATCCGGGGGAGTGTCGACAGACTGTCTCGACGCCCGCCGGCGGGATGGTGGGGCTTGTCGCGTCGGTCATCTCATGCCGCTCTCTCTTTACGCCGCCCGGCTGCCGCGCAGCCCCGTCTCGGGTCGCAGTGATAGCGCCACGCCGACGTCGCGCATCCGCACCCGCTCGCATCCGTTGAGGTCGGCGATCGTGCGGGCCACGCGCAGCGTGCGGTGCTGGCCGCGCGCGCTTAGCGTCCCTCGCGACTGGGCATCGCGCAGCATCCGCTGGCCGGGCTCATCGAGCCGCGCGTGCCGTTCGAGCATGCACACGTCCATGTGCGCGTTCACGGTTGTGCACTCGTCGCGCAACCGTCGCGCTTGGCGCTCGCGGGCTTCGGTCACGAGCTCGCGGGCCTTCCGCGAGCTCGTCCACGGATCGGCACCGAGTCCCTCGCTGCCGACGTTCTCGAGCTTGGCCTGTAGGTCGATTCGGTCAAGCAGCGGGCCACTCAGCTTGCGTCGGTGGCGGGCCATGTCGGTTTCGCTGCACTGGCACAGTTCGCGCTCGCCGGCATATCCGCACGGGCACGGGTTGGTCGCGGCAAGCAGCATGAACCGCGCGGGATATACAGCCGAGTGCTTGGCTCTGACGATCGCCACGCGTCCGTCCTCCAGGGGCTGGCGCAGCGCCTCGAGGGTTGGCTTGGCGAACTCCGAGAGCTCGTCTAGGAACAGCACGCCGCGGTGGGCGAGCACGACCTCGCCGACCCACCCCTTGTGTGCGCCGCCGACCAGGCCGGCGGTCGTGATCGAATGATGCGGCGCTCTGAAGGGCCTACTCTTAGCTAGCGCGCCTTCGTGCTCGCCGGCGATGCTGTGGATGCGTGTCACCTCGATCGCCTCCGGGCGGCTGAGCGCCGGCAGGATCGAGGGGACTCGCTGGGCGAGCATCGTCTTACCCGTCCCGGGGGAGCCACTCAGCAGGCAGTTGTGCCCCCCTGCCGCCGCGACGATCAGGGCGCGCACCGCGTGATGCTGCCCGCGCACTTCGCTGAGATCTGGGCTGTGTGCGCCGCTCGCTCCGCCGTCTGGTTCGGGATCCTCTGGTGCGGGCAGCGGATCGGGTGCACCGCCACTCAGCACGCGCGCCGCACTCTTCAGCTGCCCAGCCGCGGCGACGGTGAGCCCGTCGACCAACATCGCCTCCGGCGCGCATTCGGGGGCGAGGACGAGTCTCGCAACCCGTTCCTCGGCGCAGGCCTGCGCTATCGCGAGCGTCCCCTGACACGCCCGCACACCGCCGTCGAGCGCGAGCTCGCCGAACAGCGCGTGCGTGTCCAGGCGCTCCTTGGGCAACTGCTCGCTGGCCGCGAGCACCCCGCAGGCCAGTGCTAGGTCCAGGCCTGGGCCCACCTTCGGCACATCTCCGGGAGCGAGGTTGACCGTGATCCTCCGGGCCGGGAACTCATAGCCGGAGTTCAGGATCGCGGCCTGTACCCGCTCGCGCGCCTCGCGCACCGAGGCGTCGGCGAGCCCGACGATCGCAAACGCGGGCAGTCCCTGCCTGATGTCGACCTCGACCGTCACCGGCCGTGTCTGCAACCCCTCGATTGTGAACGTCCTCGTGCGTGCCAACATCGTCGTCTGCCTCCTGTCGCTTGCGGAGGCATCAAAGCTAGACCGCGCTTGGGACGAAACTCTCGGGGGAGCTGGAAGTGTCCTTTTAGCGCCTTTGTGTCGGGACTGTGTCCTGTCGCTGGCAGGTATGCAAACTAGTCTCTGGGGGACTAGTTTCGATGTTTCGAGGACCTTATGGTGTGAGCTGTTCCGTCGGAGCAATGCATGCGCGGCGGCCCGGTGGGCACACCTCCTCTTGTAAGGGAGACGCCACGCCGGGCCGCTCGGTACTGCTCAGAGCAGACTAGTGTTCACTCGTGGGACGGCGTTACATCCCGTCGGGATGGCGAGCGATGTAGCCCGCCGTGGACATCATCGAGCTCGACCACCGTGTCCCGGTCTCCTGCTGGGCGATGGTGTCGAAGCGTTTGCCGTCAACGACCATCCACGCATGTTCGGAGTTGGCGTAGATAGTTATGTGCTTGCCAGGACCGGGTTCGCCGTAGGACTCGAGCGCTGAGGAGTCCTCGGGTGAGCTCAGGAGGCCGCCGCCGTGCAGCGCGTAGGAGACTGATCCCGAGCAGTCATAGCCGGTCGACTGGAAGGAGCCGTGCCCGCCGCCGAAGACGTATGGCCGCGTGGCGATTTCATCTCCCGCGGAGATCACTCGTGCGACGACGCTCGATCCGCCGCCGGCAGTGCTCGAGGAGGCGCCGAGCGCCGAGCGTGGGGGCTTCAGCGTCTGTCCGCCGCTGACCCCGATCAGGCTCCATGTCGCTGGTCCGACGACGCCGTCGACGGTCAGTCCGTGTCGGGCCTGTAGCCGCTTGATGGCGGCCTCGGTTTCGGGGCCGAAGTTCCCGTCGGCGGTGAGGTGCAGCGCGCTCTGTAGCCGCGCCACCGCATCGCCGCTGGCGCCTTCTTCCGAGGACGCTTCGCCCGAGCTCGCCGGTGCGCTGTGGTGGTGGTGACTGTGATGGCTCGCGGCCACCGCCGATGCGGGGGGTGTGAGGTTTTCCTCGCCATTGACCCCGATCGCGCTCCATGTCGCTGGTCCGACGACGCCGTCGACGGTCAGTCCGTGTCGGGCCTGTAGCCGCTTGATGGCGGCCTCGGTTTCGGGGCCGAAGTTCCCGTCGGCGGTGAGGTGCAGCGCGCTCTGCAGTCGTGCCACGGCGCCTCCCTCGGAGCTTTCGCCCGACGACGACGATTCACCGCTGGAGACGTCTGCCGCCGACGCTCGCGCCGGCCCCCGGCCGCGCAGCGCGGCCCATGTCTGCGAACCGACGATCCCGTCGATCGTCAGCCCGTGCTGGGCCTGGAAATGCTGTACGGCTTCCTCGGTCTCGGGCCCGAACACCCCGTCGACGCCGATGCCGAGCGCCTGTTGCAGAAGTTCGACCTGTCGACCTTCGTCGCCTTCGTTCAGTTCGACCACGTGTTCGGTCGTCGTGGGTGCTTCCGCGGGGGAGACATGGCCATTGGCATCCGCCAACCCGGCGGCCGGACCGGCGCTCAGCGCGACGAGCGCGCCCAGCGAGATCCGCTTCGCGCGCGTCCCCGCCGGCACGAAGCGC
>JBAUXH010000119.1:0-1761 GCA_049584155.1 Solirubrobacteraceae bacterium
AGGAATTAAGCACAGCTTAGCTTGGAAAAAAGGGCGACTTCCGTTTGTAGTGTCCGCTGTCTTCAGTGGATTTCATGTGGAATACCGCGAATTGCCGATGCGCTGAGGACAGCGCACGCTACAGCAATCCACGCGAAATAAACGCTCGCGGCAGTTTGAAGGTCAGCGAATGTTCATTCCATAATCAGCGGAAGATGCGCGTATTCCAACTCCCTCAGCGCCGTCAATCAAAGCAAACGGCTCAGACATCGTCGTCATCTACATCCCTCTACTTGATGTGGGACGCCGTTGCGCGTTTCGCCAGCGAAATTCGGGCCAGCGAATTCATGTCGGACATGATTAACCGCCGAGACGCTTACGGGAGCGAAGGCGGAATGGGAGCGCTCGATTGCGCAACGCTCTACGGATTGACGCGCTGGTTGCGCCCTGTGGTGCTCGTCGAGTCGGGTGGGTTTATCGGCATGTCCTCTGCGTTCATCTTGAAAGCACTTGCGGATGAAAGGCTTGCTTCATCGAAGCTCTACAGCATTGAATTGAGCCTAGAGTGCGAACAAGGCGTCCTGATTCCCGAGGCACTGCGATCTTCTAGTGGCTTCGTGCCGATGCGCGGTCGGATCGAAGATTTTCTCAAAGGCGACCAGCTACCGCGCTCCATCGACATATTTTTGCACGACAGCTCACATAGCTATCAACACATGCTCTGGGAATTTCGGCAGTTCTGGCCGCGCCTGCGCGACGGCGGATTGCTCGTATCACACGATGTCCAAATGAACGCTGCGTTTCCTGAATTCGTTACCAAAACGTACGCGCACGAAAAAAAGAGCGGCCGCCGCGATGTGCAGCGCACCTCGCATTACGAATGGGGCCGCTGGGGTTACCTCGGGTTCGCGATCAAGAAAGACAGTCGCTAACATGCGCCTTGTCGATGTTATTTCGCGGCAGGACGCGCGGCATCGCCTCGGGATCGGACTCGCCGCCGGTGGGCTGGTTTTCTTTGCCACACGCGGACATCTTCGGCTCTGGAGTGCCGCAATTGCAGGTTGGAATGCAGTCGCTGTCGTTATCCTTGCGCTTGATTGGGCGACAATTCTGACGACACCGCGCCGCAAAATACGCGAAGTAGCGCAGCAACAAGATCTCAGCCGCTTCCTGGTTTTCATTTTTGTCGTAGTCACTTCATCCGCTGCCTTGTTCGCAGTCGGATTTCTCGTCAGCGTGAAACAGAGTCAGAGCGGCAGCCATTTCATCATTCATGTGTTGCTCACGTTGCTGACCGTGATCTTTTCCTGGATGCTGGTTCATACGGTTTATGGGTTCCGGTATGCGCATGCGTTTTACGGCGATAGCGATGAGCCCGGCGTGAATCGGTTTGCCGGCGGATTGGTTTTTCCCGGCGATCGGCCGCCGGATTACTTTGATTTTGCTTATTTTTCGTTTGTGATCGGCATGTGCTGTCAGGTGTCGGACGTGCAGATCACCTCACGACGCATGCGCCGCATCGCGCTCTTTCACAGCGTCCTTTCGTTTGGATTCAACACGATGATTCTGGCGCTGCTGATTAACACCGTGTCGGGTCTGTTATAGTCGGACTGCGCTTCAGCAAGATGCTGATCACTATTGGAGCAGCCGTTTTCCTTTCGCAGATTCGCTGATTAATTTTGCCAGCCGAGCCATTCGCGTTTCTTCTTTCTTCGCGCTGGCAATCCACCAACCGATCATCTTTCGATACGATGGCGGTTGGTTTTCGAAAAAGTTCAAGGC
>JBAUXH010000120.1:0-2896 GCA_049584155.1 Solirubrobacteraceae bacterium
GGCCCAAATCGACGGCCACCGCGCGATCGCGCGGGCGGGAGCGTCGTCAGGAGGCCGGCGGCTGATCCGGCGGTACCACCGGAGCTGCCACAGGCTCGGCTGGTGGAGCCTGGACGGGCGCCTGCGCAGGCTGCTGCGCAGCGCTCGCAGTGAGGGTCGACGGCGGTTGGTGGGTCTCGCCGGTGACCGAGGTCTTGAACTCCCGCATGCCGCTACCGAGTGAGCGACCCATCTCCGGAAGGCGCTTGGCCCCGAAGACCAACAACAGGATCACCACCAGAAATGCGATGTGAAGTGGATTATCCAGTCCCATCTCTTCTCTCAGTCTAGAGCATTCTCAGGGGTGATCGGCATATCTGCTACTACGCCCCGCACCGTCCGGCGGATCACCCTGATCCGGGTTCGTTTGGGTCATGCTCTCGCGGCCTTCGCGCAGCGCCTTGCGCACCAACTGCGCGGCGATCAGCAAGATCAGGAGAGCGAACGCCGTGCGTAGAACCGTGCCCGACAATGCGTTCGCGAGCGCGACCCCGGCCGCGACACCCGCGACCGACAGCACTCCCATCAGCAGCGCATCGTCGCGACGCACGTTGCCGTAACGGTTCTGTCTAACCGCGCCCACCAGTGCGACAGGCACGATCGCCAGCAGCGAGGTCGCCTCGGCCTCGTGTTGGGTCAACCCGACGACGATCACCAGGCCCGGCACGAACAGCACTCCGCCGCCTACCCCCAACAGCCCCCCGAGCACACCGGCCGCGATGCCGATCAGGATTAGCCAGATCATTCGAGCAACAACTCCACCGCCGACGCGACTAGCACAGCCGCGAACAACAGCGACAGTGCCCGTACGTGCATGCGCTGTTGCAGCCAGGTGCCAAACAGCACCCCGCCCACGGCGGGAATCCCGATCAGTGCCGCATCGAGTACGTGCACGTTGCCATATATGCCCTGCACCGCCGCGGCGAACCCGGCGATGAACACGATCGCCGCCAGCGAGGTCCCCGTCGCCTCGCGCTCCTCATAACCCAGCCACACCACCAGCAGCGGCACGATCACGGTCCCGCCGCCGACCCCGAACAGCCCGCTGAACAGGCCCGCGGCGGTGCCGATCGCCATCAGCTTCAGCGCCCGCTCGGAGGGTATGCTCGCCGCCACGCGCTACCTGCCCCGATCGCCCGCGGCGCATCCGCCGGGCGCAGGGGTCAGTGCAATTTCAGACGCGTGTGTCCGGGTCGGGGCTCCCGATCCCGAGACGTGGAGCGATTCGGCCACGGCGCTCGCCATACTAGTGTCCGTGTCACCCGCCGCTACGCTCGTGGAGGCGCTCGAGCCGCTTCGCCGCGATCCGTCTCACGCCGCCGTACTGCTTGATATTGACGGTACGCTCGCGCCGATCGTGCGCCATGCCGCCGACGCGCACGTGCCCGAGGCCACGCGCGCGCTGCTGATCGAGATCGCCAAGCGCTACCGCATCGTTGGCTGCATCAGCGGCCGCCGCGCCGCCACCGCGCGCCAGATCGTCGCGATCGGGACGATCGCCTATATCGGCAATCACGGCGGTGAGCTGCTGCATCCAGGAGCGACCCGTCCGGAGATCGACTCCGATCTTGCCGCCTGGGCGCCGCGCGTGCGCGCGTTCGCGACTGCCGCCCACACGCCCGCGCGCCAGCGGCTGCGCATCCGCGGCGAGGACAAGGACACAATCGCTGCGTTTCATTGGCGCGGCGCTCCCGACGAGGAGGCCGCCGCCGCCGCCGTCGCCGACATCGCCCACGAAGCCTCCGAGCAGGGGTTCGCGGTGCACTGGGGGCGCAAGGTCCTAGAGGTGCGCCCGCCGGTCGAGCTGCACAAGGGGCTCGGCATCGCCGCCCTGCTGCGCGATCAGCCCGTATCGACCGCGGTCTATGTCGGCGATGACACGACCGACCTCGACGCGTTTCGCGGCCTGCGCGCGCTCGTGCAGGACGCCGAGCTCGAGTATGCCCTCTGCGTCGCGGTCGGCTCCGACGAAACGCCCCCCGAGCTGGCCTCCGAGGCCGACCTGACGATCGACGGCTCCACCGGGGTGCGTGGCCTGCTCGAGGCGCTGCTCTAGCCCGCCGGAGGTCGCCGACTATGCGCTTCGTCGAGTTCCTCAAGACCACAGTCCTGCTTAGCGCCGGCGCCGCGACCGCGCTCGCCACCGTCACCGTGCTCGCGATCGCCGGCTCGCAGATGAGCGTGAGCTCCCAAGAGCGCCTGATCGCGGCCGCTCTGGGCTGGTGGGTGATCGCCGCCCTGATCGGGCTGCGCCTCGGCCGCCGCGCCGAGACCAACCCGCCGATCACGCGCCTGCTCGCCGGCGCGCGGGCCAGCACCGCCCTGCCCGAGCACCATCCCGGTGTGATCCTGCTCAACCGCCTGTGGCCACTGCTCCTATTCACGCTGATCGCCGGCGGTCTCGCCTTCCTCGCCCCCCAGATTCCCGGCATCGCCGTCGGCTTCGCGATCATCTGGGCGCTCGCCTGGCGCCGCCAGCACGCCGCGGTCGCCGCCATCGAGGAGCGCGACGGAGTCTCCTTCTACGTCAGACGCACCTCCCCGTTTCAACCGATCGCGCTGCATCGCACCCCTGGCTTCAGGGCGCTACGTCCCGAGCCAACCAACGGCTCCGTCACCTGATGCCCAGCGACGGAGCCGGGCTCGACCCCGGAGCGGCGTCAGCCGCGCATGTCCGGGCGCACACCTTCGCCGGGGCGCAGCATCCCACCGGGTTGGGCTCGCCCGGATCGCATGACGATCGGGAAGTGGACGTCCTGATCGTCTCGCTCGGATCCACCGCCGGGCTGCGCGCCGCCGACGCAGAGCTCGCCGACTCGCTACGCCGCGCCGGCGCCTCCGTTGCGCTCCTCGCCGC
>JBAUXH010000121.1:0-2010 GCA_049584155.1 Solirubrobacteraceae bacterium
GATCTGGACCACGCCAGAGACGCTTGCTCGCATTCGGGAATACGTCACCCGCACGCTGCGCAAGTAGGGAGGGCCGTTGCCTCCGTGTGTGTCCAGGATGCGGTGCAGCACGACGCGCCGCACGCGCTCTTGCAAACCCGCTCGGACGGTATCAGCGCGTCGTGGTGCTCCGCTGATCCGGGACCTTCGCAGACTCTGCGTTCTGCTTTGGTAGGGGCGGGTTTCAAACGCGCCCCTACGAGACGCCGGGGCTCTGTAAGGTCCCGGATCTGCAATGCATCATGGCCGCAGCCCACGCGCGGCTGAGCGAGTCAAGAGGCTGCAGCACGCTGCGTCCATGCTGCGTTGCGCCCGGGACACAGGCGCGTTGTGCCGCTGCTGCTGGCGCGGCCCTGTAACCCTGTAAACTACAGGGCAGGAACAGTGGAGTGCACCCCAAAAATGAGACACAAAAACAAGGAAAGGGGTGGACGATGGCAGAAGGAAAACGACGAGTTTTCAACAGGGAGTTCAAGGTTTCGGCAGTAGAGCGCATTTTGGCTGGCGAAAGCGGTGCGGCACTGTCGCGAGAGTTGCATATCCGCGAAAGTCAGCTTGCGAAGTGGTGCAGGCATTTCCGCCGGAAAGGGGCTGACGGGCTGCGGCGGGCTGGGCGGCCTCGCAAGAGTTTAGACCCCGCGGATCCGGACCCGAGCTCGAGACCAAAGGGAGTGGACAATCTTGCTGCGGCTCGCGAACGGATTAGCGAGCTGGAATGCAAGATCGGCCAGCAACAGGTTGAACTCGATTTTTTTCGGGACGCCTTGCGGCACGTCGGGGAAGCACGCCGTCCGAGCGACGGGTCTGGCGTGCAGGCATCTACGCTGCCATCGCGGCGCTGATGTCACCGCGGCCGCAAGGCGAACTCACACTCGAGCGGATCTGCATGTTGGCCGGGGTAAGTCGAGCTGGTTACTATCGTCATTGGGCTGGCTCGGAGCCGCGTGCGGAAGAGACGGCGGTGCGCGACGCAGTGCAGCGTGTCGCGATTGCGAATCGCCGTTATGGGTATCGTAGGATTGCCGCGCAGCTGCGGCGCGACGGTTTGCTGGTCAACCGCAAACGCGTGTTGCGGCTGATGCGCGAGGATAATCTGTTGTGCCTACGCACTCGGCCTTTCGTCCCCAAGACGACGGATTCGGATCACGGATGGTGTGTGGTGCCGAATTTGACGCGCCGGATGGTGCTGACCGGACTCGATCAGCTATGGGTAGCCGACATTACTTATGTTCGGCTGCGCGAGGAATTTGCATTCCTTGCAGTGGTGCTCGATGCTTTCAGTCGGAAGGTGATTGGTTGGGCTTTGGAGGAGCATTTACGAGCGAGCCTTACGCTCGTAGCGATCGAGATGGCTATCGAAGCGCGCCGTCCGGCACCTGGAACTCTGATCCATCACTCCGATCGCGGTGTACAATACGCATGCCGCGACTATGCTGAGGTGCTCGCCGCACATGATATTCAACCAAGCATGAGCCGGATCGGGAATCCATACGACAATGCGAAAGCTGAGAGTTTCATGAAAACACTCAAACAGGAGGAGGTAGACGGGAGAAATTATCGCGATCTCAACCACGCGCGTGAGGCGATCGGCGCGTTCATTGAAGATGTCTACAATCACGAACGACTGCACTCGGCGCTGGACTATCAACCACCCGCCGAGTTTGAATCGAACCTGGCGCGGCTTGGGAGTTATCCACGGAGTTATCCACAGGCCGCCCAAAACCCAACAGACGCAGCAGCAATCTAGTTTCCGTGTCTCAGTGGAAGGGTGCACTCCATGTTCCTGCCTGTAGTTTACAGGGTTACAGGCCGCGACAGCGAGCGGCATGACCCGTGGAGACATGAATGCGACGCCAATATTTTGATTATCGCCCGCGAGCTCAGTTCACTGTGCGCGGCGATCGCCTTGAGCAGATGGTATGGGAACAGGTGAGACCGCTACCGGAGGATCCGAGCCGCGTGGCCGACGAG
>JBAUXH010000122.1:0-1506 GCA_049584155.1 Solirubrobacteraceae bacterium
GGCGCTCTGAGTGGGCGCTGGCTGGCGATGCTCGCGCTCTATGATCTGGTGTTCGGGCTGATCGCCTACGCCGTATTCGACTTCCTGCTGGAGGACTGACCCCTGAGAGCCCTGAAAGTCCCGGGACTGCGCACACTGAGCATCCTCACGGTCGCCGCGATGGGCATCGCCCTCGGCCTCGTGTTCTTCTACGCGCCGATCGAACTCGAAGAAGGGCTCTTGCAGAAGATCTTCTACCTGCACGTGCCCCTGGCGATCGTCTCGCTGTGTGGCTTTGTGATCGGCGGGATCATGGCAATCGCGCACCTGCGCACGCGCGATCGCCGCTGGGACCTGCGCTCCTATGTGGCGATCCACATGAGCCTTATCTTCGGCGTCGCCGTGCTGCTGACCGGCTCGATCTGGGCGCGCGGTTCGTGGGGACACTGGTGGGTGTGGAGCGAGCCGACGCTCGTCTCCTACCTGATCGTGTTCCTGCTGTACGCGACCTACCAGCCGCTGCGCTTCGCGATCGAGGACCCCGAGCGCCAGGCCCGCTACGCGTCGGTGTTCGCGATCGTCGCGGGCGCGTTCGTGCCGCTGAACTTCCTCGCGGTGCGCCTCTCTACCTCCTACCTACACCCGCGCGTGCTCGGCTCCTCCGCCAACCTGCCGGGCTCGAAGCGGTTCACATTCCTGGTCTCGCTCGTGGCGATCGCGCTGCTGTTCGCGACCCTCTGCTCGTACGAGCTCACCGCGAAGCGCACGCGCATGCTGCTGCGCTCGCGCAGCCGCATCCTGGGGTACCAGTGATACCGACCCTCGCGAGCTCCCTGCCGGAAAACACGGGCGACGGCTATGTGGCGGCCGCCTACATCGTCTTCTTCGTGCTCCTCCTGATCTACCTGGCGATCATGGCCCTGCGCCTCAGCCACGTGCAACGCGATCTACGAGATCTGCAGGCGCGTAGTAGTGCCGAGCCGCCCCAGCCCGGGGGCCAGGCCGCGCCGGAGCAGACCGTGGGAGTCGCCCCGCATGAAGCCGAGCCAGAGACCCGGGAGCGCGAACCGGCATGAGCGAGCTGCTGGCGCTCGGCATCTCGCACAAGACGGCGCCCGTGGCGCTGCGCGAGCGGCTCGCCTTCACCGAGCCCCAAGCGCGCGAGTTCGCCGAATCGACGCTCGCCACCTCGGAGGTGCGCGAGGCAGTGGTGATCTCCACGTGCAACCGCACCGAGGTGTATCTCGTCGTCGGCGACTCCGTGCGAGCCGAGGGGGACGTGCTGGGACTGCTCGCGCAGCGCGCGGACATCCGCCCGACCGAGCTCGCCGATGCGATCTACTCGCCGCGCAACTGCGACGCCGCGCGCCAGCTCTACCGCGTGACCGCGGGCCTTGAGTCGATGATCGTCGGCGAGGCCGAGATCCAGGGTCAGGTCAAGCGCGCCTACGAGGCCGCCCTGGCCCAGGAGACGACCGGTCCGCTGACCAACCACCTGTTCCGCGCAGCGTTGGCTGCCGGCAAGCG
>JBAUXH010000123.1:0-15702 GCA_049584155.1 Solirubrobacteraceae bacterium
GCCCAAGCGGTGCTGGCCGAGCAAGATCCCGGCGCAGACGTGCCCTCGCTCGTGTCCGTACTGGAGCGCCGCGCAGGCGGCTGAGATGGCGCGCGACCTAGCGACCATGTTCGGCGCGTTCGCGCTCGCCGCCGCGTTGGCGGGAGCGCTCGGCGCCACCAACCTCGGCACGGCGCTGGCGTTCGGCCAGATCGCGTTTGCGATCGCCACCGTCTACGTCATCGTCAAGCGCTGACGTCCGAGAGCACGGCGCGATACTGCCTCCCTCAGTCGCTCGCGTACGTAGTACGCCACCCTCCCTGCGTCCTCACCGATTGGAGATCAATGGGATCTCCAATCGGCCAGCATGGCTCTCGAACGTCAGGAGCGAGGCTGCCACACCGACTCGAAGCCGCCGAACCTGCGTCCGATCGCGCGTTCTGCGCGTAGGCTCCTGAGCAGATGCTCCTCCTGATTCTCTTCGCCATCCTCGCCGGGGCGGGCACCGCGCTGTCTCCCTGCGTGCTGCCGGTGCTGCCTGCGCTGCTCTCCGCCGGTGGGGTCGGCGGCCAGCGACGACCGCTGGGGGTCGTGCTCGGGCTGATGGTCACGTTCACGATTACGATCGTGGGTATCGCCGAGGTCGTCGGCGGGGTGGGCCTCGGCTCGGACCCGCTGCGCGATCTCGCCGTCGCGGTACTGCTCATAACCGGCCTAACCCTGATCGTGCCGGGGCTCGCCGACGGTCTGGAGGCGCGTATGTCCAGGCTTGCGCGTTACGGTCCGCGCACGAGCGGCGACGGGTTCGCCTCCGGACTGCTGGTAGGCGCCGCGCTCGGGTTCGTATACACACCCTGCGCCGGACCGATCCTGGCGGCCGTCATCTCGGTCAGCGCGGCGTCGGGTCGCACGGTTGCGGTCGCGATCGCCTACGCATTCGGCTCCGGGGTCGTCCTGCTGGCGCTCACGCTCGGCGGGCGCAGCCTGTTCGACCGAGTCCGCCGTGCCGGTCGCGGTCCCGCGCTACAGCGCACGCTCGGCGCGATCATGGTCATCACCGCGGTCGCGATCGCGACCGAACTCGACGTCAACTTCGACCAGTATGTCGCCCAGCACATCCCCGAAGTCAACCTCACGGCGTCGCTTGAGAAATCACATGCAGTCGAAAGTCGCCTGCACGAGCTCAGTGGCCACAACGCGAAGTTCCAGGCGAGCACCACGGCCCCCTCTGAGCCACACGACGCCAGCCAGGCGAAACTGCTGGCCGACGCCCACGGGCTGAAAAACCTCGGCCCCGCCCCCGAATTCACCGAAACCGAGGATTGGTTTAACACGGGGGTTGGCGGGCACCAAAACAAGCCGCTCAGCCTCGCCGGGCTGCGCGGGCATGTGGTCTTGATCGACTTCTGGACATACACATGCATCAACTGCATCCGCACACTGCCGTACCTGAAGGCTTGGGACGCCGCCTACCGCCATGACGGCCTGACGATCGTGGGCGTGGAGACGCCTGAGTTCGCGTTCGAGCACGACGCGAGCAACGTCGCCAACGCGATCCATCAGTTCGGCATCCGCTATCCGGTCGTGCAGGACAACGAAATGGGCACCTGGAACGCGTACGGCAACGAGTATTGGCCGGCCGACTATCTGATCGACGCGACCGGTCATGTCCGTTACGCCGCCTTCGGCGAGGGCGACTACGACAAGACCGAGACCGCGATCCGTGCGCTGCTCGCCGAAACCGGCGCGCAGGTCGGCGGCATGAGCCGGCCGGCCGACGTGATCGTGCCCTCCGAACAGGCGACGCCCGAGACCTACCTCGGGACAGCACGCGCGCAGGGCTGGGTCAATGGACCCCACGCCGGCACGCATGACTACGGTCCCGGTCCGTACCCACACCTCGGCCTCAGCGAATTCGCCTACACCGGCACCTGGAACATCGCCGAACAGCCCGCCCGTGCCGTGTCGAACGCTGGCATCGAAGTGCATTTTCAGGCGAAGAACGTCTACTTGGTGCTGAGCGCACCTGGCGAACGGCCGCTGGGAGTGCGGGTGCTGCTCGACGGGCGCCCAATCCCTGCCGCCGAGGCGGGCGCCGATGTGCATGGCGGCGTCGTGACGGTACGCGGACAGCGCCTGTATACGCTGGCCTCCCTCCCCCGCGACGAACAGCACCGCTTGACGCTGAGGTTCGCGCCGGGGGTCACTGGGTACGCCTTCACGTTCGGATAAGGGCCCGACGGGTCATCCGGCCTACAATGAACCCGATGGAGGGCTCACTGTCTGAGACGAGCGCCCGCAGCTGGCTGCGCTGCTACCGCTGCTGGTCGCAGGACCTAGAGGTTCAGGTCCACTACGAGGGGATCCACAAGATCGACCCCGACTCGGGCGAGCGCTCGGAAGTCGTGGACGAGCTGCAGGAGGCGGTCGTGCAATGCCTGGACTGCATGCACGACCAGCCCCACCTGGGCTTCAACAACGGCCGCGTCGAACCGATCGAGGACCGCTGGGAGCGCATGATCGCGGGCACCCCCTGGGTCGCCTCGTGCACTGTGTCAGTCGACGCCGATGACGTCGAGAGCTGCTCCGGACCAGAGGCGGGTGATGCGTTGTCCTATGCCGCGTTTGGCGACCACGGGGTGCGCGAGTTCTTCACGCATGTGCGCTTCCACAAGCACGAAGAGGACGCACGCATCATCGTGCACCTGCTCGTCGAGCTGTACGCACGCTCGCTGGAGGAGGCCACCGAGGTACTCGAGTCCTCGGCTCGCGGGGTGCTGACGATCACATCGCTGGCCGAGGAGTCACGCCCGCCGGCAGCGGCCGGCGAGCTGCACGGCCACGAATAGGCGTAGAGATTCGGACAAGCGTTGTGGTGTACAGGGGCGAACCCTGACGTCTACTTGGCCTGATAGGTGACGTAGCCGCTGTTGTTCTGCTGCACGACTGTGAACGGCGTCGTCTTCTTGCCGACCCTGGCGATGCACGTGAAGTTGTGCCCCTTCTCCTGCGGCACCACCTTGGGGCAGATGACCGTGGCGTGGACGTGGCGCTCACTGAGGATGCTCCGCTCAATCGCGCGCTCGACATGAGGCGTGTTCAGGTTGGTTTTCGCCGCGGTGCTGCTGCTCGACGAAGACGAGGAGCCACAGGAGCTGATGATCGCGGCGGTGGCGAGCGCCATGACTACGGCGGTGGCCCCGCGAAGGGTACGGCCGCGACGGATCGAGGTCGATTCGCTTAATCTGAGGTTCATTGCCGGCAGGCTAGTCGTTTGCCCGGACGCACCCCAACCGCCCTCACTCCCCCCTTGAGAGCACTGCAGGTGACTGGACGAATGTTCGATAGCAAAAACGGACAGATGTTCGAACACCTGTAGTACGCTGCGTCTCAGCTAAAGGCTCCCCTTTGCCTTAACAGAGCCATATCAGGCCAAGGGGAGGGCACCTAACCGGAAGGATCCGACAACATGCGACACCCTGATTCGGCACGCCGGACATGCACCGTCCACGCGCCATCGTCCGCGATTGAGGACGGCCGTAAGATCGTCGCCCTCGTGGCGGGGACACTGGCAACGATCATCTGTTTGCTGTTCGCCACTACATCCCTGGCTGTGCCCGCACCGAAAGGTCCCAGCGGCTCGGTGATTCGGGGCTGTTACAACGCGAGCAGCGGTCTGCTGCGCATTGTCAACGGGAACGCCAAATGCCGGCACAACGAGATTGCCATCCAGTGGAGCACCTCCGGCTCTGGCGCTACCGGCCCAGCCGGCGCCGCCGGTCCACTGGGTCTGCAAGGAGTCAAAGGCGAAACCGGCGCGGCGGGCACACCCGGAGCCCCCGGCACACCCGGCGCCAAAGGCGCAACCGGAGCAGCGGGCGCAGCAGGTGCGACGGGTGCACCTGGCACGGCAGGAGTCGCGGGGGCCAAAGGCGAAACGGGCGCGACAGGTGCTCAGGGCGCCGCGGGAGCGGCCGGACCCAAGGGCGAAACCGGCGAAACCGGAGCCGAAGGCGCACAGGGCGCCACCGGAGCCGAAGGAGCCACCGGCGCCAAAGGCGAAACGGGCCTCCAGGGCGTGACCGGCGCAACCGGAGCACCCGGCGCAACCGGAGCCACGGGAGCCGAAGGAGCCATCGGAGCACAAGGTGAAACCGGAGCGACCGGAGCGACCGGAGCCGAAGGAGCCAAGGGCGAAACCGGCGCTACCGGAGCCGAAGGAGCCATCGGAGCAGAGGGCCAGCAAGGAGCCACCGGTGCTGGAGGAGCCCAGGGCGAAACCGGCGCGACAGGCGCCACGGGAGCCGAAGGCGCACAGGGCGCCACCGGAGCCGAAGGAGCCACCGGCGCCAAAGGCGAAACGGGCCTCCAGGGCGTGACCGGCGCAACCGGAGCACCCGGCGCAACCGGAGCGACAGGAGCCCAGGGCATAACCGGCGCGACCGGGCCTGAAGGACCCAAAGGCGCGACCGGTGCAACGGGGAACACCGGCTTGACCGGCGTGACCGGCGCAACCGGACCCAAAGGCGAAACCGGCGCGACAGGCGCCAAAGGCGCCACCGGACCCGAAGGGCCCAAAGGAACCGAAGGCAAAGAAGGGAAAGCTGGAACCGAAGGCAAAACCGGCGCAACCGGACCTGAAGGCGCATCGAACACGGCGGTCGTGTTTGCCTCGGGTAATACACACGCCACGGCGTCCTGCAAAGTGGGCGAAGTCGCTACCGGCGGTGGTGGGAAAAACGCCACCGGCAGCAGCAACGATCACTACACAGTGTCGGGTCCCGTGAATGCAGAACACACGACTCCGATCACGAGTGGTGAATTCAAAACATCGCCGACCGGCTGGTACTACGAAGATGCCGGCGACGGCGGCACGGTTACGGCCTACGTGGTCTGCGCGAAGTAGGGCGGCACATCGAGAGGCAGTAAGCAAGGGGGGCCCACGATCGTGGGCCCCCCCTTTTTCGTTCACGTTTCAGAGAGGCTCCAGGGAGGCGTACCCCCGCCCCGCCGCCGCCGCTATCCGGGTCTAGGGGGCGGGCGGCTGAACGCATGATCAGCTCAGCCGCTGCTCGAGCGCCTGCAGCTGCGCGTCGAGCTCGGCCGGCAGACGATCGAACTTCGCGAGGTGCTCGCGGAACTGGGGCAGCTGCGAGCGCCACTCCTCGGTCTCGACGCGCAACAGCTCGGCCATGTCGGCCTCGGAGACGTCCAGACCGTGCGTGTCGATACCCTCGCCTCCGACCGGCGGAATCATGCCGATCGGGGTCTCGGTTGCCGCACCATGGCCGGCGCAGCGCGCGAACACCCAGGAGAGCACGCGCGAGTTCTCGCCGAACCCGGGCCACAGGAAGCGACCGTCGGAGTCCTTGCGGAACCAGTTGACGTAGAAGATCTTCGGCAGCACCGCGCCCTCGCGCCGTCCCATCTCCAACCAGTGGGCGAAGTAGTCGGCCATGTTGTAGCCGCAGAAGGGCAGCATCGCGAACGGGTCGAAGCGCAGTTCGCCGACCGTACCGGCGGCCGCGGCGGTCTTCTCCGAGCTCATGACCGCGCCGAGGAACACGCCGTGCTCCCAGTCCAGCGCCTCGGTGACGAGCGGCACGACCGTCGAGCGTCGCCCGCCGAAGAGCATCGCGTCGATCGGCACGCCGGCCGGGTCCTCCCACTCGGGTGCGATCGCCGGGTCCTGCGCGGCCGGCGTGGTGAAGCGAGCGTTGGGGTGCGCCGCGGGCTTATCCGAATTGGGCGTCCAGTCGTTGCCGTGCCAGTCGATCAGGTGCGCGGGCTTCTCGCTGGTCAGGCCCTCCCACCAGACGTCGCCGTCGTCGGTGCGCGCGCAGTTGGTGAAGATCGAGTTGCGCGCGATCGTGGCGATCGCGTTCGGGTTCGTATGCTCGCCCGTACCGGGGGCGACGCCGAAGAAGCCGTACTCGGGGTTGATCGCGTACAGGCGACCATCGGAGCCGAACTTCATCCAGGCGATGTCGTCGCCGATCGTCTCCACCTTCCAGCCCTCGAGCGTAGGAATCAGCATCGCCAGATTGGTCTTGCCGCAGGCGCTGGGGAAGGCGCCGGTGATGTACTTGACCTCGCCCTCGGGGGAGGTGAGCTTGAGGATCAGCATGTGCTCAGCCATCCAGCCCTCGTCGCGGGCCATCACCGAGGCGATGCGCAGCGCGAAGCACTTCTTGCCGAGCAGCGCGTTGCCGCCGTAGCCCGAGCCGAAGGACCAGATCTCGCGGGTGTCGGGGAAGTGGACGATGTACTTGTTATCGGCGTTGCACGGCCACGAAACGTCCTCGACGCCGTCGCCGAGAGGCATACCGACGGAGTGCAGGCAGGGCACGAACTCCCCTTCGGAGCCCAGCGCATCGAGCGCCCCCTGGCCCATGCGCGTCATGATGCGCATGCTCACGGCCACGTACGGCGAGTCGGTCAGCTGCACGCCCACGTGGCTCTTGTCCGAGCCCAGCGGGCCCATCGAGAACGGCACCACGTACATCGTGCGCCCACTCATCGCGCCGCTGAAGAGCTCGGTCAGGGTCTCGCGCATCTCCGCCGGATCGCGCCAGTTGTTTGTCGGGCCCGCCTCGGCCTCGGTGGCCGAGCAGATGAACGTACGGTCTTCCACGCGCGCCACGTCGCCCGGGTCCGACAGCGCGAGGTAGGAGTTGGGGCGCTTGGCATCGGAGAGCTTCTCGAACGTTCCCGCCTGCACGAGCGTGTGGCAGAGGCTGTCGTACTCCTCGGCCGAGCCATCGCACCAGTGGATGTCGTCGGGTTCGGTCAGGGCCGCGACCTCCCCGACCCAGGCCAGCAGGCGCTCATTGGTGGTGGGGGCGGAAGCGGTGGTGTTCATGAGCTGAATGCGGCTCCTCGGTGTCGGTCGTGATCGGCGCGCGTCATCTTAATACGCGGCTGCCGGGCCAAGTTTGGCGCCGGGAAACAGAAAAACGCCCTGGCGGGGCGACCTGTGAAAGCCTATCGCACGCCGCGAATACCGCCTACTCGACGTTCCCCTCGGCCTCGCCCCCACCGGGATTGCGGCGCGGCACGAGCACCAGTCGCTTGAACTCGGCCACGAGCACCCCGTCCTGGTTGAGCACGCGGGTGTGCACGCGCACGGTGCCGCGGTCTGGCTTGGACTGGGACTCGCGCTTCTCCAGTACCTCGCTCTCGCAGAAGAGCGTGTCGCCGTGGAAGACGGGCGCCGGGTGCTTGAGCTCCTCGGTCGCGAGGTTCGCGATCGCCTTGCCGCTGACGTCGCTCACGGACATGCCCAGCGCGAGCGAGTACACGAGCGGCCCCACCACCACGTTGCGGCCCTGCTGAGATTTCGCCGCGTACACGTCGTTCAGGTGCAGCGGATGGTGGTTCATCGTGATCAGGCAGAACAGATGGTCGTCTGACTCGGTGACGGTCTTCGCGGGCCAGTGCTTGTAGACGTCGCCGACCTCGAACTCCTCCAGGTAGCGGCCATACGGGTGGGCGCCGCTCGCCTCGCGCGCGGCCTGCTCTGTCTCGACGGTCTCGGTGGCGGTGGGGCTCATGGATCTTCGCGGTCTCCTGTCGTCCTGCTTGATGGATGCGTTGGCTCAAACTTTAGTGGGCGCCGTCCAGGCGATACCGTTCAGGCTCCACGCCCGACCCGTGACGGGCCGAACACGACCCAGGAGACGAGCCAGACTTGCGCAACCCCCGCGACTTCTTCCAGCCCCTCGCGATCGACGCCCCCCAGCCGGCGCGCGAGATCCCCTTCAAGCCCTCCCGGATGATCCATTTTCTCGACTTCTCGAACGAGAAGATGGTCGCGAAGGTCCCCGATATCGCCCCGCAGGTGGACATCCTGCTCGGCAACCTCGAGGACGCCGTGCCGCTAGAAAAGAAGGAGGCCGCGCGCGCGGGGCTGATCCGTGTGGGCAGGGAAATGGAGATGGGCGACACCGCGCTGTGGACGCGCGTGAACGAGCTCGCCTCGCCCTACTTCCTCGACGACATCACCCAGCTCGTCGCCGAGATCGGAGACAAGCTCGAGGTGATCATGATCCCGAAGGTCGAGGGCCCGTGGGACATCCACTACGCCGACCGCCTGCTCGCGCAGCTGGAGGCCAAAGCCGGGCTGCAGCGCCCGCTGCTGATCCACTGCGTGCTGGAGACCCACCTAGGCGTGGCCAACCTTGAGGAGATCGCCGCTGCCTCGCCGCGCATCCAGGGCATGTCCTTCGGCCCCGCCGATCTGGCGGCCTCACGGCGCATGAAGACCACGCGCGTGGGCGGCGGACACCCCGGCTACCGCACGATCGCCGACCCCGACCCCGACAATCCCGACGCGCCGCGCCCGAGCTACCAGCAGGACCCCTGGCACTACTCGATCGCGCGCATGGTCGACGCCTGCACCGCCGTCGGCGCGCTGCCCTTCTACGGCCCCTACGGCGACATCAAGGACACCGAGGGCTGCGAAACGCAGTTCCGCGCCTCCTTCCTGCTCGGCTGCGTCGGCGCCTGGTCGCTGCACCCAGCGCAAATCGCGATCGCCAAGAAGGTCTACTCGCCCGATCCCGACGAGGTGGCGTTCGCGAAAAAGGTCATCGAGGCGATCCCCGACGGGCGCGGCGTACACATGATCGACGGCAAGATGCAGGACGACGCCACCTGGAAGCAGTGCCAGGTGATGGTCAACCTCGCCGAAATGCTCGCCAAAAAGGACCCCGAGCTGGCCGAGGCCTACGGGCTCGTTCCTGCGGCGGTATAGCCCGCCCATCCCTTTCGGGATAGAGGGAACAACCAGCCCCTTACGGCCGTTTCTACCGCAGCTTTCGCACAGAAACCCATCGAAAGGGTTTTTCTAAACATATATTACCGTATCGTTCGAAGATATGCTATATGTTCTTATGAGAGTCTAGGAAAGTATCTTAGAAGGGTCACCTTATGTCCATGCCAGACTCATCGACGATTTTTCAGTCTTCGGACCTAAACCGCCGCGGTCGAGACGTCCTCGATGCCGCCCGCGAGGGCATCGCTCGTATTCGCGATACAGACGGCGCGAGCCTCATCCTCACACGCGAGGATTACCTGGAAAAGATGCGTCGTCAGCTTGATGCGATGGGCCAGCTCGCAGAGGCCATGGCAAGCTTCATCACGCTCGATCGTGCTCTAGACCATGAGCACCGCCAGCCAAGACCATCCGAGTTCGGCTCGTGGATGTGGGTGGGCCGCCTACCGGCCGAGGACGCCACGGAGTTTGTCCGCGATATCGGGGATGCCCTGTACGAGAGCTGCAGAACGATGTCAGTCGCGCCGCTCGTCAGCACCGTGGACGATTGGAAGGCTACCGCCGACGCCCTCGACGACCCCCTGGCCCGCGAAACGCTGCTCGGCGCAAGCACTCCAAATGACTACATCGAGATCGAGCGCCCACAGACCGCCGTGGAGGAGCACAGCACGGGAGCAGCCGCTTGAGAGCGCCGACGTCCGGCACAGCCCTCCGCCGGACGGCAAGCGCTACGCACGGGTAGGTCAACATGGCTCCGCCCGCCAAGAAAGGCACCGGCAGCAGTGCCTATCAGCCCTATACGAACACCCGCCGTCCCGGTGGCAAGCCCGATTACAAACCGAAGTATCGAGTGCTCGTTCACCGCCGCCACAAAGCGCGCTGGGACGAACTGGTGGAGCGCATCGGCCTCGCGCAGGCACAACGGATCTATGACCACCTGGCGACAACCCCCGGACGACTGCCTGAGGGGCTCAAGGTCAACATCCTTCGTGGCGCCGCCGCGCGTCCACAGGAGCCGGGCTTCTCACGTACGGTGCATTGGCGCGTGCCCGGCAGCGCCGCACGCCTGGACTACCAGCATCACGCCGGGTATACCGGCGGCAGCGAGGGCGATCCGCATCCGGTCGTCCGCATCGTGGCCATCTCCTTCAGCAGCCATTGACGCGAAAACCGCAGGTCGTGCGTCGCTGGATGCCCACGCTGCGCGCATAGTCCGTGTAGGCTTCCCGGCCGCCAATGAGATTCTTCGAGTTCGAGGCGCGCGAGATCGTCAAGCGCGCCGGCATCCCCGTCACCGACTACGGCTTCACGACCGACCCCGCCGAAGCGGCCGAGATCGCGCGGCGGATCGACGGTCCGACCGTGATCAAGTCCCAGGTGCTCTCCGGCGGGCGCATGAAGGCCGGCGGTGTCAAGTTCGCGGACACGCCCGAGGAAGCCGAGTCCTACACCAAGGACATCCTCCAGCTGGAGATCGGCGGTCACATGCCGCGCGGGGTTCTGGTCGACCCGAAGGCGGAGGTCGAGCAGGAGTATTACGCAGGCGTCGTCTGGGACGGAACCGCGAAGAAGCCGCTGATGCTCTTCAGCGATATGGGCGGCATCGACATCGAGCAGGTCGCCGAGGAGCACCCCGATCATGTCGGTCGCGGTCACTTCTCCACGATCGAGCCCTTCTCGGACTTCCAGGCCAAGCAGGTCATCGCCGCCGCGGGCGTCACCGGCAAGGCCCTGCAGCGCGCCACGCCGGTGCTCGCGCGCCTGGCCAGACTGTTCCTCGAGAACGACATGACGCTCGCCGAGATCAACCCGCTGGCGCAGCTGAAGGACGGCTCGTTCGTCGCGCTCGACGCGCACATGGAGATGGAGAACGAGGGCATGCCGCGACAGAAGGGCCTGCTGAAGGCACTGGGCATCGGCGCCGAGGAGGGCACCCGCGAGAGCTACACCCCCACTTCGTTCGAGGAGGCCGTCAAGGCGATCGACGCCGCCGATCATCGTGGCGTGATTCAGGGCAAGGACACCGGCTTCAGCGGCAACATCGGCCTGGTGATCGGCGCGGGCGGCGGCTCGCTCACGCTCACCGACGCCGTGCGCCAGCAGGGCGGCAAGCCTGCCAACTACTCCGAGATCGGCGGCAACCCGTCCGTCGCCAAGGCTTGCGGCCTGGCCAAGCAGGTCCTCCAGAAAGACGGCGTGGAGAAGATCGCCGTGATGATGTCGATCGTCTCGAACACGCGCGTGGACATCGTCGCGCGCGGCGTGATCAAGGCCTGCCTGGAGCTCGACCGGGACCCCGGCGAGACGATCGCGATCTTCCGCATCCCCGGCGCCTGGGAGGAGGAGGGCTTCAAGATCCTCGACTCCTACGGCATCGAGTACTGCGACCGCTCGGTCTCGTTGTGGGAGGCCGCCGGTCGCGCGGTCGCCAAGATTCAAGGAGCCGCGGCCTAGCCATGTCCATCCTCATCGACCAGGACACAACCTTCATCATCCAGGGCATCACCGGGCGCGAGGCCGTCAACCTCACGCGCGAGTGCCTGGACTACGGCTCGAAGATCGTCGGCGGCGTGACCCCTGGGCGCAAGGGTCGCGAGGTCCACGGCGTGCCCGTGTTCGACACGGTCGAGCAGGTCGTCGCGCACAACGGCGGCGTCGTGCCCGACGGCTCCGTCGTCACCGTCCCCCCCGCCGGCACGCGCGACGCCGTCTTCGAGGCGCTGCATGCGGGCATCAAGACGATCGTGATCGTCACCGAGCGCATCCCGCGCCGCGACGTCGCGATGATGGTCGAGCTGGCCGACGCCAAGGGCGCGCGGATCATCGGCCCCAACTGCCTCGGCGTGATCGTCCCGGGCGTCGCCAAGATGGGCGGCATCGGCGGCCCGGCGCGCAACGCCGCCGTCGCCTACCAGCCCGGTGCGGTCGGCGTGATGAGCCGCTCCGGCGGCATGACCACGGAGATCTCCTCCACCCTGACCGCCGCGGGCCTCGGCGTCTCCACGGCGGTCTCGATCGGCGGCGACGCGATCATCGGCTCGACCTACGCCGAGCTGATGCCCTACTTCGAGGCCGACGAGCAGACCCAGGCGATCGTGATCTACACCGAGCCCGGCGGGCGCATGGAGGCGCAGCTGGCGCAGTGGGTCTCCGAGCACAACTCCCGCCTGCCGATCATCGCCTTCATGGCCGGCAAGTTCATGGACGACGAGGAGATGCAGGGCATGTCCTTCGGGCACGCCGGCACGATCGTCGAGGGCAAGGAGGACTCAGCGACCGAGAAGATCGCCCGTCTGGAGGCGGCCGGCATCCCCGTCGTGCAGCGGATCGACGAGATTCCCGATCTGGTCAAGGCCAAGCTCGCGGAGCGGGGTAGCGCGGCATGAGAAAGGACGCCCTCTTCATCGCGGTCGAGGTCGATGACCAGGCGGCCGCCGACGCCGAGCTCGCACGCAAGCTCACGGAGGCCTGCCCCGTGGACATCTTCGCCCAGAGCGACACTGGCGCGCTGGAGCTAGTCGAGGGCAATCTCGACGAGTGCGTGCTCTGCCGGCTGTGCCTGGACGCCGCGGGTGGGTGGGGTCCCAATCCTGCGGTGAAGATCATCAAGCTCTACGACAACAACGCCGTCCTCGCCTGAGCCCGGGCGGGGATCTGCTCACGAGCGACCAGCGCGTGCCCTATCCTGTTCGTCGGAGGGCTCGCAGAGCATGAACGAAAATTTCTCACTCATCGTGATGTGTCTGTTCCTGCTCGCGTCGCTGGCGTTCTTGGCGCAGCAGCTGACTTCCTATCACTGACCCGTTGTCGCTACGGGCGACGGCTCGGCGGTTGCCTAGCGGGTGGTGTCGCGCGCCTTGCGCACGCGCTGGCGCTCCAGATGCTTGTCGACGACGTTCACGATCAAGCGCAGGAACTGCTCCGGGCCCGAGGCCTTGGCCTGTCCGTAGGTGAAGGCCTCCACCCAGTCGGCCACTTTGGCCTCGCGGGCCATCACGTTGAAGAACTCGCGGCGCATGTCCACGCGCACACGCGCGTCGGCCGCGGGGCCCTTGGTGACCTTCAGGTCGGGCATCTCCAGTCGAAAATGCTGCACGTCGCCGCGCCCGCGTAGTTCGACGCCGACGACCAGCCGTATCGGCTCCAATGCGGGTACTTCGCCAATGAACCGGCGCACGGCAAGCTCGATCAGAGCCTTGGCGTCTTCTGCCATCTCACCCTACCTCTCTCCCGGCCCATGTTTCCCCCGCCAGAGTGGAAGGGGCCGCACAAATAATCGATCGGCTCAAATCTTATGACGTTGCAGCAGCTTGCGCCCGATAACCATCCGCTGGATCTCCGAAGTGCCCTCGCCGATCAAGAGCAGCGGCGCGTCGCGGTAGATCCGCTCGATCTCGTACTCCTTGGAGTAACCGTAGCCGCCGTGGATGCGCAGGCACTCCTCGGCGCAGAAGCGGCCGGCCTCGGAGGCGAACAGCTTCGCCATCCCGGCCTCCAGATCCGAGCGCTCGCCGGCGTCCTTCATGCGCGCGGCACGACGAACCAGCAGCCGGGCCGCATCGACCTGCGTGGCCATGTCGGCGAGCTTGAACTGGATCGCCTGGTGCTCGGCGATCGGCTTCCCAAAGGTCTTGCGCTCCTGTGAGTATTTGAGCGCGAGCTCCAGGGCGCGCTGTGCGAGACCGACGCCGCGGGCGGCGACGTTGACGCGGCCCAGGTCGAGCGCGTCCATCATCTGCACGAAGCCCTTGTTCAGGCCCTCCTGCTCGCCACCGAGGATGTTCTCGGCGGGGCAGCGGTAGCCGTCGAACACGAGCTCGGTCGACTCGACGCCCTTGTAGCCCATCTTCTTCAGCTTCGGCGGCACGTTGAAGCCGGCGTAGGCGCCCGTGTTCTGTTCGACGCCCGGCTCCTTCTCGCAGATGAAGCAGGTCATGCCCTTGTAGCGCGGGTCGGCCTCGGGATCGGTCTTGACGAGCGTGAAGACCAGCGTCGAGAGCAGGCCGTTGGTGACCCACATCTTCTGGCCGTTGATCTCGTAGTCGCCCTCGGCCGTCTTCTTGGCCGCCGTCTTGATCGCCTGCACGTCGGAGCCGAGCTCGGGCTCGGACAGCGAGAAGGCCGCGCGGATCTCGCCGGTCGCCAGCCGCGGGAGGTACTTCTGCTTCTGCTCCTCGGTACCGAAGTGCATCAGCAGATATGAGCCGATGAAGTGAGTGTTGACGATGCCCGAGATCGAGATCCAGCCGCGCGAGAGCTCTTCGACGATCATCGAGTAGGTCGTCAGGTCCAGGCCCATCCCGCCGTACTCCTCGGGGATCGTCACCCCGAACAGCCCCAGCTCCTTCATCTGCTCGACGATCGGCTCCGGGAAGGAATCCTCGTGGTCGTAGTGCTCGGCCTGCGGCAGGATCTGCTCGTCCACGAACTGGTGGACCATCTCGGTGATCGCCTGCTGCTCGTCGGTCTTCTCGGTGTACTGGGCGGGGGCTACGGCCATCTGATCAATGCTCCAAAGGTCGTTTTTGGGCGTGCTCAGAGAGAATACCGGCGTGAACTTCGCCCGCGACGTGCTCGATCGCCTGCCGCCCGCGGACCGGGCGCTCGTCGAGCTGGCCCGCGACGGCACGCGGCGCGAGTGGACGTTCGGGGAAGTGGCCGATCGCAGCGCCCGTCTCGCCGGCGCGTTGCGCGCACGGGGCGTCCACAAGGGCGACGTGGTGATGACGCTGATCGGCAACCGCCCGGAGTGGGTCATGACGATGTGCGCGTGCATGCGCATCGGCGCGGTGGTGCTGCCGTGCACCGAGCAGCTGCGCGCCAAGGACCTGCGCCTGCGCATCGAGGTGGCACACCCGCGGCTGATCGTCGCCGACGAACGCAACCGCGCCGAGCTGGAGAGCGCGCTCGCGCACGGCGCGCACGGCGGGAGTGGCTTAGGAACCGATAGCCATGATGCGGTCGACTCGCATGCCCGCGGCGGACACGCCGACTCGGAGATCGAGGTCGTGCTCGTGCCCGACGAGACGCTGTTCGCGGGCGAGCCCGCGCCCGCGGTCGATCTGGACGAGAGCGAGCCGTGCCTGATCACGTTCACGAGCGGCACCGCCGGTGAGCCCAAGGCCGTATTGCACGCCCAGCGCTACCTTCCCGGCCAGCACGTGCAGGCCGCGCACTGGCTGGGCGCGCGCACGGGTGAGCTGGTGTGGTGTACCGCCGCTTCGGGCTGGAGCAAGTCGGCGCGGAACGTTTTCATCTCCCCCTGGCTGCGCGGCGCGAGCGCGCTGCTGCACGACGCGCGCTTCGATCCGGCGCAGAGGTTGGAGCTATGCGAGCGCGAGCGTGTGAACGTGCTCTGCATGGCGCCGACCGAGTACCGCGTGATCGCCGCCCGCGCGACGCTGCGCGCCCTGCCGGACCTGCGCACGATGGTCGCCGCCGGCGAGGCGCTCAACCCGGAGGTGCAGCGCGCCTGGCAGGAGGTTACGGGCCTTCAGATCCGCGACGGATACGGCCAGACCGAGACCGGGCAGCTGACGGGCATGGCCACCGAGGAGGAGGCCCGCCCGGGCTCTATGGGCAGGCCGTTGCCGGGAGTGGCGTTGATGATCGACAATGGCGAGCTGATCGCCGACCCGCGGACGGTGCCGACGTTCTGCCTCGGCTACCTCGGCGAGGACATCCAGCGCGAAGCGGACGGGTCGTGGCGTGTGTGCGATCGCCGCGCGGGCGGGATGTGGCACACGGGCGATCGGGTACACGAAGACGAGGACGGATATCTGTGGTTCGAGGGCCGGGGCGACGACGTGATCGTCTCCGCCGGCTATCGCATTGGGCCGTTCGAGGTCGAGTCCGCGCTGGTCGCCCATCCGGCCGTGGCCGAGGCGGCGGCCGTAGCGGCGCCCGACCCCGAGCGCGGCTCGGTGGTGCGCGCGGTGGTCGTGCTG
>JBAUXH010000124.1:0-3572 GCA_049584155.1 Solirubrobacteraceae bacterium
GCGTAGCGCCAGGCGCGGCCGTCGCGAGGCGATGGCGGCTGCGAGCAGGCTAAGCGGGAAGTAGGCGAGCACGAGCGGGAAGAAGCGGGTGCCGGGCCGGCCGTAGCTGTCGATAAATGACTTGCCGCGGTGAAAGGCGTTGTGCATGAAGGCGCGGTAGGTCTCATGCGGTGTGTAGACGCAGGCGAAGTGGGGAGAGATGTTGATCGGCTGGCGAGCTGCCAGCAGGCGGATCAGACCAGTGTCGTCGCTGGCGTGGCGGGTGTCGGCGTAGTAGGAGCTGAACGCGTCCTTGGCTTCGAGCAAGAGCGCGCGCGGCGCCAAAAAGCAAGTCGTCGACTTGGGGAAGCGGTCGTAGTCCTCCGGCCCGAAGCTGGTGGTGCTGGGTTTGGAGTAGTAGCGCCACCAGGCGAGGGGAATGATCACGCTCCAGAAGCGGCCGTAGGGCGTCTTCACGTTGAACTCGAAGTGGGCCGACCAGATCGGCAGCTCCCCTTCGCCGGCGATCCGGTCGCTGACGAAGCGCAGCGCGTCGGGCGCTATGAAGATGCGCGAGTCGAGCAGCAGCACGAGATCACCGGCGGCGGCCTCGATGCCCTGCTGGCGCGCGGCGAAGCGGCCGGGCTGCTCCTCGTCGAGCACGCGCAGCGGCAGCGACGGCCGCAGACCCGTGAGCACATCCCGTGTCTCTGAGTCGGCGACGACCACGACGATCTCGGCCCGCTCGAACCCGGAGCGCTTGACCGCGCGCTCAGCGGCGGCGATCGTGGGACCGATCCACTTGGGCTGCTTGAAGACGGGGATGACGATCGAAAGCGAGGGCATCGAAGATGGCAAATCGCGGTCTCTCATACCGGTAAGATACGCGCCCATGAAATCGCAGGCGGAATATCTGAGCAAGGATTATCAGAAACAATTTTGGGCAAATAACAAGAACGCCCGCGGGTTCGACCATCCGGTGGTGGAGTTCTTTGCGCGCCAGCGCATCGACTATGTCAAAAGACACATCGACCTGAGCGAGGTGGGCTCCGCTTTCGATGTGGGCTGCGGCGATGGCTTTGCGACCTATTACTTCGCGCAGAGCATCCCGCGCGTGGAGGGCGGGGACATCTCCGAGCTGATGCTCGAGCACAACCCGCTGGACAGCCGCACACTGAAAGTGATCGACGCCGAGAACCTCGACCTGCCGGACGAGTCATACGAGCTGGTGTACCTGTGGGAGGTACTGCACCACCTGAAGGACCCGGCGCGGGCGGTACGGGAGATGAGCCGCGTGAGCAGCCGCTATGTGGTGATCTTCGAGCCTAATCGGGCGAACCTCCTGCAATTCGCCTTCGGTCTGCTTAACCCCCAGGAGCGGGGCACGTTGCGAAGCTCGAAGGCGTATTTGCAGACGCTGACTCAAGCGGCGGGCCTGGAGATCGTCGCATGTGACTATTGCGGGAAGATACCGCCCAACAAGACGCCGCGCTGGTTGTTCAATGTCGTGAAGCAGCTGCCGTTCAAGTCGAGTCGTGTGACGGGCATCTCGGTGGCGGTTATCGCACAGAAGACCGCTCACCGCGCCTGAGCAGTCCGGTCGAGCCGAGCGCGTCGTGCACCTCTGTGGGCACCATGCCGATGAGCTGCCCGACGCCAAGGAAAATCGCGCCGGCGAGCGCGGCGGCGATGAGGTCCGGCACGGGCAGGGCAAGCGCGAGGGCGGCGAGGGCGGCGGCAAGAGCGACCCTGGCGAGAAAGGCGCGGCGGATTGTCACCTTGATGTGACGCGCGTGCAGCCTCCAGTAGATGAGCGATGCGAGCAGCACATCGCCGAGCACGCTGGCGGCGGCTCCGCCGCGGGCGCCGAAGGGACCGACCAGCACGAGGGCAAAGAGGGTGACCCCGAGCAGCCCGAGGGCGTTGGTGAGGATCAGCTCGCGCTGGGCGCCGAGCGCGACGAGCGCGACCGCCCAGATCTGGACGAGCGCGCCGAACATCAGGGCAGCCACCTGGATGCGCAGCACATCCCCGGCGGGCCGGAAGGCGTGACCGCCGATGATGGTCATCACGGGCTCGGCGGCGCGGATGGTGACGATCACGACGAGCACGCCGGCGATGATCGCGCCCTCGCTGAGGCCCTCGATCGCGTAGCGCAGCCGCGCACGGTCGTCTCGCGCCGCCGCCGCCAGCACGGGGAGCGCGACGCCGGCGACAAGGATGGGAATGCCGACGAGCACTTCCATCGCGCGCAGCGATCCGCCGAAGTAGCCGGTCTGCTGCGAGTCGGAGACGAGCGACATGAGCAGGATCACGAGCCGAAAGTAGATCTGTCCGAGCACGAGCGCGAGGGCCAACGGCAGGGCCCTGTGTAGCAGCGTGCGCTGCTCGGTGCGATCCCAGCGGGGGCGCATAAACGCGGCCGGACCCGCCAGCAGCGGGATGACGGCTATCACGACCAGGCCGACGACGAAGAGGACGGCGAAGAACGCGGTCAGGTGCGCGCCGAGGGCCACGAGCAGCGCGACGCCGGCGAGCGCGACGGCCTGCTTGAGAAAGTCGACGAACGCCAGCCCGGCGTTACGCAGCTCGACTGTCAGGGGCAGTAGGAGCGCGTCGGCGAGCGCTACGGCGTATAGCCCGAGCCCCGCCATCGCGGCGCCGATGCGCATGCTCGGGGGATAGCCGGCGAGCACCGCGAAGGTGACGATCGCGAGCAGCGCGATCGGGGTGATCCAGAGGCGCTGCCCAAGGATGTTGGCCATCAGTGCGCGCCGACCGTCGGGCTCGCGCAGGGCCAGCTCGCGACTGGCGCTGACATTCAGACCGAGGTCGACGACACTCGAGGCGATCGCCACGAGCGAGAGTACGGTGACATAGCGCCCCGATTCGACGACGCCGAGGTGACGCAAGAGCAGCGTCGCGGTGGCCAGTCCGATGAGGATGCCGGCGCCGTTGCTGAGCACGCGCAAGACGCTGCCGCGGATGACCTTGCCGCCGGCGCCGGTGGAGGTCAAGACGTCTTCGACGGCGGAGCTCATCGCCCACGAGGCTACTGATGCAGTGTGCCAGAGTGAGCGAGTCGGAGACGCCGCGCGGCGTCTGCACCCTCATATCAGTCGCCTTTTTGGGTGAGATTGAAATGTCGCACACAACCGGCGACTCTTCGCCGCTATGAGGAAGGTCGTGATCACGCTTGTCGTCGGCGTCGTGCTGCTCGGCGCAGCGAGCGCCGTGGCGCTCACGCGCTCACCGCCGCGCGTCGCGCGCGTGGGAGTGCCTACGGGGGACACGCAGGACGTGCCGCTGGGCAAGATCTTGGGCGACATCGTGATCTGTCAGCCCGGTGAAACGCTGCCTGCCGGCGTGTCGGGCGTTCGAATCGGGATGTGGGCATTCCTCGGGGCAAAAATGCACGTGCGGGTTTACAGCGGTTCGCGGATTCTCACCGAAGGCAGCCGGGGGCCGAATTGGACGAGCACGTCGGTCACGGTGCCGATCAAGCCGATCGCTCATAAGGCCTCCGGGGTGACGGTCTGTATCGGGGTCGGACCGAACAGCCAGCCGTTGCTGCCGCTCGGTGTGAGCGCGCC
>JBAUXH010000125.1:0-1553 GCA_049584155.1 Solirubrobacteraceae bacterium
CCGTAGGGTGGG
Source organism: Solirubrobacteraceae bacterium (assembly GCA_049584155.1). GTDB lineage: Bacteria > Actinomycetota > Thermoleophilia > Solirubrobacterales > Solirubrobacteraceae > Palsa-744. Next base: position 13 of record JBAUXH010000125.1, read on the forward strand.
CTAAGCGAAGCGTGCCCACCGTCTATCGCGACGCTTGCGGATCGAATGGTGGGCACGCTGCGCTTTGCCCACCCTACGCCGCAAAAGCGCGCTACAACCCGAGATAGGCCTTGCGCACGTCGGGATTGACCGCGATCTCGCTGGCCTTGCCGTTCATCAACACGCGGCCGGTCTGCAGGATGTAGGCGCGGTCGGCGATTTCGAGGCACTCGGCCATGCGCTGCTCGACGATCAGCACGGTCATGCCGGCGTCGCGGATGCGCTTGACCGCCTGGAAGATCTCGTCGACCAGCTTCGGCATGATGCCCTGCGACGGCTCGTCGAGCATCAAGAGCCTCGGCCGCGTCATCAGCGCGCGGCCGATCGCGAGCATCTGCTGCTCGCCGCCGGACAGCGTCTCGGCGCGCTGCTCCAGCCGCTCCGCAAGCCGCGGAAACAGCGTGAAGACCAATTCCAATGGCTGCTCGCGATCCGTCTTTCCGCGAAAGAGATAGCTGCCGAGCCGCAGATTGTCGCGCACCGACAGCCGCGGAAACAGCCGGCGATTTTCCGGCACATAGGCGATGCCGTCCTTGGTGATCAGATGCTGCGCCTTGCCGTCGATGCGGATGCCGTCGAAGGTCACGGTGCCGGAACGCGGGCGTTCGGCGCCGGCGATGGATTTCAGCAAGGTCGACTTGCCGGCTCCGTTGGCGCCGGCGACGCAGACGATTTCGCCCTTGGCCACTTCGATCGAGACCGCCGAGATCGCGACCAGCCCCTGATAGGCGGTGGTGACTTCATGCACCGACAGCATGACGGTCCCCCAGATAGGCACTGATGACTTTCGGATTGCGGACGACGTCTGTGGGCTTGCCCTCGACCAGCACCTTGCCGAGGTCGAGCACGATGGCGCGATCGACCAGTGGCATCACGATTTCCATGACATGCTCGACCATCAGCACGGTGACGCCGGTATCGCGCACCTTGCGCACCAGTTCGACGCCGGTTTTGGCCTCGACCGGCGTCAGCCCCGTCAGCACCTCGTCGAGCAGCAGCAGCTTTGGTTCGGTCGCGAGCGCCCGCGCCACTTCGAGCCGGCGCTTTTCCGACGGAACGAGGTCGCTGGCCAGCACGCTGGCACGGGCGGCAAGCCCGCAGAATTCCAGCACCTCGTAGGCCTTGCGGCGCGCTACGCGCATCACGGTGTTGCGCACCAGCGCACCGACGATGACGTTGTCGATCACGCTCATGGTCTCAAAACTTTTGACGACCTGAAAGGTGCGGCCGACGCCGCGCTGGCAGCGTTCCGCCGCCGGCAGCCTGGTCACGTCCTCGCCATCGAACCAGATCGAGCCTTGCGTGGGCGGCAGTACGCCCGCGATCAGGTTGAACAGCGTCGACTTGCCGGCGCCGTTGGGACCGATCAAGCCAACGATTTCACCGCGCCCGACTGAAATCGAGACATCGCTGTTGGCGACGAGGCCGCCGAAACGCTGCCAGACGCCCCGGGTTTCCAACAGAGGCGTCATCGCGCCGCCTCCTTGCGCTTCGGCGAGAAC
>JBAUXH010000126.1:0-1853 GCA_049584155.1 Solirubrobacteraceae bacterium
ACGTTGCGGTGCGCCGGGTTAAGGCGAGGCAAGAGTTGGGGCTCGCTCGGCTCCGTCGGCTTCCGCCCGGGCCTCCGCAGGGCTACGCGAAGCGAACGATGGAGATGGCGCCCGCGATGAGGCAATAGATCGCGAACGGCAGCAGGTTCCGAGTCTCGAAGAAGCGCACCAGGAATCGGACCGAGATGAATGCGGCGACCGCGGCGAAGATCCCGCCGACGAGCGCCTGCCCGCGAATGCCGTCGCCGTTGGGGCCGAAGAAGTCGTGCACTTTGTACAGCCCGGCCGCGAGGATGATCGGAGTCGCGAGCAGGAACGAGAACCGCGCCGCGTCGCTGTGGTCCAACCCGCGCGCCAGCCCGGCGCCCATCGTCGCGCCCTCACGACTGATCCCGGCGACGAGCGCCGTTGACTGCGCCACACCGACCACGAACGCCTCGCGGTACTCCAGCGTGTTCAGTTCGCGTCCCCCGTCAGCCTTCGCGCCCTCCTTCACGGCCAGTTCGCGTACCTGCGCGCGGCGGCGAAACCACTCCGCGGCGAACAGCACCAGGCCGTTAACCATCAGGAAGATCGCCGCCACCTCCGGCTTGGCCGTCAGCCTGCGCAGCTCGCGCTCGAATACCAGCCCAAGCACTCCCGCCGGAATGCTCGCCATGATGATCAGCCACGCCAGCCGCTCAGTGCTCGTCTGCGCACGGCGCGTGGACAGCGTGTGAAAGAACGCCCGCACGATCTGCACCCAGTCGCGGCGGTAGTAAAACAGCAGCCCGAGCGCGCTGCCGACGTGCAACATCACCACGAACGCCAGCCAGAACGACTCCGACTGCGACTGCGCGTCGACTAGCCCATTCCAGCCGAACAGCGTCGGGAACAACACCGTGTGCCCGAGGCTCGAGATCGGGAACAGCTCGGTCGCGCCCTGCAGGATTCCGAGGACGATCGCCTGAAAGTAGGTGATCGCCGAGGTTGCAATCGTCAGCATCGCCGCGACAGCTTACGGATCGGCCGGGATGCAAGCCCCCAGGAGCGCATCTCGATGAGCGCATTCTCATCGCGCTCGGGCGCAAGCGCTCCCGGCGCGTAGCCGGCAAAGGAGAGCGGCGCCTGCCGGTGTGTTCGGGGGAGGAGCTATGGCTCACCCACCCATCCAACGCCCCCCTCGCCGTTCACACACCCTTCACACGATCATTCCCGGCTGGTCACAAAAACGCCGCTGTGCAGGGCAAACATAGTCTCGTACATACATAGAGATACGAGAGGAGCAACGATGACCCTCACCGATAGCCTCGACGACTCCCAGGAGTGCGTCAGCAGAGTGGACATGCACTGCCACTCGACCGCCTCGCAGATCTCCAAGCTCGGCGTCCAGCGCGCCGCCGGACTGCCCGAGTGCGCCACCCCACCCGAAGAGGTCTACGCCCTGGCCAAGCGCCGCGGCATGGACTTCGTCACGATCACCGATCACGACACGATCGACGGCGCCATGCAGATCGCCGACCGCCCCGACGTGTTCGTCTCCGAGGAGCTCACCGCGAGCTTCCGCGGCGAGCCCGCGATGCAGGTGCACGTGCTCTGCTACGACATCACCCCCGACGATCACGAATGGCTGCAGGGCAACGCCCACGACGTCGAGCTGTGCGCCGCCTACATGTACGAGCGCGACATCGCCTGCGCGCTCGCCCACCCCTACTACATCGTCGGCGCCCCTCTCACGGCTCGCCACCGCCGCCGCCTGGCCGAGCTGTTCGGCGTCTGGGAGGTCCGCAACGGCGCCCGCGCGCCCGAGCTGAACCTCCCCGCCGCCACCTACGTCGCCACGCGCGACTCGATCGGCATCGGCGGCTCCGACG
>JBAUXH010000127.1:0-13864 GCA_049584155.1 Solirubrobacteraceae bacterium
GGGCGGGCGGCCCTTCAGCTCATACAGCCGCCCGACCGCCGGCTCGCTGTCGGGATCGCAGCCGAGGCCGTAGACGGTGTCGGCGGGGAACACCGCTACGCCCGCGCCGGCCAAGCATTCCCTGAGCGCGTCCACGTCGGCACCGGTCAGCGGCTGCGCCTCGGTGGGCGAAGCACTCATCGGCGACCCACGGTGACGCGCTCGATTCCCGCCAGGTCGCGCTCGCTGAGCCCCTCCGCAAAGCCGACGGCTGCCATCAGCTCGCGCACCGCTGGAGCCTGCCCGGCGCCGTGCTCGAGCGCGATCATCCGTACTCGCTCGCTCGCGGCGGCCTGAGCGATGAGCGCGCGGATGCAATCGAGCCCGTCGGCGCCGGCGAACAGCGCGCCAGGCGGCTCGTGGCGGACGATCTCTGGTGCGAGTTCCGCGCGCTCGAACTCGGCGACATACGGCGGGTTGGAGAGAATCGCCTCGTACTCGTCCGGCGCACCCGTGAGCAGATCGGCGTGCAGCCAGTCAACGCGCAGGCCAAGCCGCTCGCCGTTGGCGCGTGCCAATGCCAGCGCATCCTCGCTGAGATCGCTGCCGGCGACGTGCAGGTCAGGGCGCTCGTCGGCGAGCGCGAGTGCGACCGCGCCGCTGCCGGTGCCAACGTCGAGCACGCGCGCGCCCGCGGGCAGCTGTGCGACCGCGACCTCGACCAGCAACTCGGTCTCTGGACGCGGGATCAGCACACGATGGTCCACGGCCAGTTCCAGTCGGCGAAAGGCGCGCACGCCGGTGATGTAGGCGACGGGCTCTCGCTGCACCGCGCGACGACGCACGGCGTCCTGGACCGCGCGCACGTCTGGCCCCGAGACCATCAGATCGCGGTCGGTCAGCAGCCGCTCACGCGAGACGCCGAGCACGTGCGCGAGCAGCAATTCGGCGTCCAGCCGGGGCGTTTCGCAGCCCGCGGCGGAGATCGCCGTGATCGCTCCGTCGAGCGCCTCGCGAACCGGGGTCCCACGCATCTCCTTCTTGCCCTCAGCGGACACGACCATGCGAGGCCTGACGCGTCCTCACGTGGCCGCGGCCTGAGCCTGCAAGCGCCGTGAGCGCTCGTCCGCCTGCAGTGCCGCGGTGAGCTCATCGAGCTGACCTTCGAGAATCTGATCGAGGTTGTGCACGGTCAGCTTGATGCGATGGTCGGTGACGCGGCGCTCGCCATAGTTGTAGGTGCGGATCTTCTCCGCGCGATCGCCGGTACCGACCTGCGAGCGGCGGTCGGCCGCGAGCTCGGCCTGCTGTTCGGCCAGCGCCCGCTCATACAAACGCGCACGCAAAACCCGCAGCGCCTTCTCGCGGTTCTGCAGCTGGGACTTCTCGTCCTGCATTGAGACGACGATCCCGGTCGGCTTGTGCGTGATGCGCACCGCCGAGTCGGTCGTGTTGACCGACTGCCCTCCAGGCCCCGAGGAACGGTAGACGTCGATCTGCAGCTCGTTCGGATCGACCTCCACGTCCACCTCCTCCGCTTCCGGCAACACCGCGACCGTCGCCGTGGAGGTATGTACGCGCCCCTGTGACTCGGTCTCAGGGACCCGCTGCACGCGATGGGTGCCGCCCTCGAACTTGAACACCGAGTAGGCCCCATCGCCCCGGATCGCAAACGTGTACTTGCCCTCGCCGATGTCCATCGACTCCGTACCGAAGCCCAGACGTTCGGCGTAGCGGGTGAACATCCGGTACAGGTCGCCTGCCCATAGTCCGGCCTCATCGCCCCCCGCGCCGCCCTGTACTTCGACGATCACGTTGTGCTCGTCGTTGGGGTCGCGCTCGATCATCGCCAAGCGGATCTCCTCCTCGAGCTCCTCGATGCGCGCACGGGCGACGGACAGCATCTCGCGCAGCTCGGCATCGTCCCCGTCCTCGGAGATCAGCTCCTCAGCCCCGGCCGCGTCGTCGCGCGCGCGCCGCCATTCCGTGGCGAGCTTCGCGGCGGGCTCCAGCTGGCTGTAGGCGCGGCCGGCCGCCGCATAGCGTTCGCGGTCGGAGATCACCTCCGGGTCGGTCATCTGCGCACCGAGCTCGGCAAAGCGCGTCTCGATCTGCTCTACGAGGTCTTCGATCATGCAGGGCCAGTCTAGGTGGCCCCGATGGCACTGGGCACGAGCTTCCAGCCCGGACAGCGGATACTCGCGACTAGGCGACGACCTCCACGCCCACAAGGTCTGCGGCTGAGAGCTCGCCGGGGGTCTCGCGCTCCAGCACCGCCTCGAGCGCCGCGATCGCCACCGCCAGCTGGTCGAGATCGGGCTCGCGGGTCGTCAGCAGCTGCAACTTCAGCCCCGGCCACATCACCGCGCGTACCCATCCGCGACTGCGGTTGCGCCCAGCAAACTTGATCAGCTCGAAGGAGATGCCCGCGATCAATGGCACGCCAAGGATGCGCGTGAGCACCAGCCAGTACCACGCCGGCAGGCCGATCGGGGCGAACACGAAGATCGCCACGATCATCACGACGAGCAGGAAGCTAGTCCCACAGCGCGGGTGCAGCCGTGAGAACCGCTGCGCGTTGACCGGTGTGAGGGGCAGGCCGGCCTCGAAGCAGGAGATCGTCTTATGCTCGGCGCCGTGGTACTCGAACACCCGACGCAGGTCGCGGATGCGCGAGAGCAGATACATGTAGCCGAGGAAGATCGTGGTGCGGATGATGCCCTCGATCACCCAGAACAGCACCGAGCTATGCAGCTGGCCCTTGATCAGGCTGGTGAGGCCAACGGGGACGAGGAAGAACAGGACGATCGCCAGCAGCAGCGCGACGACCACCGTACCGGCCCACACCCCGCGAGGGATCTCCTGGGGTTCTTCGTCCTGCTCGTCGGGCGGGAGCTGGGCGTTCGCGGAGACCTCCAGTGCACGGAATCCGATCGCCAGTGATCCGCCGAGCGCGACGACACCGCGAATGATCGGCAGACGCAGGATGCGGTGGCGCTGCATGACCGAGGTGAGCGGGAACGCGCTGACCTCGATCTCCCCGAGCGCCGCCTCCTCGGGCGAACGATGGGGCTCCTCGCGCAGCTGCTCGGCGCTGGGCTTGCGCACCGCCACCGCCCAGTTGGATACGCCGCGCATCATCACGCCCTCCAGCACGGCCTGGCCGCCGACGGGCGCGTCGCGCTGTGCGCTCAACTCGCCGTCGGGCTCGAGTGCGACCTCCGCGCCGGACGGGACGTCCCCGAGCGCGTCGCGAGCGCGACCGGTCGCGACCGGCGCCTGCAATGCGTTGGCACGCACCCCCTCACCCCCTGCCGGACGAGAGGCCATGAGCGGACCGCTCAGGACGCCTTGGTCTGGGCGGCGGCGCGACCCTTGGCCATGCGCCGCTGGAAGCGCTCGACGCGCCCACCGGTGTCGACCAGCTTCTGGCGGCCGGTGTAGAAGGGGTGGCAGTTGGAGCAGACCTCGACGTGCAGCTCCTCCTGAGTCGCGCGCGTGGTGAACTCGTTGCCGCAGGTGCAGCGCACGTGAGCCTGCACATAGTTGGGATGTATCTCTGTCTTCATCGTCCGATCATTCTAGCGACGAGGACAACGAGGGAGTGCTCGTGGCGGGCGCCGGCTGCGAACATCTACGCGTGCGCCGTTCGTCGCGCTTGATCGTCCGGCCGCGAGCGCCCTGCCAGCGGAAGGTGACGAGTCCCTTGTAGTCGGCCGGCGCGGAGAGGTTGGTGACCTGCTTGACGTACTTGTAGACGCCCACGCCAGGATCCGATGAGCGCCACACCCCGAGCCCGGGGGCGGCGACCGCGTGGTAGCTCATTTCCCCAGGCCTGCGCTCGAGCAGTTCGATGCGCATCGACATGCGCGATGCTCCTGCAATTGTGGTCATTTCGCCGGCGAATGTGGCCGAGCGTTCGGCCTGTTCGCTCGCGCTCAGACACTGCACGAGCGAGGCTGAATCCGGCGACGCGGCGACGCCGCTGAGCAGATCGGCGCTTGAACCGACGGTCAATCCATGAGCGCTGTTTGCAAACGCCGCCGGCAGCAGGGCCAACCCGCACGCGAGCGCAAGGAGCGGGCGCCTGCCGCGGATGGCGGTCCTGGTGGAGGTCAGATCCATGACATCCATGTAACACCGTTTTTGCGCGCATGTTTCGGACTGCGCGCATGAACCTGCATCAGGTTATTTGGTACAGCGGGCCGTCGCCCCCCTCCGGGGTCGTGAGGCGCCCGCCCTTGGCGGTGATCGCTCCGCACTGCACGCAGTTGGTGTAGTTGACGATCACGTCGACGTCGCCGTGCTCGGGCGCGTCCTCGGGGATCTCATACACCCCCGCCGGGCACATCCAGCGCCATGTTTCGGCGACCTCGCGCGGGACGTGCTTTTGCACACGGATGTGGTTGGGCGCGTCGTCGCGCGTGGCGTTGCCGGTGATGAACACCGAGGAGAGCTTGTCGAAGGTGTATTTGCCGTCGGGCTTGGGGTAGCGCTCCTTCGTGTTGCCGACGAACATCGGCTCGACGTCATCGCGGTGCCACGACTGCCGGCCCGGCGGAACCTTGCCCTTGGACATGATCGAGGGGCCCGCCAGCAGGCTGCCGAGAAGAAAGCCCTTCTGGAACGCCTGGCGCGTGTTGCGCACCTGGTAGAGCTCGGTGCCGATCGTGGATTGCTCGACCGCCTCCTCGTAGTCGGAGAGGTCGCTGCTGCCGCGCTTGAGCGCCGCGTAGATCGACTCGGCCGCCAGCATCCCCGACTTGATGCAGTGGTGGATGCCCTTCAGCGCCGCCGTGTCGACCATCCCGCCGGCGTCGCCGACGATCAGCGCGCCGGGCATCGACAGCTTCGGCATCGACCAGTAGCCGCCGCCGGGGAGCGCCTTGGCGCCCCACGCGACGCGTTCGCCGCCCGCGAGGATGTTCTTGACGAGCGGGTGCGTCTTGAACGTCTGCAGCAGGTCGTGCGCCGAGGTGGTCGCGTCGCGATAGTTGAGGTCGACGACGAAGCCGATCGAGACGAGGTCCTCGCCGGTCTTCTCGTCCTTCATCGGGTACAGCCAGGTGCCGCCGAGCTGCCCGTACTTGGCCGCGACCTTCAGCGGCCACGGCTGCACGAACGTGTGGATCACCCGGTCCAGTGGCTTGGGGACCTTCCACACCTCCTTCACGCCGAGCTCCCAGACCTGCGGCTCGCGGCCTTTGGCGAGGTCGAACTCGCGGATCGCCGCGCCGGTCAAATGGCCCCAGCAGCCCTCGGCGAGCACGGTCGCCTGCGCCTTGATGTCCGTGCCGGGCTCGAAGTTGCCGAGCGGCTCTGAGTCCTTGCCGCGGCCCTTGTCGCCCGAGCGCACGCCCAGCACCTTGCCGTCCTGCACGATCAGCTGGGTCGCCGAGGTCTCGGTGAGGATGTACGCGCCGGCGTCCTCCGCCTGACGTTGCTGGTAGCGCGCGAGCGCGGAGACCGAGACCACCTCGTTGCCGTGGTTCTTGAAGTTCGGCACCGCCGGGATCGGGACCGGGAGCTTGGATTTCGGGCCGGTGAGCATGTACACCGACTCCTTCTTGACCTCGCCGAAGGCGAAGCCCTCCTCGCGCCACTGCTCGCGGGTCATGTCGGGGAAGAGCTCTTCCAGCGGCCCGGGACGCATGACCGCGCCGGAGAGGTTGTGACCGCCACAGGTCTTCGCCTTCTCGACCACCGCGACGGGGACTTCGCCGAGGCGCTCGAGCGTCTCGGGGTCGTCAGCGAGCAGTTGCAGCAGGCGGTTGGCGCAGGCCAGGCCCGCGGTGCCGCCGCCGACGATCGCCACGCCGACCTCGATCAGCTCGTCCTCGGCGTCGAGGCCGTGCTTGACGAACTCCTTCTGGGAGTCCACCGGCGGCGGGAACGCCGCCGGTATGACCTTGCCGTTGCTCGAGCCGTTATGCGATGACATTGCCGACGCTCCCTTTCGTAGTGCGCTGGAGCACCCTCATCCGCCCTTTTCTAACTCGCCTTCTTGGCCTTCACGGCCTCGGTGAGCTTCGGCAGGATCTTGTTCAGATCGCCGACGATCCCGAGGTCGGAGAATTCGAAGATCGGCGCGTTGGAGTCCTTGTTGATCGCGACGATGTTCTCCGAGGCCTGCATCCCGACCTTGTGCTGGATCGCCCCGGAGATGCCCGCCGCCAGGTACAGCTTCGGCGCGACCGTCTTGCCGGTCTGGCCGATCTGCGCCGCGTAGGGGTACCAGCCGGCGTCGACCACCGCGCGGGTGGCGGCGACGGCCGAGTTGCCGCCGAACGCCGAGGCGAGATCCTCGGCCAGCTGAAAGCCCTCGGCCTTGCCGAGACCGCGACCGCCGGCCACGAGGATGTCGGCGCCCTCGATGTCGACGTCGGCGCCGCGCTGTTCGCCGCGCGTGAGCATCGTCGCCTGCTGGGCCTGGGGGCTCAGCTCGAAGCTCAGCTGCTCCACGACGGCGTCGCCCGCGCCGGACTCCTTGATCTCGAACGCGTTCAGGCGTCCGATGATGATGCCGACCTCGGAGCGATACTTGATCTCGGAGATCGCCGAATCGCCCAGGATCGGGCGCTCGGCGACGAGCTCGCCGCCCTCGGCGCGCACGGCCGTGACCTCCATCGCCACGCCCGCACCCAACCGCGCGGCCAGGCCGGCGCCGATCTCAAAGCCGAGCAGGCCGCCGCCGAAGAGGGCGTACTTGTAGCCGCCACCGGAAATCGCCGCGGCCATCGCGTCGATGAGCGGCTGCGCCAGACCCTCGGGGCCCTCGGCGACGAGCACCTTCTTGGCGCCGTAGTTGCCAAGCGTTGCGGCCAGCTCCTGCGGGACGTTCTCGCCGAGCATCACCACGTGCGCCTCGCCGCCGAGCTCCGCGGCGAGCTTCGCGCCCTCGGAGACGGCGCCGAGCGAGTTCTTGTTGATCGCGCCGTCGTAGTGCAGCGCGTAAACCAGGATGTTTGCCATTTAGATCAGCTTCCTCTCGTCGAGCCAGGCGACGATTTTCTCGACGGTTTCGCCGGTGTCCTCGTCCTCGATGATCTCGCCGGCGGCCTTCGCGGGCGGCGCCTTGGCGGCGGTCCATTGCGCGGCGGAGTTATCGCCTCCGACTTTGCTCGCATCGATGCCGACGTCGCCGGCGGTGACGGCGTCCAGGGGCTTCTTCTTGGCGCCCATGATCGCCTTCAGCGAGGGGTAGCGCGGCTCGTTGATCGCGTCGCCGACGGAGATCACCGCGGGCAGCTTGATCTGCACGGTGTCATACCCGTACTCGGCCTGACGCTCGCAGCGCAGCGCCTGCGAGTCGACGTCCATCTTGATCACCTGCGTCAGCGAGGGCATGCCGAGGTGCTCGGCCACGACCGCGCCGATCGTGTAGCACTCGCCGTCATCGGACTGCTGGCCGAGCAGCACCAGATCGGGGCTCTCGCGCTGCAGCGTCTGCGCCAGCGCGTATCCGGTGGCGGCGACGTCCGAGCCGGCGACGGCCGGGTCGGAGAGGTGCACCGAGCGGTCCGCGCCTAGCGAGACGGCCTTATGCAGGGCGCGCACGGCGCTGTCGGGGCCCATCGTCACGGCGACGATCTCCTCGACCGGCACGGCGCCGCCCTCCTTGATCTGCATTGCCGCCTCGATGGCGTGCGTGTCATACGGGTTGAGGTTCTTCTCCCCGCTGCGGTCCATGCGCCCCGTCGAGGGATCGATGCGCTTCTCGACGGCGGCGTCCGGGACCTCCTTAACAAGGACGCATATCTTCATTTCCAGGTCTACTCCTTGGGCTGTGGTGAGTGAATCCTACTCGATCCGGCGGTTGACTGACTAGTCAATCGGTCCGGGAGGTCGCGGCTCAGTCGGTGACGGCACCGCGAATGAAGTCGACGATCGACTGGGTCGAGGCGCCGGGCGTGAACACCTCGGCGACGCCGAGCTCCTTCAGCTCGGGGATGTCTTCGGCGGGGATCGTGCCGCCAACGGTGACAACGACGTCGTCCACCCCCTGCTCGCGCAGGAGCGCCACGATGCGCGGCACGAGCGTCATGTGCGCGCCGGAGAGGATTGACAATCCCACCGCGTCGGCGTCCTCCTGAATAACGGTCTCGACGATCTGCTCGGGCGTCTGGTGTAGGCCCGTGTAGATCACCTCCATGCCTGCGTCGCGCAACGCGCGGGCGATGATCTTCGCGCCACGGTCATGCCCGTCCAGGCCGGGCTTGGCCACGACGACGCGGATCTTGCCGCGGTGGGTCTCGGGCGAGGATGGAGATGTGGCGGCGGCGCTCATGACTCCGGCAGATTATTCGCGCGCCTGCACGCGCGTCCCCACGTGCCCCCTGGCGAGACCGCCGAGTCCCCCCAGCGCAGCCGCACCCGCGAGCCCTGCGAGGATCTTCAGGCGGCGGCCGAGCCGGTCCAGATGCAGGATCTCCCAACCCTCCTCCGAGGCGATACGACGCAGGTCGGCATCAGGGTTAACGACGACCGCATTCCCTACGGCACGCAGCATCGGCAGGTCCGACTCGGAGTCGGAGTAGGCGTAGGAAGAGGCAAGATCGATCCCCTCGCTCGTGGCGAGCTCGCGCATCGAGAGCACCTTTCCCTCGCGATAGTTAAACGGCCCGGCCGCGCGCCCGGTGTAGCGCCCGTCGACGATCTCCGAACGCGAGCCCAGGCCACCGTCGAAGGCGAGCACGTGAGCGAGCAGGTCGGCCATCTCCTGCGAGGCGGCGGTCACGATATAGACCAGCCTGCCGGCATCCTGATGGGCGTAGGCACGCTCGAGCATCTGCGGATACAGTCGCGGCAGCACCCCCGCGAGCACGCGTGGAGAGAGCCGCTGCAGGTCGCGCACCGGCACGTCGGCGATCATTTCGCCCACCCGCTTGCGCACCTCATCGGCGCGGTCGTCGGTCGAGCCGCGCAGGCGAAAGCGCAGGTTCTCATACGCATCGCGGGCGAGGCGACGACGGGAGATCATCCCCGATTCATAAGCCGCCCGCGCGAAGAAGATCCCCGAGGAGCCCGCCATCAGGGTCTTGTCGAGGTCGAAGAACGCCGCCTCGCGCAGCGCGCCCGCAGCAGGAGAACCGTCGCTGACCGCCGGTTTGACGCTCGGGTCGCCGACCTGCGCGCTCATCGTCGCAAGCGCTCAGACCTTGAGGATTACCGCGTCGCCCTGCCCGCCGCCCGAGCAGATCGCCGCGCAGCCGTAGCCGCCGCCGCGACGGCGCAGCTCATACACGAGCGAGCCGAGGATGCGCGCGCCGGAGGCCCCGATCGGGTGTCCCAGCGCGACGGCGCCGCCGTTGACGTTGACGCGCTCCTCATCGATGCCGAGCATGCGAATCGAGTTGAGCGTGACCGAGGCGAACGCCTCGTTGATCTCCCACACGTCGATGTCGCCGGGCTGCAGGCCGGCTTTGTCGAGCGCCTTCAACGCGGCCGAGGCAGGCGTCCTGGCGAGGTAGGCGAAGTCGTCGGCGGACTGCGCGTGGGCGACGATCTCGGCCAGCGCCTGCTTGCCGTTGGCGGTGGCCCACTCATCGGAGGCGACCACCAGCGCGCCGCCGGCGTCGTTGACGCCCGGCGAGTTGCCGGCCGTGTGCGAGCCCTCCTTGCCGACGAGACCGGGGAGCTTCGCGAGTACCTCAAGCGAAGTGTCGCGGCGAGGGGCCTCATCGACCTCGACGACCATCTCGGCGCCCTTGCGACCTTTGACGGTCACGGGCACGATCTCCTCCGGCAAACGCCCCTCGTCGGTCGCGGCCAGCGCGCGCTCGTGCGAGCGCAGCGCCCAGCGGTCGAGGTCGGCGCGGGTGATCTCGAGCTCGTCTCCGACCTCGGTCGCCTCGACGAACATCTGCTTGCCGGAGAACGGGTTGGTGAGGCCGTCGTGGACCATCGCGTCGAGCGCCTTCACGTCGCCCATACGAAAGCCGAAGCGCGCCCCCGGAAGCAGGTAGGGGGCTTGGGACATCGACTCCATCCCTCCCCCGACACCGATCTGGACGTCGCCCGCGCGGATCGCCTGGTCGAGGATCACCGCGGCGCGCATGCCCGAGGCGCAGACCTTGTTGATCGTCTCCGAGGAGACCTCCTTGGGGATCCCGGCCTTGATCTGCGCCTGGCGTGAGGGGATCTGGCCCTGACCGGCCTGCAGGACCTGACCCATCACCACGTGCTCGACCTGCTCGGGAGCGACCTGCGCCCGCTCCAGCGCGGCCTCCATCGCGGCCGCGCCCAGGGTGGGTGCATCCAACGTTGACAGGCTGCCACCCATCTTGCCGATGGGGGTGCGCGCGGCGCCGAGGATCACGGTCTTGGGCATGGGTTGCTGGTTCTCCTGAAGGTTCGGGGAAACGACGAGAGATCGAGAATGCTAGCGGGCAGGACATCGGCTCCAGGCCGCGATCGTGACGATCGCTTGAGCGGACGCTGCACATCGTGAACCTGCGCGCAATCTGCCACACGCCGGCCGAGACGCCCCGCGGACGTATATCCTGCCTGGGATCGTGCGGGTATCGAGTACTACACAACCGGGGGCCGACACCGACGCCGACACGATCGCGGTGGGAGTGTTCGAGGGCGAAGATCCACCCGCGGATACCCCCACTCAGCTGGGCGAGCTGCTGAGCTCGGGCGAGGCGCGACGCTCGCTGAAGTCTCTCGCCCTGACACACGCGCAGGGCAAGCGCTGGCTGATCGTGGGACTAGGCAAGCGCGAGCAGTTCACACCCGAGCGGGCGCGGGTGGTCGCATCCTCGGTGCATGCACGCGCACTCGAGCTCGGCACCCAGGTCATATGCATCCAAGCGCCCGCGCAAACCAGCATCGAGATCGCTGCTGCATTCACCGAGGGCACGCTCCTGACCGACTACCGCTTCGACCTGCACAAGTCGTCCCCGCCCGACGGCGAGACCGGAGGCGAGCCACTCGCCCCCAAGCGACTGGAAGGGCTGATCCTCTCAGCACCCGACATCGCCGGCGACGGCGAGCTGGAGACGTTCGTGCGCGATGCCGCGCTCGTGGCGCAAGCCGCGAACGCCGCCCGCGACCTGCAGAACCGTCCCGCCAACGACCTCACACCGACCGTGCTCGCCGAGTATGCCGTCGGGCTGGCAAGCGATATCGAGGCGTTGTCCGTGGAGGTGGAAGGGAGTGCCGGGATCGCCGCGCGCGGCATGGGCGCGTTTGCTGCGGTGGCCCAGGGCTCAGAGCAGGAGCCCGCTTTGATCGTTCTGCGCTACGAACCCACAAACGGCGCCGTCGCGGGCTCGCCGACGCTCGGGTTCGTCGGCAAGGCCGTGACCTTCGACAGCGGCGGCATCTCGCTGAAGCCCGGAGCGAAAATGGCCGAGATGAAGTTCGACATGTCCGGCGGCGCTGCCGTGATCGAGGCCGTCGCCGCGATCGCCCGCCTCGGCCTGCCAGTGAAGCTCGTGGCCGTCGTCGGCGCGACCGAGAACCTCCCCAGCGGGCACTCGGTCAAGCCGGGAGACATCGTGACGGCCGCCAATGGCAAAACGATCGAGGTCAACAACACCGACGCCGAGGGTCGGCTCGTGCTGGCCGACTGCCTGTGTCACGCCGTCAGCCTGGGAGCGGAGCGGATCGTCGACCTTGCCACGCTGACAGGCGCGGTGATCATCGCGCTCGGCTCGACCTACTCGGGCGTGATGTCCAACGACGACGAGCTCGTGCAGCGCATGAGAACCGCGGGCGAGAAGACCGGCGAGATCGCATGGCGTTTGCCGCTGCACGAGGAGTACGACGAGCTGATCAAGGGCACCTACGGGGATCTGGATAACGCCCCCGAAGGCCGCAAGGCCGGCACGATCGTCGGCGCGGCCTTCCTTCAGAACTTCGTCGGGGAGATACCCTGGGCGCACCTCGACATCGCCGGCTCGGCCTGGGATCTCGGCCGTGCCTACGTCGGTAAGGGTGCTTCCGGTTATGGAGTACGCCTGCTTGTAGAGCTGGCGCGCTCCTACTGCGCCTGATCTCGCACACCAGCTAGGCTCGCCCGATCATGGATTTCGACCTCTCCCCCGACCATGAGCTGATCCGCCGCACCGTGCGCGAATTCGCGCAGGGCGAGGTCGCACCTGTCGCCGAGGAGCTCGACCGTACGAAGTCCTTCCCCTACGAGATCGTCGCGCAGCTGGGGAAGCTCAACCTAATGGGCATCCCCTTCCCCGAGGAGTACGGCGGGGGCGGGGGCGACACACTCGCGTACGCGCTCGCCGTGGAGGAGCTCACGCGCGTTGACTCCTCCGTGGCGATCACCCTCTGCGCGCACACCTCGCTCGGAACGCAGCCGATCTACCTGTTCGGCGACGAGGAGCAGAAGCGCGAGTGGCTGCCGCGCTTGTGCTCGGGCGAGCGCTTGGGCGCCTTCGGGCTGACCGAGCCCGAGGCCGGCTCGGACGCCGGCAACGTCAAGACGCGCGCGCACCTGGACGGCGGCGAATGGACGATCGACGGGGCCAAGCAGTTCATCACCAACGCCGGCACCGAGATCTCCGGGATGGTCTGCATCACCGCGCGCACGGGCGAAGAGGAGATCTCGAACATCATCGTCGCCAACGGCACCCCCGGCTACGAGCAGGGCGAGCCCTACCGCAAGATGGGCTGGAACGCCTCCGACACCCGGCCGCTGACATTCAGCGAGTGCCGCGTCCCCGAAGAGAACCTGCTCGGGCCGCGCGGAGCGGGCTTCAAGCAGTTCCTGCACATCCTCGACATCGGTCGCATCGGCGTGGCGGCGATGGGCGTCGGTCTCGCGCAGGGTGCACTCGACGAGGCGCTCAAGTACGCGCGCGAGCGCAGGGCCTTCGGCAAGCCGATCTCCAAGTTCCAGGCGATCCAGTCAAAGCTCGCCGACATGTCGGTCGAGATCGAGGCCGCGCGGCTGCTCGTCTACAAGGCCGCGCGCGAGAAGGATCACGGGCGCAACTTCACCCTCACGGCCGCCCAGGCCAAGCTGAAGACCGGACGTCTGGCCGTGCGCTGCGCGGAGGAGGCCGTGCAGATTCACGGCGGCTATGGCTTCATCGAGGAGTACCCCGTCTGCCGCTTCTACCGCGACGCGAAGATCCTCACGATCGGCGAGGGCACCGACGAGGTGCAGCAGATGGTGATCGCCCGCGCGCTCGGGGCCTAGCGGCCCGCTGGCGCTGCGCCAGGCGGCGTCCTCAGTCGCTCATGTGCTGTTCGCACACTACGCTCCCTGCGTCCTGGCCTGGCTTGACCATCGGACCACTAGGAATCGTCCCTAGCTCGGCGATGGGGCGCTAACGCAGTTCGAGTACTACGAGCGGGATCTCCCGCTCGGTGCGGCGCTGATAGTCGGCATAGCCGCCATACACGCCCAGCATGAGCTCCCACAGTCGCGGGCGCTCCTCGGCGCTGGCCACGTGCGCGTGCACGTCTCGGCGGCGAGAGCCCACCTGCACGGTCGTGTCGGGGTGCGCGACGAGGTTGTAGTACCAGGCCGGATTCTTCGGATAGCCGCCCTTGGAGGCCACGAGGATCAGGTTCTGTCCGTCCTCGCCGTAGACGAGCGGGCTCGTGCGGTGCGTCCCGCTCTTGGCGCCGACGTGGTCGAGCAGCAGTACTGACGGGAAGCCGGGCGTGCGATGGCCGACCCGCCCGCCGGTGGCGCGGTAGATCGCTGTATGACCGTCCATCAAGCGGCCCAGCAGACCCCAGTTGTTCTCGACCCAGTCCAGGAACGCCATCGACGCTGACCCTACACGCCGTTACGCTCGAGCAGCGCGCTCGCCGCGCTGGCGGGGTCCAGGCGCCGGGCGACGACCTCATCGAGCAGGCGCTGGAACTCGGCGTCCTCTCCCAGCTCCTCCTCCAGGCGCCGGCGCATGCG
>JBAUXH010000128.1:0-32980 GCA_049584155.1 Solirubrobacteraceae bacterium
CGTCCCGGCCGTTCGTGCTCGCGGGGACCGCTCGCGCGCCCGTGGCGAAGGCGCCCTCCCGACGTGACGCTCCATTGCTCGGGCGCCCGCGCGAGAGCCGATGGCGAGCGATGCGCCAGCCGAGACGCATCATCGTCGGGGTCGCGTGCTCGGCGCGAGCGACGACTTCCTCGAGGGCGGCGGCAAACCGCCGCACTTCTGACTCCTCGATCACGAGTGCGGGCAACGCCTTGACCATGTTCATGCGCGGCCCGGCCACCGCGCAGAGAATCCTGTGCTCGTGAAAGAGGGGGAGGTTGACGAGCTGGGCTAACACGCCCGGTTGGGCGCGCTCGATCCCCGCCCACACCGACCGCGGGCCGGGCGGCTCGAATTCAATTCCCCACATCAGCCCCACGCCGCGGACATCGCGCACGATCTCGTAGCGCTCGACGAGCGGCCGCGTGAGCTCGAGCAAGAGGCCGCCGAGACGCTGCGCGCGCGCGATCAGGTCTTCGCGCTCCAGCGCGCGCAGAGTCGCCAGAGCGGCAGCGGCGGCGAGGTCGTTGCCGCCGAAGGTGGAGCCGTGGCGAATGGCGAACTTCCTGGGATCGAACACGCGCTCAAACGGCGCGCGCGCGACCAGCAGCGCGCCGATCGGCGCCATGCCGCCTGACAGCGCCTTGGATAGGCAGATCATGTCGGGCTCGAGCTCCCAGTGCTCGAGGGCGAACAGGCGCCCCGTGCGCGCGATTCCGGTCTGCACCTCATCGCACACGAACAGCGTCCCGCTCGCGCGGCAGGCCCGCTGGGCGCCGACCAGATAGTCCGCGGGCGGGAGGTTGACTCCCTTGCCCTGGACGGGCTCGATCACGAACGCAGCGACATCGCCGCTTTGCAGCTCGCGCTCGAGCGCGTCGAGGTCGCCGAAGGGGACGGCGCAGCAGCCCGGCACGAGCGGGCCGAAGCCCTCGCGAAACTCGGGATTGCCATTGAGCGACAGCGCCCCGAGCGTGAGACCGTGAAATCCGTGCGTCGTATACAGGATACGGGGACGTCCGGTGGCGGCGCGGGCGATCTTGATCGCTCCCTCGACCGCCTCGGTGCCCGTGTTACACGGCATCATCGCCGCCACGCGCGCCGGCGCGCGCGCGAGCAGTTGCTCGGCGAGCACGCCTCTCAAAAGCGTCACGCCGGGCTGCGGCAGATTGCCGGTGCGCGCAGCCAGCACGTCCTGTATCGCCGCGATCACCTCCGGATGGTTACGGCCGAGCGCGAACACCCCGTTACCGCTGGAGAGGTCGAGGTAACGATGGCCTTCGGAGTCGATCAGATGGGCGCCATCGCCGCCCGTCCAGATCCGATCGAAGCCGATAGTGCGCAGGATGCGTCCCAGCTGCCGATTCAGATAGCGGTCGTTAAGCGCCATCTCCTCGCCGGCGCGGCTTGCGAGAATCTCACGGACAGTAGGCAAAGGAAGCTCACTGACGGTGGGCAGAGCGTTGTTGAACATGACGTTGAAAAAACATACCCTGGAGCGCCGGGCAGCGGAAAGCGCCCGTCACAATCCAAGCTGCTCGCACATCCGCCTCGCTGCGCCGTGTTTCCAACTCAGTGAGTGTGAACGGACCAAGCTGGCGTCACATGTGCGCATCAGGCCGGGCGTCATATGCTCGCATCTGCGCTGACCCGCGAGTGCCGTCGCCAGCGCACGGCGGTCGCCAGGCCGAGTGCCAACAGGATCGCGGCCGCGGCGAGCGTGATGACCCGGCCCAGCACCACCGCTCCGCTTTGCCGGGGGCTCACTTCGAACGGGATCGCTCCAGAGCCGTTCTTGGTGCGCGCCAGCACGAGGGTTCCCTGGGCCGTACGGCCGACGATGTGCACGCCGCCGCCGACGTGGACGAAGTTCGGCCCCCCAGAGATGTTCGTCGCAAACGGCTGCAGGCCCGGCGGAAACACGCCCCTGCCGGCCACCCGATCGCTGTTCACCAGCCCGCTCGGGTTGAACGTGATCTGGCGTTCGGCGCCCACGACCGGCAGGCTGCGATCGCCGTAGTTGTTGGACGCGTTCCACGACGCGGGCAGCGCGGGCGGCACGCTCGCCACGGCTTCGGAGCGGTCGGTGAGGGAGTGAAACCAGCCTTCGATGTTGGCGTGTGTATTCGGAACCCACATCTGCCATGCGCAGAGCGCCACGCCGAACGCGACCGCGAGCCCCAACCCTCCCGCAAGCACGCGGTCTGCCCCCGTCGCGCGGCCGCTGTGCGCCCGCCTGGTGAGGGCCAAGGTACCCAGCATCACCAACCCGGCGCAGGCCAGCACCACGTAGGTTTGCAGCCGGTAAGGAAACTGGATCTCCTGATACAGCCGCGGCAGCGCTGAATAGACGCCTTCGGACACGATCACCACGAGCAGGCTGACAACGACGGCCAATGCCGTCACGACGCCCGCCCGCAGGCGCTTGTAACGCCATACGAGTGGTATTGCGAATAGCCCCCAAGCCAGAGCGATCACCGGGATCTGGAGGTAGAGCGCCGGGGCTTCTGGATTGGCCGGCGCAGAGCGCAACGGGTTGAAAATCAAGCCGGCGGCGTTGTAGATACTTGTCGCACTCCAGGGGTTGATTTTCGTGCTGATAAGCGTGTTGTGTGAAAAGCTCACATCGGGCACAAGGGACCAGCCGTTCAGGCAGACCCCGAGTGCGAACAGCCCAGCGGCGGCAGCCATTCTTCTCCAGGGCAGATCGCGGGGGCGTCCGCTCAAAACCCAATAGACCGTCAGCGCGAGCGCTGTGATGGTAACGCCCAACAGAAGTGAGATGTTGTGGCTGCCGCTGAACAGGACGCTCGCCGCCACAAGGCACACGGCCGGAGCGACGCGCGGGGGACCGCGCACGACCCGCAACGCCGAGGCGATCACGAGCAGCAACATGGAGGTCGCCAGGAGTTCCGTCCATGCTCCCCGTCCGTAGAGGTCGGTTATGTAGTAGGCGCTCGTCACGAACACGATCGCCGGAGCATGCGCCGCTATGCCCCGCACGCCTAGTTGCCGGGCCAGCCAGAAGAGGCCGCCGTAGGCCGCCGCGATCGCGGCGACCGTCATGATTTCGAACGCGAGCACCGTCGAGCCGCCGAGGAGCGCGCCGAGCCCACCTGTGATCGCAAACAGCGTTCCGCCATAAAAAGCGAACAGGGGTTCAAAAACCACCTGCTGCGTTTGTAGGAACAAAGTCGGGTGCAGATGCGCCGATATCGCGTGTTGCTGGTAGGCGGAGAGCCACAGCTCATTGGTGAAATCAGGAGCGAAGCCGTCGCGGGTAAACAGCAGCGGCGAAGCGACCAGCAAGATAACGAGCGTGGCGATCGCGACGTCGAGGACAACAGGCTTGCGCAGCCAGTCCGGGAAGTGCGCACGGAGACCCCCACCCAGCGCGCCGAGACCCTCACCCGGGGCGCTGCGCACGCGCTTGCGCGCCGACGGCGTCCGGGGCTGGCGCTCGCCGACGGCGCGCGCGCTCTCGGGGAGTGAGGGTCCGGCGTGGAATACAAAACTACGGAACACCATGAAGTTGGTGCATGTAAGCACGCCCACGGTGACCAGATAAACGCTCTCCGTGGAGACACCCAGAGCCGACGGCAACAGCGATGTCGAGGCGGCCGTCACGCAATACTGTGCGGCGGCGACCACGAGGTAGCGACTTGCCTGATGGTGCAAGGGCAGCGCGAATGCCTCACGATGTCCCCAGACGAACAGTCGCTGAAGTGTGAAATGGACCGCCAATCCAGCGCAAAAGCCGATCGCCAGCGCAACCTGGAAGGGCACTCCCACCACGTTCGCGAGTACCGTAGTGGTGGTCAGGTATATGAGCGCCACGGCGCCTCCGGACATGGCGAAGCGCACTCCCTGTCCCAGGATGCCAGGCCCAGGTGCGCGCAATGCGCACGCCAGCGTGGATGCGCCCATCATCGGCCGAGGTGTTTCTCTCTCGCTCACCTGGCGCCACCGGGCCCTCCCGCAAAGAGTGCGCCATCGACTCCGGAAGTCGGAATCATCACACTATCTGCTCACGAGCCGCACGCCGATCGCCAAGAAACGCCTCGGTTTCCCGCAGAGCGTGCTCCGTGCCGATCTCATAGAAGCGTGCGCTCGCGGCAAAACCCAACAGTTCACTCTTTGCCGCAAGCCGCTCGTACAACGCGGCAAGGTCCTCCTCCGGCGCCGGCGCCAGCTCGAGCGCGTGCGCGGTCAGACCGCCGAGCCCGTAGTCGATCCACTGCATCTCCGGGGTGGGCGAGCGCTTGTCGTAACGGATCACCATGCCGTCTCGGTAGACCACGTTGGAGGAGTCCCAGCGGCCCTCGTTGCGCAGCACAGTCATCACCGCGGGCAGGTCGCTCTCGCCCCAGCGACGGGCCACGGCGCGATAGTCGATCCGCAGGTAGGTGTCACCGTAGAGAACCAGGAAGCGCTCGCCCAGCAGCGGCAGCGCGCGCCGGATCGCGCCCAGCGTGCCGTCTAGCCCGGGGGCGGCATCGAAGCTGTAGCGGATGCCGATTCCGAAGCGATCGCTACCGATTCGTGCCCTGATCTGCTCGCCGCGGTAGCCGACGCACAGCACGACCTCGCGTATTCCATACCGCGCAAGCAGGCGCAGCTGATGCACCAGAAACGGCTCGCCCGCCACCTCGAGCAGTGGCTTGGGGGTCTCGCGCACCCGCCCTCCGAGCCTTGTGCCGAGACCGCCCGCGAGGATGCATACCGGTGGCAGCTCGTCGGTCGGGCTCATCGATCCTCCGCAACGGGCTCCGTGGTTCCGTCCCACCCATAGCGAGACTCGACGATGTACTTGGGGCGCTGGCGGGTCTCGTCATAGATGCGACCCACGTACTCCCCCATCACCCCTAGTGAAAGCAGCTGAATGCCGCTAAAGAACGCAATCACGATTACGATCGTCGGATTGCCGACGGGGAAGGCCACACCGACGAGCTTTAGCGCCAAATAGAGCGTCGCGAATATGAACGCGATCGCCGCAAAGGCGGTGCCGATGAGTGAGATCAGCTGCAGTGGGAAGCGGGAGAAGCCGATCACACCGTTCAAGCCGATCACCAACGATCCCCAGAAGCGGTTGTACTTGCTGTCACCTGCAGCGCGCGGGTCGCGGTCATAGGGGACGCTGGTCTGGCGGAACCCGACGAGGCCAACCAGGCCGCGCAGAAAACCATGGGTCTCGCTCAGAGAGATCACATTGTCCACGACCCGCCTGCTCATTAGGCGGAAGTCGCCCGTATTAGGCGGGATCTCCACCTCCGCGATGCGAGCGATTAGGTGATAGCCGAGGGCCGCGACAATCCGCTTGGGCAGAGTCTCGCCCGCCCGGGTCCGGCGCTGGGCGTACACGACGTCATAACCTTCCCGCCAGCAGGCGAGGAGCTCGGGGATCAGCTCGGGCGGATCTTGCAGGTCGCAGTCGATGACCACCACCGCATCGCCCCCGGCGGCCTCCATGCCCGCGAGCGTCGCCATCGGCTGGCCGAAACGACGCGAGAAGCGCAGCATCTTCACGCGTCGATCGCGCGCGCACAGCGCGCGGATCAGCTCCTCTGTGCGATCTGTGCAGGGATCGACGCTGAACACCAGCTCCCACTCCAGGCCCAACTCGCCGAGCACCTCCGACAGGCGAGCGTAGACCCGGTCGATGTTGCTCTCCTCGTTGAAGGTCGGGATCACCACGCTCAGGCTGCGTCGGGGCTGGGCGTCTCCGTCGGCAACGGCGGACACGGGGGCGTCGAAGAGGGCGGGCGGCGGAGAATCGCGCACAGCCGCCAGGGCGCCACCGTGCTCGGCTTGAGTGACCCCCTGCCTGCCGGGCTGCGCGCTCATCGGACGGCCCTCGGACGACGTAGAACAGTCAGGCCCCGAATCCCGAACGGCAGCCTGATCCCACGGCACAGCAATCGACGCTCCAGCACGCAGGTCAGACGACCCACCCTCGAGTCGCGCGTGCCCGCGATGTCGCGGGCTACCCGAGCCTCAAGCTCTGCGCCCGCGAGTCGGCCGTAGCGGCGCCGATTGCGCTGCTTGACCAGCCAGAAGGGACCGAACAGGATGCTCCCGAGGTGCGCGTCCTCGATCACCTCAAGGCCCGCACTCCGCGCCTTTGCGGCCAGCTCCCCCCGTGCGTAACGCCGCACGTGCCCGAGGAAACGGTCGTAATAGTCATACGTGCTGGGTGCCGCAGGGACTACCAGCACGGCCAGGGCACCCGGCGTCAATACCCGGCGCAACTCCGCTAGAACGGCCTCGTCGTCGGGCACGTGCTCGAGCAGGTTCGCGCTCACCGCCATGTCCACGCTCGCGTCGTCCAATGGCAGCGCGCACGCGTCGGCCTGCAGCAGGCGTGCGTCCGGGACCTGTCGGTGCGCCGTCTGCAATCCCGAGACGATCAGATCGACCCCGATCAGTTGCGCCTGCGGTCGAGCTCCACGTAGATCCCGCAGCAGATAGCCAGTGGAGCAGCCCAGATCGACGATCACCTCCCCGGGCGCTGGGGGACTCAGACGTTCGAGTATCGCCCCCCGGGTCCATACGTCGATGAAATGGTCGCGACTGGTCTCGACGTGCAACTCCTCCAGCTCGGCCGACCAATTCACCAGGTGGCGATCCTCGACAAAACGCAGACACGGATCCCGTCCACCGTCTCCCCGCAGCCATCCACGGTCGAAGCTGGGAAGCGCATCCCTGCCGGGTGGTGGGCGTAGCGCCGGATCGCCTCGCGCATCGGTGCCCGCCGCTCGCTCAGGCAAGGTGTTGGGGCTCGACCGGTCAGGCATCGCCCCAGTCCAGTCCCCGGTCTCCCGGCACGATGCGCCGCAGGGTGAACAGGTCGGAGTCGAGGTCGCTGCGACGCTTAGGCAGCTCAGACCACGGGTCCCACACCGCGCTGAGCAGCTTGCCGGTAATGCCATCGCTGGCCGCCGATGCAAGGAAGACGGCGAGCTCGGCCCCTCGCTGCAGCGGCACCCCGCCGTCCTCGTGCTGTGCCAGCGCGCGGCGATGGAAATCCGATCCAACCCGCTCCGGTCCGGCGTCGAGCACCTCGGCGAGCAAGCGTGTGTTTAGCGCTCCGGGCGCGATCGCATTGACGTCGACGCCGTGCTCACGCAGCTCGCAGGCGAGCGTCTCGGCGAAGCGCACTACCGCCGCCTTGGAAGCGGCGTACGCGCTCAGCCCCGCCAACGGACCAGTGGCGCCGCCCCCGGAGAGCTGCAGAATCTTGCCGTACCCCCGCTCAGCGAAGTGAGCCGCCACGGCGCGAGCCGGTAGAACGGACCCGAACAGGTTGATCTCAATCGCCCGCACCCACTCCGCCCAGTCCACCTCGGCGACGTTCCCCTTGGGGCCATAGACACCGGCATTGCAGACCAGGATCGTCAGCCCGCCCAGACCCGCGACGGCCCCATCCACCAGACGCCGCACGTCCTCGGGTGCGGACACGTCGGCGACTTCGCCCAGCACCCGCTGGTCCGGCGCGGCCCGCTCGTCCAGCTCGGCGATGGCCGACTCGACGGCGTCGCGCTCACGCCCGCAGACGCAGAGGCCGGCCACCCCGGCGTCGAGGTAGGTACGCGCGATCTCCAGACCCAGACCCCGAGTGCCGCCGGTGATCAGCGCGGTCCGGCCGTTGAGTGCATGGTCGATTCTCGCACTAGCCCGCTCGCCGCTCATCCCACCACCTCCCGCGTCTTCGGCCTGAAGGCGACCGGGTCCGGCGGCGGCGATGGCCTCCCGACCCAAACGTGACGCATCTGCGGAAGGCCGACCAGTGAGCTGCACAGCAGTCCAGTGGGATCGACCACCACCGGCTGGGCGAGGGCGTAGAGCAGCGCCTGTGCGGGTACCTCGCGATAATCCGGCCACGGGGTGCAGAGGACAAGTGCGTCGGCCCCGGCTGCCGCCTCAAGCGGAGTGGCGCACAGTTCGATCCTGCCCCGAAGATCGTGAGGAAGCGCGCTTACGGCCGGATCGTGGGCCTGCACCACCACCCCAACATCGGCCAACCAGCGGCACAGCTCGACGGCACTCGAGCGGCGCAGCGTGTCCGTCCCAGGCTTGTAGGTCAGCCCCCAGATCGCCACGCTGCGACCGGCGAGTCGCCCGTCACCGCCGAAGATCTCCAGCAGCTTGCGACGAGTCCAAAGGCCGTGAGCGGCGTTGCCCGCGAGCACTCCCGTGAACACGTGCGCCGGCAGTTCGTGGCGCTCGGCCAGGGCGCGCAGAAAGCCGAGATCGCGCGCCAGGGTCCCGCCCGCGAACGCGGCCCCCGGACTCAGATACGCGCGTGGCCCGATGCGCCGCTCGCTCTTGAGACCGCGGGAGACCTCAGCGGCATCGGCGCCGACCGACTCGCAGACCGCGGCCACCTCGTCGATGAAGGCGACCGAGGTCGCCAGGAAGCCATTCAGCGCGTGCTTGGTCATCTCGGCCGACTCCACCCGCATCCATTGCACCTCGCGGCTGAACGGCGCCAACAGCTCGGCCAGCTCGCGCCGATCCTCCTCGTTGTGCACCCCGGCCACGATCCGGTCGGGCGCTCGGAAGGACTCCAGCGCCGCGCCCAGGCGCAGGTTCTCGGGCACGCACGCGAAGCGCAGGCCCAGATCGCCACTGGCCGCGAGGCAGCGCGCCCGCAAAGCGGCGACGCTGCCGACCGGCAGCTGGGAGGAGACGATCACCAGCGCGCCATCGGGCAGCGGCGCGAGCAGCTCCCGTAGGTGGGCCATGACCCAGTCGACGTCGGCATTGTCCTCATCGTCAACCGGCGTGTCGAAGGTCACCCAAGCCTGCGTGACGCCCGCGAGATCCCGTGGCTCGGTCGTGAAGCGCAGGCGCGCGGCGTTGCGTGCAAGCAGCTCGGCCAGGCCCGGCTCTGACACCGGTGGGCGCCCGGCAGCGAGATCCGCCACGACGGCGGGGTCCGGGTCCACCGCGATGACATCGTGACCCGCGTCGGCCAGGCAGGCGGCCGTCACGCTACCCAGGTGCCAAAGGCCGATCACCCCGATCGGCGCGCTCATGCCGCGCTCCTTGCGTAGGCGGCCTCGACCTGCTCCCAGGCATAGCGGGCGGACCGCAGGTCGCCGAGCAGGTCCCGTCCGTCATCTGCCCGCACCGCAGCGGCAAAATGTCGCCATTCGGCCGTCCAGGAGTCGTCCCCGTCCGCATAGGAGAGCTCTTCGACGTCCGGCGGCCCCAACTCCGGGCGCATCCGGTAGATCCGCAACCGCTGGGGTCCGTAGGAGCGCGTCAGTCCATCCACCTGAAGCTTCGCCGTACGGCAGAACACCTCCAGTGAGAAGAGATTCTTCCACTCGGTCCAACTGACGTTCAGCATCGCCCATGGGCCGGTTCGGGCGTGTGACTCGCCCAGGATCAGCGCCGCGTTGTCCTCGACCGGAGCGTCCCAGAACTCGGTCCGCAGCAATGCGCTGTGCAGCGGCAGCGGACCAGCGAGCCAGTGGCAGAGGTCGAGCAGATGCATCCCCTGGTCGATCAACTCGCCGCCGCCCGAACGCGCAGGATCGGCGCGCCACTCGCGCTCATAACCGGGGCGTCCTCCGTGCCCGTAACGGGCGCGCAGGTGCATCAGCTCGCCATGGCACCCGGACTCGACCTCCTCGGCGACCCGCGCCAGGCCGGGATAAAAGCGATGGTTGAAACCCACCTTCACGAGTCGCCCGCTGGTGCGCTGGCGCTCGATCAGGCGCTCGACCTGGGCGCTCGAGATCGCGGCCGGCTTCTCCACCAGCACGTGCGCTCCTGCTTCAAGTGCGCGCTCGGCTAGCTCGGCCAGGCGATCGTGGACGGTGGCCACCACGATCACTTGCGGCCGGCGATCCAGCAGTTCCTCGAACGTCGCACAGGGCCGGCAGCCATACTTCTCGGCCAGGCTCCTCAGGGCATCCCCCTCGATGTCATGGCAGGCGATGAGCTCATCGCCCGCCAGCGCGATCGCGTCGGCGCGCTTGGCGCCGATCAGGCCACAGCCGACGATCGCCACGCGCAGCGGGCTCATCTGGTCCCCGGCGCCCCTGCCCTCCGCGCGGCCGGTCCGGGGCGTCTCATCTGTACTCGTCCGCATACGCTCCACCGAACTCGAAGTCGAACGCCAGTTCAGGCGCCTCAGCGGCGAGCATCGCCCGCCGGGTGTCTTCGGGCCTGCGTGTGTAGACGAGCAGAAACCCGCCGCCGCCGGCGCCGACGAGCTTGCCGCCGACAACGCCGTTGCGTCGGGCGAGCGCATAGAGGTTGTCGATGCGCTCGTCGGTCATCCCCGGTGAGCGACGACGCTTGTGTTCCCAATGCTCGTGCATTAGCTCGGCGTAGTCCTCGAGTGCGCCGGCCATCAGCATCTCGTGGCTGAGCAGGCCGAGGTCCTTGGTGCGATGGAGGTTCTCGAGCATCGCCTCATCGCCGGCCTTCGAACGCTTGTCCTGATCTGCCAGCACATGCGATGCCGATCGCGCCTCGCCGGTGTAGAACAGCAGCAGCTGGTCGCGCAGACGCCTGGACGCGTCCGGGTCGAGCTCGAGCGGTTCGACGGTCACCTTTCCGCTTGGCTGGAAGGTGTAGGCGCAGATGCCTCCGTGAGCGGCGACGTAGGGGTCCTGCTTGCCCACCGGCTCGCCAAGCACCCCCATCTCGATCTCGCACGCCGCCTCGGCCAGATCGATGGGGGAGATCGAGCTGTGCCGGGCACGCACCAAGCCCTTGAGCAGGCAGACGGTGTAGGCGCCCGAGGACCCCATCCCGGTACCCGCCGGGACATCCGCCACCGAGGCGATCTCCAGCGGGTTCCCGCACCAATGGCGTAGCAGGCTCTCGCGCAGAATCGGGTGACGGATCTCGCTGGGCTCGTCGACCTCCTCGAGCTCTGAGTACTTCATGCGGTAGCGACGCTGAAAGACGGTGTGGGTGAGCATGTACACGTACTTGTCGATCGCTCCCGAGACAAGAAAGCCACCGTGCTCGCCGTAGTACGACGGTAGGTCAGTGCCGCCCCCGCCGAGCGAGATGCGCAATGGGGCACGACTGAAGATCACGCTCATCTCGTCTGCCTCTCACTCATGAGTGTGCGTCGGCGAGTAGCCGGTCTCGCCACGCGTAGTCGTTGGCATCGAACCACTCGAGCGTACGCAGGACCGACTGCTCGATCGTCAGCGTAGGGGCCCAGCCGAGGCCGCGGATGCGACTCGTGTCCAGGTGAATGAGCGGACTGTCACCAATCCAGCCGCGGCGACCGCCGGTGTAGCTGATCGTGGGAGAGATCCCCAGATGTTTGGTGATGATCCGCACGGAGTCATCGACCAGCAGCGTCTCCTCAGTCCCGAGGTTATAGACATAAACGCCGGGCTCCTCCTCGTGGCGCTCCGCGCTTGTCAGCATCGCGCTGATGCAGTCTCCCACATAGAGATAGGACTTCTGCTGGCGACCGTCGCCGAGTACCCGCAGTCGCGACGGATCTTGCTTGAGCGCGCGGTAAAAATCGAATAGATGACCATGCGTGTAGCGCTCCCCGAGCACGGAGACGAAGCGACAGATCAGGCCGGTAAAACCAAACCCGGCGGCGTATGCGGCGATGAGCGCTTCACCGGCGAGCTTGGATGCTGCATACAGCGACGTTTGGATCGGGAAAGGTGCGTCCTCGGGGGTGGGAAACACATCGGGCTCGCCATAGACCGAGCCGGTCGAAGCAAATACAATCTTCTTCACGTCCTGCGCTCGCATCGCCTCGAGCACGTTCGACGTGCCGATGGTGTTCTGTTCGAGATCGTGGCGCGGATGGTCCAATCCCCCGCGCAGATCGGCGTTCGCCTGTAGGTGAAAGACCCAATCGCAACCGACGACGGCCTCTTCGACGGTGTCGACATTTAGGACGTCGCCCTCGATGAGCCTCACGCTATCGGCCGGTGCCCACTCCGCGACGAACTCGTGGCGACCAGTTCTGAAGTTATCGAGGATTACCACCTCGACACCCAAAGCCACCAGCGTGTCGGCGAGGTTGCTGCCGATGAATCCAGCTCCGCCTGTGACACACACGCGTCTCACCGCCGATCTCCTGAAGTGCGTGCTCGGGCAATCATGATGCGAAAGGACGTGAGCCGCATCTAGAGAGTGAAGCCCGCCGCAAGCGCGTCGGCGTGGAACATCCGGACGGTCTCAAGTGAGAACTGCTCGAGGCTCTTGCCGAGGCCGTCGAGCTTTTTCAGCAGATCATGAGTGATCGTGATGATGTGACAGCCGACCTCGTTGGCCTGAACCAGATTGAGAATCTCACGTGGTGAGGCCCAGATCAGCTCCGAGTCCGGAGCCTGGCGCATGATCTCCAGTGAGCGCGCGACGATCGGCATCGGATCGACTCCGGCATCCGCGATGCGCCCGGCGAAAACCGAGATGTAGGAGGGCGCGCCGTCGGCCACGGCCGCGGCGATGAGTTCGACCTGAGCCGTCGTGAACAGCGCGGTGACATTTACTTTGATGCCGTCCTCGGACAGTTCGCGAGCGAGGGGCGCCATCGACTCGCCCTTAGTCGATGTGACGGGAATCTTGACGTAGACGTTCTCTCCCCAGGATGCGATCCTGGCGGCCTGCCTGCGCATCTCCTCTGGCTCGTCGGCAAACACCTCGAACGAGATCGGATGCGTGCGCACACGCTCGAGGAGATCTCGCGCAAAACGCTCATAGTCAGTCAGCCCGACCTTGTGCATGAGTGTCGGATTGGTAGTGAATCCGGAGATGCGTGGATTCTCGGCGAGCGTAAGAATGCCGTCGAGATCGGCGCCATCGGCAAATATGCGTGTTGTTATCTGATCGAGCATGGTAACCACCGAAGAAAGGCCACCATAACGGCACTAGTCCAATTAGATTGTTTCTGACATTCGGGCAGAGATTGCCTCTACTCCATCGGTGAGGTTGTCGGCGATGAGATCGGGGTCAACTGCCTGCAAACGCTTGTGAATACTGCCGGGATGACGAATCAGAAGAGTCGTGCAGCCAGCTGCCTTTCCGGCCGTGATATCGGCGTCGGTGTCTCCGACCATCCACGAAGCACCCAGGTCGATCGCAAGGCTGCGAGCCTCCTCCAGCAGCATCCCGGGAGCGGGCTTGCGGCAGTCGCACTCTCCGGAGAGCTCCGGCACGACTCCCTGCTCGTGATGCATGCACAGATGCGAGGCCGCCAACTTCACACCCTGCTCACCAAGCAGCTCGACCACCCGATCGTGCACGGCAAGCAGTTGGGCGACCGAAACCCGGCCCTTCGCGGCAGCCGGCTGATTTGAGACACACACCAGCACAAACCCCAGTTGCGCCAAGCGTGCCGCCGCGGCGGCGGCGCCGGGCACCAGACGCACCTCGGCCACGCTCAGCGGCGACTCCGGCACGCCCGAGGCGGGATCCGGCACCAGTTCATTCAGTACCCCGTCTCGATCGAGAAATGCCGCGGCCCGGCCGTGTGCGAAGCTCATCTAAATACGCGCTTACTGATTGGCGCCGGCGGCGAGCGACTCCCAGTGGCCTGCTTTGACGGCCAGCTCCGGATGTGAGACGAGCGCATGCCACACCACCGCTTGAAAGGACTCGACCAAGGGAGTGCGCAGCTCAGGCGGCGGCTCGAGCAGGATCGCGACGTCGGCCAACTCGGCAAGCGTGCCACCGGGTGCTCCGACGATGCCATAGATCGCCGCCCCCGCATCCCGTGCGGCCTCCATCGCGCGCACGAGGTTCGTCGAGACGTTGTGCTCTCGCGAACCGCCACCGACCGAGAAGACGAGCAGGGCATCACGCTCGCACAGGCGCGAGATCTCGAGCCATCCGCTGAATGACGTCTCCCAACCGTCGTCGTTTGTGCGCGCGGTGAGCTCCGAGACGTTGTCGGTCGGCGCATAGCTCTCCAGAGCGCACAGCTTGCGAAAGTCGTTGACGGCGTGTGAGGCGTGGCCGGCGCCGCCGCCCACCCCGAGCACGAACAGCCGTCCAACTTGCGCACGAATCGTCGCGAGCCCGTGCGCCAGCTCATCGATCTGACCCGCGTCGATCGCTTCGGCCAGCTTTGCAGTCGCTGTGAGGTAGCGGAAGCCGTGCCCTCGATCCTGCGCATCGATCGCGACCGGGCTCATCTTACGCTCGCCTCCCATGTGGGCCGCTCCGCTCCGACACCCTCACCGGGCGCGGTAATCCCTCCGTTGTGCCCGTCTGCTGTCAGATCCTCGCCAGGCGCCGCCGGGTGCCCGTCGCGTTCGCCCAGCAGCGCGATCTCCTGGAGCAACACGATCACGCGGCGCTCGAGGTTGCTCACACGCACGGAGAAATGCAGGAGCAGAAAGACCACGAACAGGAGCCCAAAGAAGTACAGCGTGCTGGCCTGTGAGTCGGCTCCGATGAAGTGAGCGAGGTCGCGCAGCAGCTCTCCCCAAACGGCCAGCAAGAGCAGCGCCAGGGCGGTGGCCACCCACAGCACCGAATACTCCTCCTTCAGGCGTCGACGGCGGACGAGCTCGACGATGAATATGAGCAGCGTCAGGCTACCCGCGATCGCGAGAATGCGCAGGTTGGTGCTGATCATGGCGCGAGCTTTGCCTGCGGGATGACCTTCGTTCCCCGTCGCAGCAGGGTGACGAAAATCGAGAGCAGCATCTTGTAGACGTAGTAAGGGCCGGTGTGGCCCGAGTGCATCGACTTGCCCGGCGAAGGGCGCATCTGCACCGGGATCTCGCGCACGCGATAGCCGGTGCGATGGAGCAGGATCAGGACGTCGGCGTCTGGATAATCGGTCGGGTAGACCTCCGAGCAGAATAAGCGCGCGACGCGGTTGCGCATCAGCTGAAAGCCCGAAGTCGGATCGGAGATGTGCTCATGGGTGATCGACGAAGTCAGATGCGCGAACAGCCCGATGCCCACGGCCCGTGCGAACGGGGGCTTGTAGTGACCATCCTCTCCCAAGAAGCGCGAGCCGACGATCAGGTCGGCATCCTGCTGTTCGAGCGCCTCGAGCATCGTCGTCAGATACTCGGCCCGATGCTGACCGTCGGCGTCGATCTGGCCGATCGTTGCGTAGCCTTCTCGGACGCCGAACTTGTATCCGGTCTGCAGCGCCACGCCGTAGCCCGAGTTGACCGGCAGCGACAGGACCCTAGCGCCGGCCTGCATCGCATCCTCGCCCGTAGCATCGGTGGACCCGTCGTCGACCACGAGCACGTCCGCGCCGGGTAGGGCGCCATGGACATCTCGAACTACGCGCCCGACACGTCCCTGCTCGTTGTAAGCCGGGATGATGATCAGCAAATCCTTCATGCAGGCAGGGTAAGCCTCCAGAGTCAGGCCGCTAAAGGCGCCATCTGATGAGGGCTAAGCAGGCGCTCGATCGCCTGTCCACCATGCGATTTTTCGCCATTCGGTGAGCTTGTGCGCGTCGCCAGAGTGTCTCCTACTCGCCCGTATATGGCCACAGTCGAGGTGGCTGGAGGATCGGCTCAGAATCGCTCGAGCGGCGACCCCACCGGGTGGGGTCGCCGCGTTCAGGGCTGGTTGCCTAACCGGCGCCGTTGCGATACGCGACGATCTGCGGCGTCTGCCCGTTCCCGGCCGCCAGCCCTGCGGGTGCTATCAGCATGTCACCGCTGGCCACCACGCCCGTGTTCGTTGCCGCCGGCAGTTTCGTTTCCCACAGGAC
The DNA here is from genome assembly GCA_049584155.1 of Solirubrobacteraceae bacterium. Classification (GTDB taxonomy): domain Bacteria; phylum Actinomycetota; class Thermoleophilia; order Solirubrobacterales; family Solirubrobacteraceae; genus Palsa-744. The sequence continues at coordinate 15,710 of JBAUXH010000128.1, forward strand.
ATTCCCTGTATTCGCGTCGAACGCATACAGCGCGCCTTCGAATGTCGTCGCGAACACTACGTCGTTGACCGCCGTCGTCGCGCCAAACACGGCGGTGGGGAACTTACGTGTCCACCGGACCGCGCCCGTGGCCAGGTCGAGTGCCACCACTTCGCCGGTGCTCGGGCCGTTTTCCTGCGGTTCGGTCTGGTTGTTGAACGTCACCGGGTGATTGACGATCGGCACGAACACGCTCGTACCGTTCGTCGACATCGGCGCGATCACACCTCCCAGCAGGCCTGGATAGACGGTCTCGGGCAGGCTCAGCTTGGAGTATTCGTGTTTCATCGCATACACGCCGTCATTGTCGTGCCCGTTGTGGATGCCCACGCTGCGCTTCCACAGCACCTTGCCGCTGTGCGTGTCGAGCGCGATCACCCAGCCCGACTTGCCGCTCGCGAGCACCTCCTTGCGTCCCTTCACTTCCGCGAGGATCGGCGGGTCCTGCAGATCCCAGTCATACAGGTCGTGCGGCGTCTGCTGGTAGTGCCATACGACCTTGCCCGTCTGCGCGTTCAGCTTGACGATCGAATCGGTGTATAGGTTAGGTCCTGGCCGGCTCGACCCCCACGGTGAGGATTCGGTGCCCGGGAACGGCGCCGGATTGGCCGTGCCCACGTACATGTTCCCTTCGTTGTCAAACGCCGGCGTGTACCACAGCCCGCCGCCGGCATTGACGCTTTCCTGTCCCCACAGGCTTTCGGGCGCGGTGGCGAAGTGCCACAGCTTCTTGCCCGTATTGGCTTCCAGGGCCCACAGGATGCCCACGCCCCCAGCGCCGTAAAACTTTTCGTTGTTGCCCGGCACCGTCGAGACGTACACGATGCCGTTGTGATACCCGGGAGCCATGTCGATGCCCTCGTGTTCGTTGCGGGTGAGCGTGACCGACCACAGCTGCTGCCCGGTCTTCTCGTCGAGCGCAAACGCCGCCGTCGCGGTCGTCCCATATACCCGTCCTCCCGCCACGACCAGGCCGTTTGGCCCCTGGTCGGGCGATTCGAAGGACTTCGTCCAGATCACCTTGCCGGTCTTCAAGTTGATCGCCTGCACGTTGGAGGCCAGATCTTGTGAGAACATCGCCCCGCCGGCGATAATCGGCGAAGCCGAGTAGCTGCCGTATTGGCTTTTCGCGGTCAGCGGCAGCGTCCATGCCGGTTGCAGCTGCGAGACATTTCCGCTGTTGATCGTGCTCTGGGCGTAGCGCGTATTGGAGGTATTACCGTTTGGATATCCAGAACCTGTCAGCAGCGAGCTTTCACTCGAGGACGACGAAGAGGAGCTCAGCGACACCACGGCGATCACCACCACGACGGCCAACACGACGGCGCCTACCGTAAGCCAGGCGGCTTTCGAGAGCTTCGGGACTTTCTCCCGCAGGTCCGGACCGCCGCTACCCCCCTGGCTGGAGCGGGTCGCTTTCTTGGCCTGGGCGCGGCGAGCTTCGGCACGGCGCACCTGGCGGGAGCTTGACGGCATCTAAACGACCTCCGTTATCGAGTTGCGGCTTGCGTGGATCTGTGAATCCTTCTCGCTAAACAACGGCTCCAGCACACGGTTGGCGAGCAGTCCCAGCGAGCCAAGATTGGCGAACCCCGGACCTTGGCTGAGTGCGCCCAAACCGGGGATGTACAACCTCGGGCGCATTCCCTTCAACTCAAGGTTGCGCCCGATCGGTATCTCCGCGCCGGACGGGCGCTCCCAAACCCCACCGACTCGGCTCTCGATCTCCGCGCGCATGGCCGGGGGGAACAGGGAGCGCAGCTGCTCGAGCAGATCGAACCCGGTGCAGTTGACCACGTAATCGTGGCGGACGCTCTCCTCTCCCACGCCGCGCGCGTCATAGTTCACGCACACCCCCTCCTCTCCGCCCACCGAAGAGACGTGCGTCACGCGTCCGGTGACGAACCGGCACTGGTCGTCGTAAGCGATCGTCTGTAGCGTCGCCGGATCGAACACGCCCCGATCGCAGTGGCGGACGAAGTCGCGCCGCGTACGCTCGTCGAGCGCTTCCCATCCGACATCGTCGGGATTTGAGAACACGCGATTCTCCAGGAAGCTCTCGCCGCGGCTCATCGGCAGACTGGGGGTGTAGATGGTCAGCTCGGCATCGGGCCGGAACGCCCTCAGGAACGCCACGCAGCTGAGCGCGCTCTCGCCGCCGCCGACGATCGCAATATCCGCGCTCTGCTCGATCGGAATGCGTGCCAGCTCGATGCGCTTGGAGTCGCAATGAAATATCCGCGGCGCGGCGTCGGGATCGTGCGCAAACGGACGGTGCACACCCGGCCCGGTGAGCGCCAGCGCGCGCCCTCGGTACAACGGCGAGTCGGTGCAGTCCTCGACGTCGATCCTCCAGTGCGGTCCCTCATCCTCAAGCGAAACGCGCGTTACCCGGCCGCGCACGAGCCGGACTCCCTCGGTCGCTCGGCTCAGTACCCATGCCAGGTACTTGCCGTATGTGCGATGCTGGATCGGAGGCGAGCCCGCATTTACCCAGCGCACATATCGGTGCTCACCGATCATGTACTGCTGCCAGGTGAATGGCATCATCGCGCGGTCGATCTCCTCGCCGATCTCACCGAACTCCCGATGGCTCTCGTATGGAAATCCGACGTCCTTGATCGGGGGGATCGCCAGCGGCTCCTCGCCCGAGGTCATGCCGTTACGTCCCGACCACGACGCCGCAGATTCGGTCGCCTCGACGATCGTCAGCGCGATCGGGCCCAGGCCGAGCCGGTTCATGACATGCACTTTCGTCGCGATCGCCGCCGCCTTCGCGCCGGCGCCCACGATCAGCAGGTCGGCGTCCGGAATCCTGTTGCTCATGCCGCTGCGGCCGTCTCTTGTCCGTAACCAGTGGGCGTCGCCGGCCCGGTGGTATCGTTGCGGCGCTGAGTGATACGCACGAGCCCGCGTCGACCTGGGCTATAGGAGATCGCACTCTTGGTGATTTGCTCTGAGCGCGCCTGCACCGCCTCCATCTCCACCTCTTCGAGTACCGCCGCGACCACACGCTTCATCTCCAGGAGCGCGAAGCTCGCCGCCAAGCAGCGACGCACACCGCCGCCGAAGGGGATCCACGTATACGTTCCTGCAGGCCGACCAAGCCAGCGCTCGGGCATGAACCTACGAGGGTGGGGGTAGACATCTTCGCGGCGATGGATCAGATGGATGCAGGGTGCGACCATCGCCCCCGCCGGAACCGTGTATCCGCCCAACTCCATCGGCTCGAGCAACTTGCGTACGACGATCGGCACCGGCGGGCATAGGCGTAGGGTCTCTTTCACTACCGCATCCAGGTAGGCGTCGTCTTCGCCTCGGCGCACCTCCTCGCGTAGTCGCCCGAGCTTGTCTGGATGGCGCAGCAACCGCTCGAACACCCACGCCAGCGAGGTCGAGGTCGGCCCGTCCAGCAGCAGTGTGATCAGTTCGTCGCGTAGATCCTGGGCGGTCATCGGTGAGCCGTCCTCATAGTGCGCATGCGCGAGCATTGAGACGATGTCCTCACGGGCGACGTCCACGCCTTCCGCGCGACGTTTGCGCACCTCCTCAAGCACCACCGCCTCTACGAGGTCCATCGCCGCCCTGAACTCAGGATCGCGCACCATCGAGCGCGGGCCGAGCAGTGCCAGCAGCGTCAATCGCCGGGGCGCGTTCATCCGGTCGGTCAACTCGCGCAGCAGCTCTTGAAGGCGTCGCGTCGAGGCGGTCTGCTTCGGCCCGAACACCACGCGCATGACTGCCTCCAGGGTGATCGCCTGCATCCGCGGCCACAGCTCGAACGGTCTATCCGCAGGCCATTGCGCGACCGCACGGCGTGCGACCTCGGCCATCATCCCGCCGTAGCTCTCCATTCGCTGGCCGTGAAACTGAGGCAGCATCAGCTTGCGTCGGATCATGTGCTGGGGCTCCTCCAGCAGCATCACCGAGCGCGGACCGAGCACCGGCCCCAGCAGCGTGTTGGCTTCGCCCACTCCCAATCGTTCGGGTGCGGCGGTGAACACTCGCTTGACGTCCTCGGGATCACACACCAGCACCCACGTGCCGCCATGTCGGACGCGCAGGGTGAAAACGTCGCCGTAACGTCTCTGACACCGCTCCATGAACGGCAGCGAACGCCAAGTCCAACCAACCGCCTGCAGCGCGCTAGGCATGCGCGGACCCGGAGGCAGCGCTGGGCGCCCGCCGCTGCGTGCGTCGCCGTTCACACGGACACCGGCACGCGAGATCGCACTTACCCCGGCATCCATGTTTCTCTCTTTTGTCGCGAGCCTGTCTCGGCCCGACGGTTTCCCATTTTTGTTTCTATCTTCACTATTGCCGTCTCTTGTTTCTCTTTCGTTTTCCCGCTTCGCAGAGCCATTTTGCGGGAACTCACGGATATCTCCATCCGGTTTTTACAGTCGAACCCTTGCGTGAAAAACCGGCAGGGTTATGATAACCGATACACCCGCAGCGAGCTCGATTATTCGTATTGATTTTTCAATCCGGATATTGGTCGAGGACGCGTTCGGGCGCTCGGCTGTACAGAGCACCAGTGCCTTAATCGGTTAAAGGAACGGCCTTAAACGCCGTTGATCCGGGTTCGAGCCCCGGCTGGTGCATGGCTATGGAACCCCATCACGCCCACCGCAGCCGATGAGCGCATCGTGACAAACCTGTTCGACTACTTCGAGGGCATCCCCTCCCACGGGCAAGCGCCCTCGTGCTGGGCCGCGCGAGCGCCGCGACGCCCGCGCGGAGACTGCGATGTGAAGCTGACGCCGCGCGTGCGCGACTGGCGTGAGGACGCCGACTCGCTGCACGCGCTCGCCCAGATCGAAGCCGAGCCCTGGGTGGCCGGCGTTACGCACGACGGCGAGGGTGTGCAGCTACGTTTGGACGACGGCTGGATCGAAACGGTCGGCGCCGCCCTGGAGGCGGGCGGCAGCGCCGAGGCCACGCTCTCAGACCTCGCCCACGGACAGCGGATCTCGGTGCAGTTCTGGGATGCGAACGCGACTAAGGCGCTGCACGCGGGTCATCTGCGAAATCTCGCGATCGGCAACGCGCTCGCGGCCGCGCTCGCGCAGGCCGGCGCGCAGGTCGAGCGTCGCAGCCTCATCTCCGACGCCGGGCGCAGCATGGGCGAGGCGATGGCGGGCGTGCTGCACAGCGGCCGACACACCCCCTCCTGGCCGGCCGGCGGCGAGAAGAGCGATCACTTCGTCGGCGTCTGCTACGCAGACTATGTGGCGACCACGCAGTCCGCCGGAGCGGAGGCGGCGGCGGCGATCGAGCACCCCGAGGACTCGCTCACGCGTGAGCTGACGCTACGCGACGACGACGCCGACGACCTGCTCAAACGTGTGCTCTCGGGCGAACGCGAGGCGCTCGAGCTCTGGTACAAGACGCGCGCCTGGGTCATCTCCGGACAGCGCAAGACCTTGGCGCGACTAGGCATCGCCTTCGACCGCGTCTTCTTCGAGTCCGACTTCCTCTCCGAGGCGGCCGAGCTGACCGCATCGGGCCTGCGTTCGGGCAGATTGCGCCGGCGCGAGGACGGCGTCGTCTTCTACGCCACCGGGCTAAGCGACTTCGAGGAGTTCCCGCTCGTGCGCGCCGACGGCCTGCCGACACAACACATGCGCGCTCTCGCCTACTGGATGGCTGCGCCCGAACTCGAGCATATGACCTCCATGCAGGTTTGCGGCACCGAGTGGGTTTCCCACGTCACCTGCCGGCGCAAGCTGATGGACGAGCTGATGGCCGCGGGGGATCGCACCGGCGATACCGGCACAGGCGAGGACGATAACGACGACCGCAATGGCAAGGAAGCAGGCGGTGCTGAGATGCATCCCACCCGCGACATCTTCAACGGCATGGTCGCCCGTCAGAAGCGCGCGATGGCCTCCAGTGAAGGAGCGCTCTTGATCGACGAGCTCACCGACTGGCTGGACCAGCAGGTCGACGCGAACCCCGAGCGTCTGCAGGTACGCCGTGCCCACCCCTTCCCCGAACGCATCGCCGCCGAGATCGTGCTCGGCTACTTCTTGCCCTACCCCGTCGCGCCCCGCATCGACTTCGACACCGACAAGCTGTTGTGCGAGGACGAGTCCCTCGGCTGGGATCTCGTCCGTGCGCGGGCACGTCACGGCCGCACCGTCCCGACCGGTGGCCGGCGACCCGTCGAAGACCCCGACTACCGCTTTGCCGTCGTGCAGTCTGAGCTATACCGGCGTTACCTGCGCCTGGCGGTGGAGCGCTTCGACGTCCGTCCGCTCGCGCACTACCTTAAGCACCTCTCGCGCTGGTACTTGGAACGCGAGCGCGACGAGCACGTCGAGCGCGTCGTGCACACCCTGCTCGACCGCTCCGCCCGCGGATTGGGTCTGGAGGTGGCGCGATGAGACGCGGGAGCGTGCGCTTTTCGAGCGCCCTGGGGCGGTGGGGCAATATGGGCTTCTTAGACGTGCAGGGGAGTCGGGCGTGAGCACGCTGCTCGTCGACAATTACGACTCCTATACCTACAACGTCTTTCATCTGCTCGCCGCCGTCTCCGGCGAGGAGCCGATCGTCGTCCACAACGACATGGTCTCCTGGCGGGCGCTGTCGCGGTGGGACTTCGACGCGATCGTGCTCTCCCCGGGCCCAGGTCGCCCGGAGCGCTGGCACGACTTCGGTGTCTGCTCGGACATCCTGCGCTGTAGCGAGATCCCGGTGCTCGGCATCTGTCTTGGCCACCAAGGTCTTGGCTACGTGCTCGACGGGGTCGTCTCGAGCGCCCCGATGGTCATGCACGGACGCCTCAGCCAGGTCCAACACCTCGACAGCGGACTGTTTGCGGGCATCCCGCAGAACTTCTCAGTCGTGCGCTACCACTCGCTCGCGGTCACCGGTCCGCTCGGATCCGAGGGCCGCGTGAGCGCCTGGACCGACGACGGCGTGGTAATGGGGATCGAGCACCGCAGCCGCCCGCTGTGGGGAGTGCAGTTCCATCCCGAGTCGATCGCCAGCGAGCACGGACGCGCGGTCGTCGAGAACTTCTACGCGCTCGCGCGCCGACACCGAACACCACGTCACTCAGACGCACGCACCGCCGGTCGCCCACCCGTTCCTTCCCCCCGTCCGGGCACGCGCCGGCGTCACTCATCCGGTGTCCAGTTGCTCGCGCGCTCGATCGCCGGTGAGCCCGCGACCGAGCCGCTGTTTGAGCGGCTGTTCGGCTCGGCCGAGCACGCGTTCTGGCTTGACAGTGCCGACGCGCCCACGCGGCTGGCGCAATGCTCTTACCTCGGCACGAGCGCCGGCGCAGACCACTGCGTGCTGGAGTACGACGCCGCCGAGGGGATGGTGCGCACGCGCCGCGGACAGGGGAGCAAGATCGAGCGCGGGTCGATCTTCGACGTGCTCAACCGAGAGCTCTTCGAACGCGCGATCGAGCCGCCGGCCGAGCCCGCCCGTGGCCTCGTCGGTGGGTTCGTCGGTTATCTCGGCTACGAGTGCAAGGGCGATTGCGGGTCACCGGTCGTGCACCGCTCCGATCTGCCCGACGCCACGCTGATGCTCGCCAACCGCGTCGTCGCGGTCGATCATGGCGCTCAGCGCACCGAACTGCTCGCCCTCTGTCGCGAGGGCGATGAGAGTGAGGACGCCGAGCGCTGGCTGGACGAGGCCGAAGCGGTCGTGCGCGACATTCTCGCCGCATCGCTTCAGGCGCCGGCGGGCGCCGAGCCGGCGAGGCGGGCAAGGGAGGCAGGGCTGGCGGGGCGGGTAGGGCAGGCGATGTCGGCGGGGTATGGTGCCGTGGCCGCGGACGGGCCCTCGCCCGCGGCCACGGTGACGTTCCGCTGCGGACGCGGGCGCGAGCAGTACCTCGCCGACATCGCACGCTGTCAGGCCGCGCTCGCCGCCGGCGAGTCCTACGAGGTGTGCCTGACCGATCAGATATCGACCCCCGCGAGTCCCGACCCATTCGAGCTCTACCGCGTACTGCGCGACATCAACCCGGCCCCGTTCTCGGCCTACCTCAAGCTCGGTGATCTCGCCGTCCTCAGCTCTTCCCCCGAGCGCTTCCTGTCGGTCGATCGCGATCGGCGCGTGCAGGCGCGCCCGATCAAGGGGACCACGCCGCGCTCGCAGGAGCCGGTCCTCGATGCCGAGTTGCGCGCCGGACTCACGCATGATGAAAAGACCTACGCCGAGCACCTGATGATCGTCGATCTGTTGCGCAACGATCTCGGACGCGTCTGCGAGATCGACAGCGTGCGCGTCCCCGAGTTGATGATCGTCGAGGACTACGCGACAGTGCACCAGTTGATCTCGACCGTCACCGGCGTGCTCGAGGACGGTCGCACGCCCGTGGAGTGCGTGCGCGCGTGCTTCCCCGGAGGCTCGATGACCGGGGCGCCGAAGCTGCGCACGATGGAGATCATCGACGACATCGAGCGGGAGGCGCGCGGCGTCTACTCCGGCGCGATCGGCTACTTCGGAGTCGATGGCAGCGTGGACCTCAGCATCGTGATCCGCACGATCGTGATGCGCCCGGGGGCCACCACGATCGGCGCCGGCGGTGCGATCGTGATGCAGTCCGATCCGCAGGAGGAGTTCGATGAGATCCTGCTCAAGGCGCGGGCGCCGATGGCCGCGATCGCTAAGGCTGTGACCGGCAGCGACTCGCCCGATGCGTGGACCGTCGAACTAGAGCCGCCGTCCGCCGCGGCGGCGGCGGCGCGAGCGGCGTAGCGGCGATGAGTGCCTCGGCGACGAGCACACACGTGCGCGCCGCGACGCACGAGGATCTACCCGCCATCGTCGTCGCTGTCAGGGATCTGCTCACAGAGCTCGGCAGTCGACCTCCGCACGCGTCGGAGATGTTGGAAACCGCGCAGGCGCTGCTCGATGAGCCCCGCCTGGGGGCGTTGCTCGTCGCCGAGGCCGAGGCCGAGGAGGAGGAGGAGGAGGCCCTCGTCGGCGTGCTTACCGCGAGCTATCAACTCGCGCTCCACGTGCCCGGACGCTACGCGCTGATCCAGGATCTGTGGGTACACCCCTCTTGGCGCGGTCGCTCGGTCGGCCGCGAGCTACTGGGCGCGCTATTTGAGCTCGCTCGCAAACAGGGAATGGCGCGGGCCGAGGTCGGGTTGCCGCGGGAGAGCTTCGCGGACATTCGCGCGACCGAGGGTTTCTACGTCCACAACGGCTTCGAACACCTCGGTGCGCGGATGCGGCGGATCTTCCCGTGAGCGGTGACGAGAACCCTCGGTTGTTGATGGTCGAGCAGCGCCGCGAGCTCACCGGCGCCGTGCCGTGGATCCTCGACGAGCGCGGACACAAGATCCCCGGCTATGACGACGGGCGGCGGCTGTCGCAGGTGCAGGCTGGGCTCATGCGCCACCACCGCGTGAGCGCACACACCGCCGATGCGAGTGCCGAGGACGTCGAGCAGGCGCTGCGCCGGCTGCATGACCCCGACTACCTGCGGGCGCTGCAGCGTGTGAGCGGACGCGACCCTGTGCTGATGGCCGAGCTGGCCGAACCGGGCCTCGCACCCGACACCCCCGTCTGCGCGCAGGCTGTAGCCACGGCGCGGGAGGGCATCGGCACGGCGATCTCCGCCGCGCGAGCGATCATCACGGGAGCCCGCTTCAGCTATGCGCTGTGTCGGCCGCCCGGTCATCACGCCGGCCCCGGTTGGCTCGGCGGCTACTGCTATCTCAACAACGCCGCCGCGGCTGCCCTGACGCTGCACGATGGCGGGTTTGCTCAGGTTGCGATCCTCGATCTCGATCTGCACTACCCCAACGGCACCGCGGCACTGCTGGAGCGTATGGCCGACACGACCCTCTACTCACTGCACGGTTCCACCGGCGCCAATCTCCCCTGGGAGCGGGTACGTCCCCACACCGAGCGCGAGCATCTCGTCGCCTTCCGCAGCACCCCTGCGAGCGAGACCTACCTCGCAGCGCTCGCGCTCTCCATACAGACGCTCTCCTGTAGCGCCGATGCGATCGTGTTGTCGCTCGGCTACGACCTCGTGGAGGGCGACCCCCACGGCTCATGGTCCTTTCGCGCGCCCGTCTTCGAGCAGATCGGCCGCCTGCTCGCCCACACCGAGCTGCCCGTCTGTGTTGTCCAGGAGGGGGGTTATGCGCTGGAGTCCCTCGCCGGCTGCAGCCACGCATTCGCCACCGGCCTGCTGAACGGAGAACACCCATGAATACGCCGGGACGTGAGACCTCCCCGGCGACCGGACTGGAGCCGTTTCGCCGGTGCCTGGATCGGCTCGACGGCGAGATCGCCGGACGGCTCGGCGAGCGTTTTGCGATCTGCCGCGAGATCGCCCTATACAAGCGCGAGCACGACATCCCGATGATGCAACCCGACCGCGTCGCCGAGGTGCGTTCGCGCTACCTGGCCCGCGGTGCCGAGGTGCAGCTCCCCGCCGACTTCACCGCCGACCTGTTCGAGCTATTGATCTCCGCCACCTGTCGCATGGAGGACGAACTCATCGCGGCACAGACCTCCACAGCTCAGAACGGAGATCTCGCTCGGGACCCGCTCGAGGAGGAGGAGCAGGCGCTCGGCGAGGCGCAGGCCCAGGCGCTGCGCGAGGGGACACAGCCGTGACCCGTCCTACATTCATCACGCTCGGGCCGTCCGGCACTTGTCACGAGAACGCCCTGATGCACTACCTCGAGTTTCAGGGCATCGACTCCTACGAGATCGTGCTCGTCGAAGACCTGCTCGGCGCGATCGAGCGGGTCAGGGACCGTCCTGAGACGTTTCTCGTGCAGTGCAGCGCTCACACCCAGGTCCACCTCGTCACCGAGCGCTACCACACAGAAGTCTTCGTGATCGATACGTTCCTGTATCCCACCAAGGAGCTCGCGCTGCTCGTACGGAACGACGTTCGCGATCCACAGAGTCTCGGGATCGTCGCGGCGACCCGCGGCTACACCGACCTTTCACGCTGGGCCACGATCGTCGACGAGCCCTCTAAGCCGGTCGTCGCCCGCCATCTGCTCGCCGGTGACTACGACGCCGGCCTCACGCATCTGCACTACGGTCGCGAACACACCGACGCCCTGCGCGTGCAGGAGGTCTATGGCGCGGTCGACACCACCTGGGTCGTGTACGGGGCCCGCAAGCGCTTTCGTGGCGAGGTCATCTGTCAGCGCAATCCGTGGTTGTTCACCGGCGAGCCGGCGCCGGAGCGGCAACGGTCGCGGCATGATCCACAGCCGGCCTACGCGTGATGCGGGCTACGCGTGATGCGGGCTACGCGTGATGCGGCCTATGCGTGAGGCGGGAGTGGCCTATTTGGCCAAGCGCCGCGCCATCCGCTCGGGCGCGGCGCACGCTCGGCCGATGCGACTGACAGAGGGTTCGGCACGGAGGCCGAGCCCTCTTCGTTCGTCCCTTGCCGTGCCTGATCCAGATAAGCCGGCGACGCACGGACGGAAGCGACAGCGTTCGATGGCGACGCTTCTAGCCGACCGCCTCCACTGAACGCGGCGGCTCGCCCACGTATATCGCCGTGGGACGAATCAGCTTCGCCTCGCGCTTCTGCTCGAGGATGTGCGCCGACCACCCAGCTACCCGCGCGCACGTGAACATCGGCGTGAACAGATCCGGCGGGACTTCCGCCAGATCTAGCACCACAGCCGACCAGAACTCGACGTTCGTGGCGAGCACCCGGTCGGGACGGCGTGCGTGCAGCTCTGCAAGTGCCGCCTTCTCCAGTGCCTCCGCCGCCTGAAACCGGGGTGAGCCCAATTCGCGACAGGTACGTCGCAGCACACGCGCGCGCGGATCTTCGGCGCGGTAGACCCGGTGACCGAAGCCCATCAGCCGCTCGCCGCGGTCCAGCGCGTCATTGACCCAACGCTCGGCGTCGCCCGTCTGTTCGACTTCGTCGAGCATCTTCAGCACGCGCGAGGGCGCACCGCCGTGTAGCGGTCCCGACAGCGCCCCCACCGCGGCCGACAGCGCCGCGGCGCAGTCGGCGCCGGTCGAGGCCACCACCCGCGCGGTGAACGTCGAGGCGTTCATACCGTGCTCGGCCGCGGAGACCCAGTAGGCGTCGATCGCCTTGACGTGGTCGGGGTTCGCCTCTCCGCGCCAGCGAATCAGAAACCGTTCGGGGATCGTCTGACCCTGGTCGATCTCCTCTTGGGGCACCGGGGGCTGACCGGGTTCGCGCGCGGACTGCGCCACAAACGACAGCGCCATCACCGAGGCGCGCGCTAGGTTGTCGCGGGCCTCCTCGTCGGTGATGTCGATCAGCTGCCCGAACCCCCACTCGGGGGCGAGCATCGCCAGCGCCGACTGCACGTCGACGCGGTGATCGCCCGAACGCACCGTCAGCGGGTGCGGTTCGGCGGGAGGCAGGCCGGGTTTCAGGTGGCCGTCGACCAGCAGGCCCCAGACCTGCTCGTAAGGGACCGCGCCGACCAGGTCCTCGATGTCGACGCCGCGGTAGCGCAGTGCGCCCCCCGCTTTGTCAGGCTCGGCTATCTCGGTGGCGAAGGCGACGACGCCTTCCAGGCCCGACTGGACCTCTGGTGCTTGCTGAACCGCGCTCATGGCACTCGCTTTCTGAGCTTGATGCTTGACGGGGTGGCTGCCTTACCGATCGTAGATCGAGGGGGGAATCTCCGATCGGACAGCAGGCCCATATGATGCCGTGTCTCACGCGAGGAGGAGGAGGAGCCGTGCCAGACAGTGATCTGATGTTCCGTTCCGCGATCGAGCTCGCCGACATGGTGCGAGCGGGTGAGCTCTCCGCGCGCGAGCTGGTGCAGACCTCGCTCGACCGCATCGAGGAGCTAAATCCCGAGCTCAACGCGTTCGTGCAAATCGACGGCGAGCGTGCTCTCGCCACGGCCGATGAGATCGGCCCGGGCGATGAGCGGCCGTTCGCCGGGGTTCCGGTCGCGATCAAGAACAATCGCCCCGTCAGCGGCCTGCGTCTCACCTATGGCTGCTCGCTGATGGCCGAGTACGTTGCCGACTACGATCACAACGTAACCCGGCGCCTGCGCGAAGCGGGGTTTGTGATCGTCGGCTCGACCACGCTGCCCGAGTACGGCATCCTGCCCACGAGCGAGGCCCGCATCTTCGGTCCCACCCGCAACCCCTGGGACTTGGAGCGCACCCCGGGCGGCTCCTCAGGCGGTGCCGCCGCGGCCGTGGCCTCCGGAATGGTGCCCCTCGCCCACGGCAACGACGGCGGCGGCTCGATCCGTATCCCGGCCGCATGCTGCGGGCTCGTCGGATTGAAGCCCAGCCGCGGGCGCATCTCCGCCGCGCCGGAACTGGGCGACTCCTCACTGGGCATCGACGGCGTGCTCACGCGCACCGTCGCTGACACCGCGGCGATCCTCGATGTGCTCGAGGGCTATGAGCTCGGCGACGCTACCTGGGCGCCGCCGCCGAGCGAGCCGTTCGCGCAGAGCGCCCTCGCGGCTCCCGGCAGGCTACGGATCGCGGCCACTACGCTTGCGCCGATCGCCGAGGCGGCTGTGGATCCGATGTGTGCTCAGGCCGTCCTCGACGCCACCGATCTGTTGCGCTCGCTCGGGCACGAGGTCGTAGAGGTCGAGCCACCGTGGCGTATCGACGGTCTGCAAGAGCTCTTCGGCGCGGTGTTCTCCAACCACATCGCTTTGTCGATCGCTTACTCCGGCGCGATCGCCGGGCGTGAGCCCACCGAGCAGGACATGGAGCCGATGAGCTGGGCGATCTACTCGATGATCCAGAAGCTCGGCGCCGTCGAAGGCATGGCCGCGGGAGTGCAACTGCAGGCGCACACGCGGCGGCTGATCTCCTTCCTGGCGCCCTATGACGCGCTACTCACCCCCGCGCTCGCCGAGCGTCCGCTGCCACTGGGCGTGCTCGACACCGCCGCGCCTGAACCGATGTCCACGTTCACCCGCTCGGGCCTGTTCACACCGTTTACGCCCGTGTTCAACGCCAGTGGTCAGCCCGGCATCTCACTGCCGCTGTACGAGGGGGAGGATGGACTGCCCTTGGCCGTGCAGCTCGTCGGGCGTCCGGCCGGCGAGGGGGCGCTGCTGGCGCTCGCTTCGCAGTTGGAAGAGGCACTGCCTTGGGCGCAGCGTCGCCCGCCCGTGGCGGGGGCGGTGGCCTGAGCCTGAGGCCGGTGCGCAAGCGTTACTCACGGGGATACAGGAAGCTTGCGTCAGCCGAGTTGGGCGGGGTCCAAAACAACGCGCATCGGCTTGGGCATCACCCCGAGGCGTTCGGCGTCCTGCGCTCCCGACCGTGTCAGCATCGAGCACTCCATCAGCTCGGCCTCGTCCCAAGTCGCGAATGCGCGCTCGCCGAGCGTGGCCTCCAGCAGGCGCAGCGCGCGCGAGACGATCGGCGTGGGCACCTTCACCAGGGGGCGCGGACGGTGCAGCGAGTCGAGCACAAGCCTGACGATCTCGGTGTGCGTCAACGTGTCGGGTCCTGCGAGCTCATACCGCTGTCGCTCGCCTGAGGGCGCGCGTAGAGCAGCCACCACGCAGGCGGCGACGTCCTCGGCCCAGATCGGCTGGAAGCGTGCGCGTCCCATACCCGACATCGGCATCACCGGTGCCAATGCCATGCGTTCCAGCAGCGTCAGCCAGGCGTCGCCAGGCGTATAGACGATCGAGGGCGCGAACACCGTCCAGTCCATGTCGGTCTCGCGGACGGCCTGCTCGGCGGCTGCCTTGGCGCGATGGAAGCGCGTGCGGTGCTGCGCGGAGGCGTCGAGCGTGGAGAAGAACACAAACCGTCCCACGCCGGCGTGCTGTGCTGCGCGTACGATCCGCCAGGTGGCGATCCCGTTGAGCTCCTCGATCGAGCCGCCCGGCTGGTCGCGGATCGTCGCCGCGAGGTGCACGACCGTGTCCACGCCCCGCAGTGCATTGCGGAACGAAGGCGGATCGGTGAGGTCTCCGAGCGCGATCTGCACGCGCACGCGCAGTGTTCCCAGGCGGCGTGGGTCACGCACCAGACAGCGCACGTCGGCGCCATCGTCGAGGAGCCGGCGCAGCAGCGCCGAGCCCACCTGGCCGGTTGCGCCGGTGAGAAGCAGCATCGCCCTCAACCTAGCGGAGTGGCGTTCTCCGGCGCAATGGTTGAGCGTGCAATCATCTACTGTGTGGCTCGGCTACGATGAGCCCCGGCCGGGGCGCCATCTCTAGAATGTGCTCCCTGCGAGACCCCGCAACCAACAGGAAAGAACTTAGCGAATGGCCTATGTGATCGCCGAGCCGTGCATCGGCACCAAGGACAACTCCTGCGTCGAGGTATGTCCCGTCGACTGCATCCACCCTACGCCCGATGAGCCCGGATACGATGCGGCCGAGATGCTCTACATCGACCCCGAGGAGTGCATCGACTGCGATGCCTGCGTCGAGGCCTGTCCGGTGGATGCGTGCTTCGCCGAGGATCAGCTCCCCGACGAGTGGCAGAAGTACTCGCAGATCAACGCCGACTACTTCGCCAACGCCAAGTAGATAGCCCCCGCTCGATCGGGCGCGGGCCACGACGGTATTGTCTACTGCCTCCGGGACGCACGCGAGACTTACGCCCGTTTGGCAGCGGTTCGCGCTGGGGTCCCGCCAGGCGCGTTACGCGCATTTCGACGCGTGCGTCGGCGCCTCTGAGGTTAGAAACAATTGCACGAATTGATAGTGCAATTTTACACTCTGAGATAGTCTGTGGACGCTATCGCAGGGTGCTCGAAGACATGCGTCTGACTATCGGTACATATGACGGAGGGAGCGGGTCGCATGCCCCGCGCGTGTGGCGTAGGGGTCGTTCGTTGCGCCGAGGCGCGATCGTCTTGTTGGGCTTCGCGTTGCCCGTGGCGTGCGCCGGGTGTGGCGGTGCCGTACGAGCCACGACCGCCCGCGCCAAATCGCAGCCCATCGTTTTCACGAGCCCCTCGATCGCCGTCACCGGTGGCGCGCGCGCCGCAGCGCCAACGATCCCGGTCCGCTACACCTGCGACGGGAGCGACACTACACCGTCATTCCGGTGGGGCTCGGTGCCGCCGAACACTGCCGAGCTTGCATTGTTCCTGTTTAAGGTCGATCGCTCGGTACCGGGTACGAATGGAGCCAACAGAGTGCAAGTATCGGTCGAATGGGCCGTGGCTGGATTGGCGCCGAGCCTCCACGCAATCCCCGCCGGCAAGCTTCCGCACGGTGCTGTGGTAGCGGGCAAACGCTATTCGATCTGCCCGGCAAAGGGTGGTCCGGCAACTTACATCTTCGAGCTCAATGCCATCTCGCAGCGGCTCTCGGTCGCGTCGCACTTCGACGCGGCGAGGCTGTTTCAGGAAGCGGAAGGTTTGACGCTGGCGTCTGGGACGTTTGCATCGACCTACAAACGGGTCTGACCTTGCGTAGGCCTTGGGTACGCGGTCTGCGAGCAGCCGTGTGATCCCCTTGAGTTTCGCGCCGTGGCCAGTAAGACTCACCGATGCGCGCGTGGAGCCTCAGGCCGGAGCTAGTCGCGCGTGGAGCCTCAGGCCGGAGCTAGCCGCGCGTGGATCCTCAGGCCGGAGCTAGCACGTCCAGCACGGGCACGTCCGGAACGGCCGTGGCGATTAGCTCGCACAGCATGTGCGAGTCGAAGTGGTGTGATTGCGGCGCGAGCGGGTTGACCGTGATGGCCTTCAGCTCGATGCTGCGAAGCACCTCG
Source organism: Solirubrobacteraceae bacterium (assembly GCA_049584155.1). Taxonomy (GTDB): domain Bacteria; phylum Actinomycetota; class Thermoleophilia; order Solirubrobacterales; family Solirubrobacteraceae; genus Palsa-744. The sequence goes on from JBAUXH010000128.1 coordinate 32,435, forward strand.
ATCGAGAGGCCCTGGCGCTGATACCAGCGTGGACCGTGCCGCGATAGAAACACCTTTGTCGGATCGCCGACGATGAGCTTCAACGCACGTTTGGCACGCTCTCTGCGCGCCGTGAGCAGCCCCTCGAGGAACCGCTCTCCGAGCGCCCCCTCGATCACGAATGAGCTGACGTCTGGATGCCCACGCAGCAGCACCGCGATCTCGGGCGGCTCGGCGTTGAGCACCAGACGGCGTTCCAGCGTGATCGATTGCTCGCTGTCGCTCGCGCCCGGACGCTGCTCGTCGCGCTCTGCGACGGCGGGGAGCCGCACGAGATCGACTGCGTCGCTGGTCCTCGCGACCACATCATCGATGTCCTCGCCGAGGATCGCTCCGGTCGCCATCACCAGGCCGTCGGCGACGGCAGGCGAGGAGGCCGCACGGCGATCGATCGCTCCGTCGATAAGCACCTGCTCGGCGCCGAGAGCGAGCATTCGCTCGGCGACGGCGCGTACGTCGTCGGCGGTGCTCGGGCCGGCGACCTCGACCGCGCCCGGCTCGCTCAGC
>JBAUXH010000129.1:0-2617 GCA_049584155.1 Solirubrobacteraceae bacterium
CTGGTGCCCTCGCCGCCATTCGTGGCAGCGGCCTCCGAGTGCTCCGCTGCACTCGCGCCGTTCTCAGGCGCGGCGGACTCGCTGGCAGCCGCCTCGTCGGGCGCTGCCCCGTCCACGCCTACCCGGCCGGCGAGCACGGCTTTGGAGGGGGCCATCATCATGGTCATGTTGCGCCCTTCCTGCATCGGGCGCTGCTCGACGACGCCGAGCTCGGAGAGCTCCTCGGCGAGACGATCGAGGATCGCGGTGCCGCGCTCGGGATGGGTGACCTCGCGACCGCGGAACATGATCGTGACCTTGACCTTGTCCTTGTGCTTGAGGAAGCGCTCGACGTGGTGCTTCTTGGTGTCGTAGTCGTGCTGGGCGATCTTCGGGCGGAACTTGATCTCGCGCACTGTTATCTGCTGCTGGTGCTTGCGCGCCTGCTTGAGCTTTTGGGCCTGCTCGTACTTGTACTTGGAGTAGTCGAGCACGCGGCAGACGGGCGGGCGGGCCTCGGGGGCGACCTCGACGAGGTCGAGGTCGCGTTCCTGGGCGAAGCTGAGCGCGTCGGGCGTTTTCATCACGCCGATCTGATTGCCCTCGTCGTCGATCACGCGCACCTCGGGTACGCGGATGCGCTCGTTGACCCTGGTCTGGTCCCGCTCGGGCGGGCGCCGGTCGAACCTGCGAGGTACCGGCACTAGCTGTCGTGGCTGCTACGCGTCAAGCTGAAACTCTAGGCGTCGCGCTCTGAGGATGGACGGGGTCTCAACGGGGCCGAGTATAGCTCTCCGCGCAAGCGCTCGCCGAAGCTCGTCAGCGAGACGGCGCCGGTATCGCCGCCGCGGTGCTCGCGCACGGACACGCCGCGGTCGGCCTGCTCGCGTTCGCCGACGATCAGCATGTAGGGGATCTTGCGCAGCTCTGAGTCGCGGATCTTGCGTCCGACCGACTCGCCGCGATCGTCGCACTCGATGTATGCGCCGCCCGTGCGCAGCTCCTGCGCGACGCTGTGGGCGTAGTCGTTGTAACGGTCTGAGACCGGCAGCACGATCGCCGGCACCGGGGCGAGCCACAGCGGCAGCTCGCCGGCATAGTGCTCGAGCATGATCCCGATGAAGCGCTCGTAGGAGCCGAAGCAGGCGCGATGGATCATCACGGGGGTGTGCTCGGAGTTGTCCGCGCCGGTATAGGTGAGACCGAAGCGCGCGGGCATCGAGTAGTCGAGCTGGACTGTTCCCAACTGCCAGGAGCGCCCGAGCGAGTCGGTCATGTGCATGTCGATCTTGGGCCCATAGAAGGCACCGTCGCCGGGGTTCAGCTCGTACTCGAGCCCCTGCTCGGCGAGGGCCGTGGTGAGGGCGCCCTCGGCGCGATCCCACATGGCGTCATCACCGATGCGTTCCTCGGGGCGGGTGGAGAGCTCCAGGCGGACGTCGAGGTCGAACAGGGCGTAGGTGGCGAAGGCCAGCTCCAGGCAGCCGGCGACCTCGGCTTGGACCTGCTCCTCGGTGCAGAAGATGTGCGCGTCGTCCTGGGCGAAGTGGCGCACGCGCAGCAGCCCGTGCAGCACGCCCGAGGCCTCGTTGCGATGCAAGAGGCCGGGCTCTGAGTAGCGCACGGGCAGATCGCGGTGGGAGTGTCGGCGCATCGCGAACAGGTGGGCGTGCCCGGGGCAGTTCATCGGCTTGACCGCGCCCATCTCCTCTCCGTCGGAGTCGACGGCGAGGAACATGTTCTCGCGGTACTTGCCCCAGTGCCCGGAGGTCTTCCACAGCTCGGCGTCATAGATGAGCGGTGTCTTCACCTCGGTGTAGCCGCGCGCGGAGCCCATCTCGCGCGAGACGGCGACGAGCTTGTTCCACAGGCGCGTGCCGGCGGGCAGCCAGAAGGCCGCGCCGGGGGAGACATCGGAGAAGGTGAACAGGTCGAGCTCGCGCCCGAGCTTGCGGTGGTCGCGCGCGCGGGCCTGCTCGAGGCGCTCCAGGTGCTCCTTCAGTTCGGCCGCGGAGTGGAAGGCGGTGCCGTAGATGCGCGTGAGCATCGTGCGGGTGGCGTCACCGCGCCAGTAGGCGCCCGCGACCGACTGCAGCGCGAAGGCGCCGATCGAACTGGTGCTCGGCGCGTGGGGGCCGCGGCAGAGGTCGGTGAAGGGTCCGTTCGTGTACAGCGAGACCGTCTCCAATGGGTCGGTCGCGGGGGCGGCACTGACGAGGTCGTCGATCAGCTCGACCTTGTAATCCTGGCTCTCTCCCACGAACCGCTCGCGAGCCTGCGCGGGCGATACGTCTTGACGCTCGAAGGTCTCCCCCGCCTTGACGTGCGCGCGCATCCGCTCTTCGATCGCCGGGAACTGCTCCTCGGATACGGATACCCCCGGGGGGAACTCGAAGTCGTAGTAGAAGCCCTGCTCGATCGGCGGTCCGATCGAGATGCGCACGCCGGAATAGAGCTCCATCACGGCGGCCGCGAGCACGTGCGCGGCGTCGTGGCGGATCAGCTCAAGCGCGGCCTCGCCGCTCTTCTTCGTGAGGATCGACACGTGGGCGCCGTCGGGCAGCGGCCGGGCCAGGTCGCGAACCTCGGGCCGATCGCCGCCAGAGGCCTCCGGGTGGCTGATCTCGATCGCGAGCGC
>JBAUXH010000130.1:0-8699 GCA_049584155.1 Solirubrobacteraceae bacterium
GCCGACGACGGCGTGGCGCTGCACTTTCGCGGCACGCTGCTCGAGCGCGCCGTGAGCTCACGGCGCGAGGGCCGCGCCTACCGCGTCGAGCCGGCATCTGACTCGGTCGTGGAGGTCCCACTCGAGATCACCCACCTGAACTCCGACCCGAGCCTCGCGCCCTCAAGCACGATCGACCCTGCTCCCGAATCCTCGCCCGAGCCCGTGAAGTCCAAATCCACAGCGCCCCCACCCATCGCCCGCGAACCCGTCGGCGCAGCCGCGTGAGCACGCCCGAGGCGCCCCCCGAGCAACGCCTGATCTTCGCGATGGGCGGTGGCGGGTTCACGATGGAGCCCTCCAACCCGCTGCTCGACGACTTCGTCCTCTCACTCGCCCCCGCACGCACATCGGCGAGAACGCGCGAGCCGCGCATCCTCTTCCTGCCCACCGCCTCCGGCGACACCACGGCTCAGATAGCCGCATTTCACGCGCGCTTCGCCGACCGCCACTGCGTCGCCGAGCACCTTCCGCTGTTTCGCCTACACGAGCTGCGCCGGCCCTTGCAGGAGATCGTCCTCTCTCAGGACGTGCTCTATGTCGGCGGCGGCTCGATGCGCAACCTGCTGGCGATCTGGCGCGCCCACGACCTCGACCGCCTACTGATCTCGGCCTGGCGGCAAGGGATCGTGCTGGCGGGCATCTCGGCCGGAGCGATGTGCTGGTTTGCAGGCGGCATCACCCGCTCCAGCGGCCAGCCCGAACCGCTTGCCGGACTCGGCCTGCTGGAGGGATCGCTCACCGTTCACGCCGACGGTGAGCCCGAGCGCCTACCGGTGTGGCTCGCGGCCGTCCGCGACAGCGCTCTGCCCGGTGGCTGGTCACTGGATGACGGCGTCGGACTGCTGTTCGCCGGAACACGCCTGCAGCGCATCGTCAGCTCACGTCCCGGCGCGAGCGCCCAGCGCGTCGACCAGGTAGCCGGAGAGCTCGTGCGCAACCGCCTTGCACCCGAGCTGCTCGGCGCAACCGAGCCCGCCGCCATGCCTCCCTCGATGGACGAGGACGTGCAGGAGCTGCGCCGCGTACAGCGCCTGCGCCGCACTATCTCCGGCCCCCGCGGCGGACGCCTGGGCGGGTACTGACCGCGGCGATCACCCACGGTGGCGTTTCAGCCGGCGGACCTCACACCCTCCGGAGTCGGACCGGCGACCGGCACCGACCCGGCCATGATCGTGTCGATCTCGCGCATGTCCCGATCGCTCAGTTCGACCTCGAGAGCGCCCAGACTGTCCTCGATGTGAGCAGAGCTGCGAGCGCCCACGATCGCGACGTGGACGGCCGGGTTGGTCAGCGTCCAGGCGATCGCCAAGCGGCTGACGCTGCACTCGCGCGCGTTCGCGAACCGCTCGAGTTCGGCCACCGTCTGCAGATTGCGCGCGAACGCCTCCCCCTCGAATAGGTCGCTGCCGCCACGCCAGTCGTCCTGCGCAAACGTCGTGTCCGCATCCATCGCCCCCGTCAACAGGCCGTGCGCGAGCGGCCCGTACACGAGCACGCCGATGTCGTGCTCGCACGCGAAGGGCAGTACGTCGCGCTCGATCTCCCGGCGAAACAGGTGATACGGCGGCTGGACCGCCTCCACCGGACAAGCGCGGTCGAGCTCGGCCATCTGTTCGGCGCTGAAGTTAGACACGCCCACATGAGCAATCTTGCCCTCCTCGCGCAGTTCATCCAATACCAGCCCGGTCTCCGCGAAGGGCACGTTCGGATCGGGCCAGTGCACCTGATAGAGGTCGATCCGCTCGACCCCGAGGTTGCGCAGACTTCCCTCCACGCCCTGGCGCAGCCATGCGGGACTGCAGTCACGCACGAGACCCTGCTCTGGGTCCATGCGCAGTCCGCCCTTACTCGCGAGCACAATCTCCTCGCGGTGGGCGCGCAGCTCGTCGTGCAGCGCTTCGCCGAGCAACCGCTCGGAGACACCGAACCCGTACGCCTGCGCGGTGTCGAACAGGTTGATGCCCAGCGTCCGTGCGTGCCTGATCGCGGCGATCGCCTCACGTTCGTCGTAATCGCCCCAATCCCCACCCAGCTGCCAGGTGCCGAAGGCGATCGGGGTCACCTGCAAGCCGGTCCTTCCGAGCGTCACCCTATCCATGGTGTCCTCCTTTCCCCAATATCGGTAATCCAAACTCGGACCTATCGGGCTTTCAGGCCGTCCCCGAGACGATTCCTCTTCGAATCTCGGCCAGTGCCCATCGCCGCAGCCCACGCCCGGTAAGATCGTGAGACCCCTGGACAGCGAGCTTGGAGGCCCCGATGGCGGCGGTAGACAGCAGCGACCTTGAGGACGTGCTCGTAACCGAGCGCGAGGTCTGGGAAGACGGCGTGCCGAACGAGCTGTTCGCGCGCATGCGCGGTGAGTGCCCGGTGCATTGGACCGAGACCATCACCGAATTTCCCGAGGAGCCCGGCTACTGGTCGGTGACTACCGCCGAGGACATCCGCACCGTCAGCCGCGACTGGCAGACCTACTCCTCCGAACTGGGGGGCGTGACGGCCGCGAACATCGGTCTGCCGATCGAGCTCTCGCGGGCGATGTTCATCGGCATGGACCCTCCCAAGCACGATCGCATCAAGGCCCTCTTCCAGGCGGGCTTCACGCCCAAGCGGATCGCCGCCCACGAAGACGCCGTGCGGGCGATCACGGTGGAGGCGCTCGACCGATTGAAAGGCCCGCCCGCCCGGGAGACGTGCGACCTGGTCGCCGACGTGGCCCAGCCGGTGGTCTCGCGCGTGATCGGCAGCTTCATGGGCATCCCTCCCGAGGAGGACGAGGTGTGGGCGCGCCTGATGAACATGATGCTCGGCGCCGGCGACCCCGACCTGAACCCTCACGAGAGTCCTCAGGCGGGCGTCGAAGCGGGGGTCGCGGAGATCTTCCAGCGCTGCGGCGCGCTCATCGCCGAGCGCCGCGAGCGCCCTACCGACGACCTGACGAGCGTGCTCGTGCACGCCGAGGTTGATGGAGAGCGTCTGGAGGAGCACGAGATCGTGATGGGCTTCTTCCTGCTCGTCGCCGCCGGCAACGATTCGACCAAGGCCACCTACTGCAGCGGCATGCGCGCGCTGATCGAAAACCCCGAGCAGCGCGAGCTAGTGCTGGCCGATCCCGAGCTGATCCCCGGCGCGGTCGAGGAGTCGCTGCGGATGTTCCCCGCGTTCGCCCACTTCCGCCGCACGGCCACATGCGACACCGAGCTGAATGGCCGGCAAATCAAAGAGGGTGAGAAGGTGGTCATGTGGTACGTCTCCTCTAACCGCGACGAGACCTGCCACTCCGAGCCAGATCGCTTCGACGTCCGCCGCAGCACCGAGCATCAGGCATTCGGCGCCGGCGGCCGCCACTTTTGCCTAGGCACCGCCTTGGCGCGGTTGGAGCTACGCGTCCTGTTCGAGGAGACGCTCGCCCGTTTCCCTGCGATGGAGCTGGAGGACGCCCCGACGATCGTCGAGTCGGTCTTTCTCAACCAACTTAAGACGCTGCCGGTACGACTGACGCCCTAGTAGCAGCGGTCGGGCGAGCAGCACATATATCGCAGGACGGGCGCTCGACGCGGGATTTGCGCGACTCACAGCGGCCCGCTTCGCACAGCTGTGACGAGAGCGTGACTTCTTTGTGCCCGGAGGTGAACAAGCCCGCGATCGAGACCGGCCCCGCCTCCCACCGATCTACAGTTGGTGGCGAACGTGTGTTCGCTCACAGGAGGGCCGACGATGGGAAACCACGAACAGATGACCGTACACGCCGCCGATCTCGCCGAGCAGATCGTCGACGAGATCAGCCAATCCGACCAGAACTGGAGTGCCATCGAACGCCACGCCCGCGCACTCGTGGAACTCATCGCGCACCGGGCAGACCGACTGGCGAAGCCGGCGTGAGCCAGTCAGCTCCCGAGACCCTAAGGCGACAGGCGCGACTCGCTCCAGCCCTCACCGGCACGCTCATACAGCAGCCGCTCGTGCATGCGATCCGGCGCCTGGCTCCAGAACTCGACGGCTTCGGGGAGCACGCGAATGGCGCCCCAATCCGAGGGGCACTCGGGTGGCGCCTCCAGCACGTTCATTAGATGCGCGTGGCGATCGCGCAGCGGCTGGATGTCCGCAATCGGCTCGCCCTGGCGGGATACGAGCGTCTGCACGCGATGCGAGAGGTCGCGCTCGGAGAACAGCTCCACCGCCAGCGCGCGCTCGGCGAGCACGGCTCGCCCTGCGACGTGCACCTGGCGCCCGACGGTCGGCCAGTAGAACAGCAGCGACACGTGCGGGTTGGACTGGAGCTCGCGCGCTTTGCGCGTCCACAGCGCCGACGTGAACAGAAGCGCATCGCGCTCCACCCGCTTGAGCGACACCGTCCGCGCCGACGGCCGCCCGGTCTCGCCGACGGTCACGAACGCCACCGACTCGGGCGCGGGAGCCCCCTCGGCTTTGGCTTGCACCAGCCATCTCTCCAGCAATCGCAGCGGATCGCCCGCCATCACGAGCGACAGGCTATCGCCCCGGGCGCTGAGGTCGACCTCGTCGTAGTGCCCTGAGGAATGATCGCAGGGTCGAGGCGACGGTGGCCCCGAGGGGGGCGGCCGTGTTCTGCGGGACGCGGTCGCGGATACTTACCCAATAACCCATGCCCGCGCCGACGATCGACGAACTGCTCCTGGCCGATGACGGCGCGACCTGGGCGGCGCTCGGCTTCGCCGTCTCAGACGGATGCTGCCAGCTCGGTCGAGTGCGGCTGCGATTCCTCGCCGACGCCTCCGTGCGGGGGATCGTGGGGTGGTCGCTGCGCGATCTCGCCGGTGCCGAGCTCGATGGGCTTGCCACGACGGTCTCCCACCGGCCCCCGCCGGACGCTGCGCCGACCCACCCCAACGGGGTCGTGGCGATCGATCATGTTGTCGCGATGTCCCCGGCCCTGGACCGCAGCGTGGGGTTGCTGAGAGACGCCGGACTGGATCTGCGCCGGATCCGCGAGCAGCCCACCCCCGCGGGCGCTCCGCGACAGGCGTTCTTTCGTCTCGGCGCGGAGATCCTCGAGCTGATCCAGGTGCCCGAGGAGGCGATCGAGCGCGGCGGAGGACGCGACGGTCCGGCGCGGTTCTGGGGGTTGGCGGTACTGGTGGACGATCTCGAGCAGACGGTGCAGCGACTCGGCCCCCACACCGGTCCGACCCGCGCGGCTGTACAACCCGGGCGGCGCATCGCCACCGTGCGCCGCTCGGCGGGTCTTACGTTTCCGCTGGCGCTGATGAGTGAGCCCGCACAGACCTGAGCCTCGGGAGTGCTGGAGTGAGCCCGCGCAGACCTGAGCCTCAGGCGTGCTGCGGCGCGGATGCGACGCGAGCCCGCGCCGCGCGCACCGCCGCGCTGAGCGTTGCGACGTCATAGACGCCCGTGTGGCGGCGTCCGTTGACGAAGAACGAGGGTGTCCCCGAGACACCGCTGGCGTCGGCGCTCGCCACGTCCTCGCTGACCCGCGCCGCGTGGGCGCGCCGGCGCAGTTCCTCGGTGAGCCGCTCGCCGTCCAGGCCGAGCTCCTGGGCATAGCGGCGCAGACTGCCCGGCGTGAGCTCGCCCTGATGGGCGAGCAGGATGTCGTGCATCTCCCAGAACGCCCCCTGCGCACCGGCGGCCTCGGCGGCCTCGGCGGCGAGCTGGGCCCAGGGATGCACGTCGCTGAGCGGCAGATGGCGAAAGACGTAGCGCAGATCGTCGCCCCACTCCGAGAGCAGCTCGCGGATCGCCGGCTCTGCGCGCCCGCAGTAGGGGCACTCGAAGTCGCCGTACTCGACGAGCGTCACGGGCGCGTCGGGATCGCCGCGGATGTGATCGCGCGCGGGATCGACATCCTCGGCGAGATCGATCAGCTGCTCGGCCGTGCGCCCGAGCTGGCGGGCCCGCACCGCCGCGGGGAGGCGGGCGATCAGCCGGAACACGATCCAGGCGGCGAACGGAGAGATGATCGCCGCGGCGAGGATGCCGAGCTTGGCCTGCGCCAGCAGTTCGCCGCCGAACGCGCGATCGGAGATCAGCAGCGACACCGTGAAGCCGATCCCGGCGACCGCGCCGGTCCCCGCGAGTCCGGGCCAGGTGACGGCGAGCTTAGTCCGACCGCCGCCCAGCACCCGGCGCGTGCCCAGCCAGGAAGAGCCAAGGATGCCCAGCGGCTTGCCCACGACGTAGGCGAGCACGATTCCGATCGTCACCGGGGAGCTGAGCGCGCCCGAGAGCACGTGCGCGTCGATGTGGATCCCGGCGTTGGCCAGCGCGAACAGCGGCACCACGATAAAGCTCGTCCACGGATGCAGCCGATACTGCAACCGCTCGTTAGGCGAGATCGCCGACGTCAGCCCGCGCTGGGCGAGGTAGGCGAGCTCGGGGGTGGGCTGCTCGCGAAATGATCGCGTCAGCTCGGTGGCGCGCTCGAGATCGCCGCGTTCGGGAGGGTAGGCGCTCGTCACCAGCCCGATCGCGAGGCCCGCGATGACCGGGTCGATCCCCGACTCGAACATCGCCAGCCACACGCCGATCCCGACGATCACCGCCGCCGGCTCGCGCCAGCGCCCGGCGAATCGCAGCAGCACGAGCACCGCGAACAGCGCGAGCGCAATCGTGAGCGCGAGCGGTGAAATGTGGGTGCTGTAGGCGAGCGCGATCACGACGAGCGCTCCGAGATCGTCGACGACCGCGAGCGTCAGCAGGAATACGCGCAGCCGCGTCGCGCTGCTCGGCGCGACGAGCGCGAGTGCGCCCAGGGCGAGCGCCGTATCGGTGGACATCGCCGCGCCCCATCCGCCCGCGCCGGCGCCGCCGAGGTTGATCGCCAGATAGATACCCACACACAGCGCCATACCACCGAGCGCGGCCATGACGGGGATCGCGATGCGGTTGCGCTCGCGTAGCTCCCCGAGGTCGAGCTCGCGCTTGGCCTCCAGCCCGACGACGAGAAAGAACAGCGCCATCAGCCCTTCGTTGACCCACTGGCGCAGGCTTCCAGACAGCACGTGTCCGCCCAGGCTGAGCGACAGACGCGTACCCCAGAAGGACTCGTAGGAGTGCGGCCAGGGCGAGTTGGCCCATACGAGTGCGACGATCGCCGCCGCGACCAAGACCACCGCACCGCCGGTCTCGGTGCTGAGGAAGTCCCGCACCGGTGCGCCGAGATTGCGCGCCCACGCCGTGCGGCCGGCGGAGGACTCGGCGCTCGTGGTGGCAGCGGCGGATGCCATGGCCGTCAGTATCGCCGGAGCGCCGCTCGCCCGTCCTCTAGTGAGAGCGCCGGTGGTCGCTCAGCCCAGCAGCGGCGAGGGTGGGATGCGGGTCGCACCCTCGATTCCCGCTAGGAGCATTGCCGTCTGATCGATGAAGCACCAGGACCATTCCTCACCGGGCTCGATCGAGCGGATGATCGGATGTTCTGAGCCGGCGGCGTGCGCGGAGGCGTGGCGGTTGGGCGAGTCATCGCAGCAGCCGACGTGCCCGCACTCCAGGCAGATGCGCAGGTGCAGCCACTCCCCGCCCATCGCCAGACAATCCTCACAGCCCTCGACCGCCTCGGGCAGACGAGTCAGGTGGACATGGTCGAGATGCGTGCACTGCGCCATCGCGTGTAAGCGTAGCGGCGAGAACGGGACCTCGCCCGAGAAACCCGGCGTAGATGGGGATAACTACGGAGTAAGCTCGGTGATGCATGAAGACGAATTCCGAAGAGCCGTGGATTCGTCGCCTGCTGGATGTAGGGCGTTCGTTGATGACCGAGCTCGATCTGGGCGCCGTGCTCGATCGCGTGCTCGAGACCGCCCGCGAGATCACGGGGGCGCGCTATGCGGCGCTAGGGATCCTGAACGACCAGCGTTCTGAACTCGAACAGTTCCTGACTTCGGGTGTGGAGGAAGAGACACGCCGGGCGATCGGAGCGCTGCCCCGCGGACAAGGCGTGCTCGGAGTGCTGATCGAGCATCCACGGCCGTTGCGCCTGCCCGACGTGGGGCAGCACCCGAGCAGCTACGGGTTCCCGTCGGGACACCCCGTGATGCACAGCTTCCTGGGGGTGCCGATCGTGATACGCGGGCAGGCGTGGGGCAATCTGTACCTGGCCGAGAAGCAGAGTGGCGAGTTCTGCGAGCGCGACGAGGAAGCCGTGACGATCCTCGCCGACTGGGCGGCAATCGCGATCGACAACGCACGCGTATACGAGACCAGCGAGCGCCGTCGCGACGAGCTCGAGAAGGCGTTTCGGAGCCTCGAGGCGACCCGCGACGTGGCAGTTGCGATCGGCGGAGAGGTTGCGCTCGAGCACGTACTGGAGCTGATCGTCAAGCGCGGGCGTGCGCTCGTGGAGGCCCGAAGCCTCGTGATCATGCTGCGCGACGGCCAGGAGTTGGTCGTACGGGCGAGCGCCGGGCACGTCCGCGAGATGCACGGCGCGCGCTTGCCGATCGCCGATTCGACCTCCGGGCAGGTGTTGGAGCATCGCCGCCCCGAACGGATAACCGACGTCCCCGCGAGGCTGCAGACCGCCCCCAGCGAGTTCGGAGTGTCCGACGCGCATACCGCGCTGCTCGTGCCGATGGTTTACCGCGGAGAGGCGCTGGGCGTGCTGGCGGCGTTCGATCGCGGTAAGGACGGGGACGTATTCGGCGAGGACGACGAGCAGATGC
>JBAUXH010000131.1:0-6866 GCA_049584155.1 Solirubrobacteraceae bacterium
CGCCGCACTCCACCTCGATGCCGGACGCCGCGGCCTCGACGATCGCCAGCTCGTCGTGGGCGTACGCCTGCTCTAGCGCGTCAGCGAGGAGCGTGGAGTCGGTGACGCGGACGATCCCGACCGAGGAGCCGAGGTGGGCGGGCTTGACGAACACCGGCAACCCAAGCTCGGCGATCTCATCCAGAACCTGGGCGGGCTCGGCGCGCCAGCGCGCCTCGCGCACGCCGACATAGTCCACCTGTGGCACGACGGAGGATGTAGCGGACAGCAGCCGCTTGAACAGGACCTTGTCCATACACACCGCCGACGCGGCGACCCCAGCGCCGACATACGCGACGTCGAGCGTCTCGAGCATGCCCTGGACGGTCCCGTCCTCGCCGAACGGGCCGTGCAGCGCCGGGAACGCGACATCGACCCCGAGCAGTCCTTCGCCAGGATGTGCGCTCACGGGCTCTCCGGCACATCGCCACGTACCGTCGCGAGCGATCTCGATCGACACGACCTCGTGGCCGGCCGCGAGGAGCCCGTCGCGAATCGCGGTCCCGGAGGCCAAGGAGACATCGTGCTCAGAGGAGCGTCCTCCGCTGATCACCGCCACGGTGAGCGTGCCCATCTGAGCGAGACTGGGATTCGCGGCGCCGGCATCCCCGTGCGCGGCAACCGCGACAGGATGCAGTGGGGATGAGAAGGGGTCGCTCAACGGGCTTACCCGCTCGCCGCGGGAGGCGTCGGAGTCGCGGGTGTACTCGGCGTGGTCGTCGTCGGCGTGGTCTGCGGACCCAGCGTGCCGACGGCGATCGTGACCGTGGCGCCCTTACGCGCCTTGTGGGGAGCCGCGGGGCTCTGCCTGAGGACGATGCCGACCTGTGTCGCGTCGGTGGTCGTCTGGGTGACCGCCTGGGGAGTAAACCCGGCGCGGCCGAGTTCGGCCGAGGCCTGGGTCTCGTTCTTACCGACGACGTCCGGGACCGGAGTTTCGGTGGGTGCCTGCGCCACCACGAAGTTCACCGTCCCGCCCGCTGGCAGGGAGGCACCCGCAGCGGGAGACTGTTCGAGCACCGTCCCGGGCGACTGTTCGGTCGAGGTCCGTTGCGTGATCGCGCCGACCGCCAGTTTTGCGTTCGTCAACGTCGCTTCGGCGGCTGCGCGCGACTGGCCGACTACGTCCGGGACGGTGGTCTGTGCGGGCCCGCTGGAGATCTGGACCGTAACCGAGCTGCCCGCCTGCGCCTCGGTGCCGGCTGATGGATTGGTCGAGATCACACGTCCGCTCGCCACCGTTGCGCTGGGTTGCTTTTCGGAGGTGGGCTTGAAGCCTGCTTGCTCGAGCTTCGTAGTCGCCTGTGCGGCGGTGAGTCCGGCGACGTCCGGCAGCGGCGAACTGCCTGGACCGGTGGAGACGGCGAGCGTCACACGCGCCCCCTTCGCGACGACGCTGCCCGCGGGCGGTGTCTCGCTTATCACCACGCCATCAGCGACCGTGGAGCTTGCGGTCAGTGCGGGGACGGGAATCAGACCGGCGTGGCGCAGCGCGGCTACCGCGACCGCTTCGCTCTGCCCGGCGACGTTCGGCACCGTCACCTGTGCATCCGAGGATGGGCGCGTGAGCACCAGCACGAGTAGGACTGCGACGATCGCCGCGACTGCTGCCCCGGCGAGGGCCAAGCGCAGATTTCGGCGTTTCTTGGCAGCCCGCTCGGCCTCCTCGTCGGGTGTCTCACCGCCGTCGGGGGGGAGCAACAACGCGGCGGGGGGCACTCCGGTGGACAGTGCCGCTGCAGCGGGCACGACATGCGTGGCCGTACCGGGCGCTCCCGGCGGCTGAGTGGCAAAGATCGCGGTCGCAGCGCCCGCTGGCAGCCGCTCGCGGGCACTTTGCAGCGCCGCGATGAACTCCTCCGCACTCCCGTAGCGCGCCGCCGGATCCTTGGTCAGTGCACACAGCACGATCCCATCGAGAACGGCGGGCACAGCGGGGTTGGCCGTACTCGGGGCGAGCGGCTGCGCGGATACCTGCTTGAACGCAATCGCCACCGCCGTGTCGCCGTCGAATGGAACCGCACCGGTCAACAGCTCGTACAGAATCACCCCTACCGCATACAGATCTGACGCCGCGCTGACGGCGTGGCCCTGGGCCTGCTCGGGGGAGAGGTACTGGGCGGTGCCCATGATTGAGCCAGTCATCGTCATGTCCGAGGCGCCCGCCTGGGCGATGCCAAAATCCGTCACGCGGGCGCGTCCCTCCTCATCGAGGATCACGTTGTGCGGCTTTAGGTCGCGGTGGATCACGCCGCGCGCGTGCGCGAACCGGGCGGCCTGCAGGATCTGGGTGACGATGTCGATTGCCACCACCGGCTCGAGCGGGCCCTGTTCGCGCACTAGCTCCTTCAGCGAACGGCCGGGGACGTACTCCATCGCGATGTAGTACGTCCCGTCCCACTCGCCGCGGTCGAATATGCCGACGATGTTCGGGTGTGAGAGCCCGGCCGCGCTGGAGGCCTCGCGGCGAAATCGCTCGACGAACTCCTGGTCCTCGGCAAAATGATGATGCAGCACCTTAACCGCGAGGCTGCGCCCGAGCAGCTGATCTTCGGCGAGATACACATCGGCCATACCCCCCGATCCCAGACGCGAGACGACGCGATAGCGACCGTCGATGATCGTGTTGGGCTCAACCATCGCTCGTCACTTCCATGCACGGACGCTCAACCATGCAGCACCGTTTCCATGACCTGGCGCGCGACTGGAGCCGCGAACTCGGCTCCCTGGCCGGGGACGTCCTGCAATGTCACCGCGACCGCCACCCGTGGGTTCTGGGCCGGGGCGAACGCGATGAACCAGACGTTATTGACGGCGGCGCCGATTTGCGTCTCGGCGGTGCCGGTCTTGCCCGCCACCTGCACGCCGGGAATCTGCGCGGCCGTGCCTGTCCCTTCGGTGACGACGGCTTGCATCATCGCCGTGACGGAGGCCGCGGTCGAGGGTTTCATCACGACCGACTGCACGCGGGGAGTCACCGTCAGAACCGTGCTTCCTTCGGGGTCGACGATGCGATTAGCCAGGTGCGGAACCATCAGCCGGCCGCTGTTGGCGACGGCCGCCGCGACCTCGGCCATCTGCAACGGCACGACCTGGAGTTTGTCCTGGCCGATGCCCATCCGCCCGACGTCGACATACCGGCTCGTGGGCGCGAGCAGGCGCTGACCGAGGTACTCGCCACTCGCCGACATCTGATCGCCCGGATAGTCAAGCTGAGGCTTACGGTCGAAACCAAACCGGCTCATATAACGGGCGAGCGTCTGCTTGCCGAGATGTTCGGCGACCTGCGCGTAGACGGTATTGACCGATTTGACTAGCCCTTCGGTGAGCGTCAGCTGGCCGAAGGACTCGTGTTCGTCGTTAGATAGGGGCACGCCCGAGACCAGGATGCCGTCCTTGCCGCTGAGGAGGGATTCGGGCGTGTATTGCCCGGTATCGATCGCGGCGGTGGCGGTCACCACCTTGAACGTCGAGCCGGGCGCGTATCCAAACTGGGTCGCGCGGTTGACCAGCGGCGTCCCGGAGGAGTCGCGAGTGAGGCGTTCGTAGGCACGCGGCGAGCTCAACAGGTTGGGGTCAAAACTGGGCGTGGAGGCCATCGCCTCGACGGCGCCCGTGCGCGGATCCAGCGCGACGACCGCGCCGCGGTGTTCGCCCAGGGCGGAGATTGCCGTGCGCTGGGCCGCTGGGTCGAGCGTGGTGATGACTTCGTCTCCCCGCCGGCGCTTGCCCTGCAGCTGGTCGAGGATCGCCTGCAGGTTGGTGGCACTGGTTTCGCCATCGAGCGCCGGGTTGCGGTAGCGCTCGATGCCCGACTGGCCAAGGTCGGTGAAGGAGTAGCCGACCGTCTGGGCGAACAACGGGCCGGTCGGGTAAGTCCGGTGGTAAGTGCCTTCGTGCCCCCGCACGCTATGCGCCAGCACCGTCCCGTCGGCGGCGAGTATCCGACCGCGCTGAATCCGTTCCTGCTGTAGCAGCGAGCGTCTGTTCAGCGCGTTTTGACGCAGCGCGCCGGCTTCGAAGATCGTCCAGCGCGAGGTGAACGCGATCAGCAGTGCGAACAGCACCACCACCAGGCCATATAGACGGACAATCGGCCTATTCACTGAGCTGTCCCAGTTCCAGGCTGCGCATGAGACCGGACGCCTTAGCTTCCGAGCGCAGCGAATGATCGAGCAGTGTGCGCCTGCGTGCGGGCGACAGCGTCGATGCGCTGACGCCAGAGACGTAATCGCTGCTGTACAGCTTGATTCCGCCCGGAAGCTGATACGGCACGCCGCGATACAGCGTCACGAAACCGCGAGCGTTGGTGGCGATGAAGTAGACCGACTGTGCCGCCAGGTAGGCGCCCGAGGCGAGCAGACCGAGCACGACCAGCGTGATCGCCACCGGCACCAATCCTCGTATCCGCTTGCGTTTGCCCTTCCCGATCGGGGTCGGTGCCGGCAGGCGAGGGCTGTGAGGTCGCACGGACTGGCGCGGCGGCACGGAGAGAGCGGGGGCATCTGGTTCGCTGCCGGAGTCCGGCACCCGGACCACGTCCGGGTCGGGGATGAGCCCAGCGACGGCTTGAGTATCCGCGCCCCCCGCGGACGCGAGCACAGCCTGCTCCTCCGTCTCCGGGGCAAGCGATGTTGCCGGCGCGGAGGGGTCCTCCAAGCGAAATAGCACCACTGTGATGTTGTCTCGCCCCCCGGCATCGTTGGCAGCCACGATCAGCGCCTCGCCGGCCTCGCGCAGGCGCGAGTGGGAGCGCATGAGCTCCGCCACGCGCTCCTCCGGGAGCATCGTCGTCAGGCCATCGCTACATAGCAAGTAGACATCGCCCGCGCGGGCAAGGTAGGAGCGAGTATCGACCTCGACCGATGGCTCGGGTCCGAGCGCGCGTGTGATCACAGAGCGCTGTGGGTGATCTATGGCTTCCTCGGGCGTGATCTTGCCCTGGCGCATGAGCTCGTCGACCAGCGAGTGATCGTCGGTCAGGCGCACGAGCTCTCCCGCGCGCAGCCGGTAGGCGCGACTATCCCCCACGTGGGCGATCGCAACTTCCTCAGGCGTGACATAAACCGCCGTGAGCGTCGTGCCCATCCCGGCATGCTCGGCGTTTGAGTGCGAGAGCTCGTGGATACGAGAGTTGGCCGCGCCGGCCCGTTCTGCGAGCCGGTTCTCTGGTTCGGTGGTGTCGCCCAACCCTTCTTCGAACACGTCCACGGCGAGCCTCGAGGCGACCTCGCCGGCCTGGGCACCGCCCATCCCATCGGCGACGACGAATAGCGGCGCGCGCGCCAGCAGCGAGTCCTCGTTGGCGCGCCGCTGACGTCCGGTGTCGGTGGCTGCGTATTGTTCTGCTACGCGCAGCATCAGGCCGTCTTGGTCGCGGTCGTGCACACGTCCGTGCGCGGCGCGGCGTGCGCGGCGACGATCGCCCAAGCTGTCGTCGTGTCGATGATGGTCCTACTGTGCGCGCACATGGCTAGTCGACCTCGAACGTGAATTCAGAGTCGCCGATCCTGACGCGGTCACCGGGATGCAACGGTCGGGGCGTCTCGAGCAGCTCCTCATTGAGGTAGGTGCCGTTGGTGGAGCGCAGATCCTCGATCACCAGGATGTTGCCTTGCCGGTAGATGCGAGCGTGGCGCGAGGAGGCGAATGGATCCTCCAGACGTATCTCAGCGTGATCTCCGCGACCGAGCACAATGTCCTCGTCAAGGTCATAGATCATTCCGGGATCGTGGCCGGGGGCGCGCTCTACCACCAACCGGGGGGCGCGCCCGGTGAGGTCGGCGACGCCAGCCGATGAGGCTGAATGCAGACCGGTCGCATCGGGCGGGACCGCTGGCCCCGCTGAGGGCACCGACGCGGAGGACGCGCCGCGCAGATCACGCAGCGCGCTGCGTGCAACCCACAGCAGGAACAGATAGAGAACGGCCAGAAAACCGAACTTGAGGGCAACCGATACTGGCGCGAGCGTCGTCATGAGATGTCGAACATGATCTCGGTGGAGCCCAGCTCGAGGCGATCTCCCGCACGCAGCGGATGGGTTCCGTGGATGTCGCGACCGTTGACGCGCACCCCGTTAGTCGATCCGAGGTCGGTGACGGTCCAGCCGTCGCCATCGGGGCGGAGTTCTGCGTGTCGGCGCGAGATGCCCGTGTCCTCGAGCACGATGTCGCAGTCGCGGCTGCGCCCCACCACGCCGCCGCCGGGGGGCACCGGCAGGCGCCTGCCGCCTACCGACAGCAGCGCCCGCGAAGGACGGCGAGCTCGCGCCTCTTGGATGGAGTCCCCACCCGCCCCGCGCATACGCGCCGAGCTGCTGTAGATCATCGTCTGCCCATGTTCGTCAGGGGGCTCGGCCGGCTGCGCGTCCGCCACCGGCTCCGCGGAGGAGTCGTCACTGTGACCGTCCGCCCGGACGAGGCGCGCCTGAATCCCGAATTCGCCGAGCGACAGCTCCTCGTCGGTGTGAAACGCGATCTGCGGCTGCGAGGAAAGGATCAGATTCTCACGACGGGCGTGCTCGAGCAGGTAGGCGCATAGCTCGCCGATCACCTCGTGCTCGACGCCCTCGTAGCGGGCGCGATCCTGGGGCGAGAGCCACACCGAGTACTCGTTTGGGGCATACGTGCGCGAGACCGAGGCGGTGCGATGCTCGTCCATCTCCCGCGCCAACTTGTGCGCCAGTTCGATCGGGCGCACCTCCGAGCGGAACACGCGCCCAAACGCGCCTTCGACGAGGTTGGCGATCCTGGTCTCAAGTGCTCTCAGCGGGTTCATGGCAGGGTGCTCAGCGGTCGGCGCTCGCACGCGCACGACCTTGTGGTGGC
>JBAUXH010000132.1:0-9029 GCA_049584155.1 Solirubrobacteraceae bacterium
CGCTTGCCCGCGGCAGCCATCGACATGGACACGGACATGGCAAGCACAGCGGGCTGACCCACGGCGACGTGGAAATCCTGAAAGCCGCGCAGATCGCCGAGGCGTTGGCGGTTACGACCTATACGAACATCATCAACACGGCGCCGTTTTTCAAAAACCTCGAAAGCGACGACCAGGGTTACCTGAAGGCGGCGGTGCAGGAGGAGATGTCTCACTACTTGCTCGAGGAAAGCCTCACCAAAAAGCCAACGCCTTTCACGATGTTCTACTACCCGCCCAAAATGTTCACCGACGCGCAGACGACGCTCAACATCCTAGTGACGCTCGAGGATGCATTTATTGCCGCCTACCTCGTCGGGGTAGGCCAGTTCAGCACGCCGGACCTACGGGTCACGGCGGCCCGAATCATGGGCATCGAGTCCGACCATCGCACGCTCGCGCGCGTCGTCGGCCCGGGTGTGGCGAGCAAAGATGGCGGCCCGATCGAGCAGATCACCGGGATCCAGAAGACGGCCGAGTCGGTCGATCCGCCCAACAACAACGGCTATGAGCGCACGCTGTTGCTGAAGAACATCGGGCAGGCGGTCGAAGCGCTGCTGCCCTTCGCCGAAAAGAAAGCCGCCGAAAAAGCTGGCTTCGACACCACCAAGCCGTACAAGTTCGAACCGTTCACCCCCACGCTCCCGAGCGCCCTCGGCGAATTCCACTCGCTGAAGGGCTGACCCTCGCTCCCGTCACGAACAGGCGGCTCACACGCCACGGTCCGCGGCACACGACGTGTCGCGGACCGCCTGCTCGTAGCCATCCGTGTGTATGCGTCATAACGCCCCGTCAACCTGACACTCGGCTGGTCGCCATCGAGCGGACGAGAGACCTGATCACCTCATCGGCCTTTCGCCCTGGCACAGCATCAAACGTGTTGTAGTGTACTTCGCGCTACACTCGGGTCATGGCATCTGCCCCCCACCCCTTGTCTCTGCGTCTCGGTCGTGATGGACTCAGCGCCTTGGACGCAATCGCGAGGCGTCGCGGCTTGAGCCGCGCGGAGGCCGCGCGTCAAGCGATCACGGAGACGGCGGAACGCGAGCGCAGACGTATCGGACTCGCCGCGGAGGCAAGACGCCTCATGCAAAATGATGACTATGTACGCGAAGCCCATGAGGTCGCCGATCTGATGGAGACCCTGCGTGGTTCGCGGTGATGTCTACGAGATCAAGCTCCCCAGCAAACGCGGTCACGTACAGCACGGTCGCCGTTACGCGGTGGTCGTGCAGGCGGACGCCCTGCTGGCTCTCTCGACTGTAGTGATTTGCCCCACGTCGCGCTCCGTCTTCCCCGCCAGCTTTCATCCCGAGATCGCAGTCCTCGATCACCCCACGCAGGTTCTCTGCGAGATGGTCGGAGCTGTAGACACGCGCACGTTGGGAAAGCGCATCGGACATCTCGCTCACCATGAGCTGCAGGCCGTGGAAGACGCACTCCTGATGGTGCTTAACCTGCCCTGACGCACATCAGAGTAGCGCAACAAAAGGATGCGCTGAACACACTGGTGAGACATCTGCCAACCGTGCCCGCGAAGGTACTAGCGCGCAGTCGTCTCGCGATCGAGCTCACTCGTACGTAGCGCAGCCGATCTCATTCCTCAGCTCACGCCATGTCAAGATCGGCAACGCTGGCTCAAACATGAACGCTCCCCCCAGGGGCTGTTGGAGTACGAGCGCCCCGCGGATCTCCCAGTTGAGCAGGTTCGTAGAGCCAAGGGCGAACTCGGCGACGATAGCGTCTCGATTTCGCTCGAGCCACTCTAGCCGGCGCTGGTGCTTGGGGATCTCTTCCTCGAGTTGCCTGACCTCGGCTCGCAAGCTGAGCGGCGTCACGTCGGGGGCGATGCTTTTCGCGTCTAGAGCCCACACAATATGTTGGCTTCGATCGAGTGCGAGCACGTCGATGTCGCCGATTGAGTTTCCTTGCTCGCTGCTCAGCTGTCTCCCGCCTATCTGCTTGCAGCGGACTCTCACTGGCAACTGAAGTGACTCGATCAGCTGCCCGAGCTTATCCTCCCACTCGCCCCCGATGGACCTCCTGAGCCTTGCCGCAGCAACCCTTAGCTGACGGTCCTCAAAGCGTAGGCGGCCCGATTGGAGACGACCGATCAGATTCTTCACCGAGATGAGTACGTGCATGCTGCTGAAGAGCACACTGTCGTCAACGGTCAATAGTGGGCGACGCAGATATCCGGCATCTCGTCCGGACTTCCAGGGCGGCGACCGCCCGCAGCACGCGCACCAAGTCATCGAGGGAAAACCCCAATGCAAGACGCATCGCATGCGAAGTCTCTCTCCAAGCCCCATCCAGCTCGATTGGTTGATCGAGCTCCAGTTCTGGCGTCGGAGTATCGCGTGCCCACCAGCGCGGATGGGACTCGCGCGATGCGTCGGGTGCCGCGTCACTGATCAATTGCCACTGCGCTTCGCGGGCATCCATCGCCTGACCAGCAATGACGATCACCACTGGTCCGTTCGGTGGAACCATTATCTCCAGCTCTACGAGTCCTCCATACGCAGCGTCGCTCGTCGCCGCGAAGTTCAGAATCAACTCGGCGAGTCCCCGCAGCCGATCGAGACGCTCCCGATTCACCCGTCGCTTGCCCTGCGGAGACCGCGCGTATGTCATCTCCACGAGGAACCGGACTGCACCATTTCGGATCCCGGTTTCCCGCGCGCCTCGCAGCTCATCTCGATCAAACTCGCCCAGCGCAGCGCGGGCTGGATGCCGAATCGCGGTGGCCTCGGTCTCCAGGGCTATGAGCTCACAGAGTCCAACGAGACGTTCCAAGAGCTCGGGGCCGTATTCGTCTACCTCCTGCCCCAAGCGCTCGATCCCGCCGGCGACCGCTACGTTGAGCCAGTCCTTTGCAGTCGAACCACGGGCGAGGCCGATCGCCCCAGCCTGACGCAAGGCATTCCCCAAGTCAGCGTCCGCGCGCAAACGTGCCATCCCGGACGTCGGGAGCACGCTCGGAGGATCTGCGGGTAGCTGCGGCGTCGTGGCCTCATTCCAGATCATGAATGTCCCAGTACCGAGCGGCGCGAGCTCATCGAGGAACGCTTCGCGCAACCGCATGTCCTCGGCGTCGGTGGGATCGCCGAAAATCAGGTCCAACAGTGCACGAATGAGCCGGCGATCGGCACTGTTATCACTGCGCGCCAACTCACTCAGAAATCCGGCCCCGAACGACAACCTCGAGGTGCCCGTGCCCGTCATGACTGCGGCAAGAGTCTGCGGAGCCTCGTGGCTGTAGCTCACGATTGTCGAGTTCCATCCGTGACCGTCGTCTTTCTTGAACAGCCCGACTTCCATCAGCTTGCCTATCCAATACACGGTCATATGGGTGAGCATCGCCTCTGCGGCTAGCCGCGACGCGGGCGTGCCGTTGGTGCTGACCCAGCAGGCAGTGCTTCCGTCAGTAACGAGCAGACGCAGTTCGGGACCAGGGATCAACGGCACGAACACGCGCGCGTCATGAGAGTGCCGATACCTAATCACCTGCGTCGCACGATCGGGGCGCCCCCACTCGGGCTCGCAATGCCGGGCGGCGTTCATGCGAGCCAATGCGATTGTGAGCTCCGTTGGATCTTCCTTCTGAACATCCAAGGCGACGCTGTTGTCCTCCGCGTAGCGCACCGCACCCACAACATCGAGCAGCTCGCCAGCCGCCTCGCTCGGGATCGATCCAGGTATCTCGCGATGACAACGCACAAGCGCGAGCGGGTCCAAGCGGATCGCATCCAAGAGATACTCCAAGCCTTGAGCATCCAGCACCCAGTGCACAGTCTCTTGGGTAGGGTCGGTTAGGACGCCCGCAGGTCCTCCGCAGGCAAGCAGCGCACTGATCGTGAAAAGCCGCTCAGCTCCCTCCTGGATGGGTTGGGGCGCAGGCGTCTGCACGATCCAGGGCAGCTCACCACCTACCGGCTGGGCAAACAGCAGTTGTATTTCCGCTGTTGTGCCCTCGTCGAGCTCGACGAGTAGCACACCGTCTTCTCCCGCTCGTTCGACACGCCAGTCACACAGCTCGCAAAGCGCGACTGTCTCTGCCATCCACTGGCGTCGCATCTGTGCCGCGATCTGATCTAGACAGGCGCTCAGTTGGACTCGCTCCCAGACATGGGCGAGCACTGCCGACGACAACGAGAACGGTGCGGCAACCAACACGCCCTGATCGAGTCGCATCAGCGGTCGGTAGCCCCGACCCTCGAGATCCTCAAAGACACCGAACAGTGGATCGAGCAGCGAGAGGTCTCCGATCCGCTCGAGTCGCTGCCCAGACACCACAACCGCAGCCCGAAGACGCTCCAGCTTCTGCTGGCTAGGGATTGTGATCCGCCCGTCTCCGTGCGACGGCCACTGCGACCCAGCCAGACCAGAATCAATCAAGACGGCCTCGCTCAGTGCGAGGCCAGTCTTGAGCAAGGTGAGTGCTACCGCGAGATGGGGATCCACCTCAAGCAGCCCCGTGAGTGCCTCCGACAACAAACGGGCAGCGATCGCCTCTGAGCCGCCGCGACCAAGCAATATCGCGTACTCCCGGCCGTCTATGACGGTCGTCTGTGCCGCCGGGTAATCGATGATCCCTGGTGGTGACGCAGCGATCAATCGGCGAGCCTCCGAGCCCAACCGCCATACCCGCCAGGAGGGGGCGTTGGGGCGCACCAGTCCACCCGGGCGATGGGCCGCGAGGGCCCCCAGGCGTTCCAGTGCTCCGAGATGATCGACATTTGTTGGCAAGAGGGATAGAGCCGCTGCGTCCCTGGTCACGTCTAGGCGGCGCATTCGCCGCACGGACACAGATTTAGTCTTCTTGCGACGCCGATGCATAGCCAAAGCATCGGCCATGCATCGGACTTCCAAAAGTCGTATCTCCCCTGGCATTCGAGGCGCGCCCGGCGAGCTCTCCCCGGTGGTTGACGCTAGCCCGTGGCCTCTGATCCTGAGGCCCATGAGGAGCGATTGGTCCCGGGTGCCCGACGCCGCGATCTGCGCTGGGTGGCCGACCGCCATAGGCGATGTGCCTGCTTCAATCACGCGCCCGTGATGGGCCGCGGCGATTCCTAATTACCACGTGACGATTCCAGATCCCCTGCTCGGCCTCGGCACCGGAGATCCCGCGGGCTCCGAGCTTGTCGAGAGCGACCTCCGTGGCGAGCAGCTGGCTTTCTGAAGCCAAGAACGGCTACAAATCGCCGAAACGGAGAGGGAGGGATTCGAACCCTCGGACGAAGTTTCCCCCGTCACACGATTTCCAGTCGTGCCCGTTCAACCGCTCCGGCACCTCTCCCCGCACCTGCATCGGGATGACGGCCTAGAGCCTATCTCGAACCGGGGGTGCGCCTCGGGCGAGACCAGGCCTGCGCGACACGGGCGCGGGGCGCGCTGGTAGGCTCTCGCGCGATGACTGCCCTGCTCGCCAGCGCGACCTCCACGGACATTGGCCTGATCGTGACGTTCATCGGCATCGGCGTGCTCGTGAACATCTTCGTCGTGTTGATCGCGATCCAGATCCGTGGCGAGCGCCAGCAGAACCAGGCGTATCTCACCGAGCCTGACCGCACTCGACGGGTCTGACGCGCACCCGCCGGGTCTGAGGGCATCGGGGCGCATGCCCCGCACCTGCTCCCCGCACCTCGCTCAGATGATGTAGACGGGCGTGCCCACGGGCGTGCGGCTGTACAGCGCGATCACGTCCGGTATCCGCATCCGCACGCACCCGTGGGAGGCGTCGTGACCGATCGAGGAGTACTCGCTCGGGTCGATCCCGTGGATGCCGGCACCGCCGTCGAAGGACATGAAGCGCGCCTTCAAGGGGTCCTGGGGCCCAGGCGGGATCGTCTTCCCGGCCAGGGCTCCCGCCCACGCTTTGTTGGGCACGAGCCACGGGGGGTTTTCCTCCTTCCATTCGACCTTGTGCAGGCCGGCGGGCGTTTCGAGGCCTTCCATGCCGACGGCGATTTCGTATGTTTTCGCCAGGTGCAGGTGTTCGTAGAAGCGCAGCTGAAACGCGCTGCGGTCGACGACGATGTAGGCCGGGTACTGGCTCGCGAGCTGCGCCGTGGTGACCTTCGGCGCCACCGTCTTCGTCGGCACGATCACCGTCCGTGAGTCGCTCTGCCCAGTCAGCGCGTGCACGATCCGCCCACCCAGCCGTTCGTTCTCCACCGTCAACCCGGCCTTCGCCGCCACGGTGTTCAGCCCGCTCGCGCTCGGCTGCACGCTCGCGTCCTGCGGGGACCTGTTGACGGCCGCGCGCACCTTTGCCGTCAGCGCCGTGATGGCTTCGTGGGAGTAATCCACGACCAGCGGGACGTCGTGGTGCACGCTGCCGCCGAACAGCCCGCGGAACGTGCGCGTCACGATCGAGCCTTCGCGGCTTGCATGCACGGCCTGCGCGACCATGTTCTGGGCGTTAACCGTCAGTTGCGCTGCGCGCGGGCCGAGCGTCCAGGTTCCCGCGCTCGAGCGCACCACCAAGGGCCGGTTCAGCGGGTCGATCACGGCGTGCTGGACCTTGTGCAGCGCGGCGGTCTCGCTCAAGCCCCCCACGGCAACGCCATCGATCGTGACACCGTGGGCGATCGTGTCGCGATGGGCGTGGTCATACAGATACATCCCGCCCGCGAGCACCACCACGAGCACGGCGACGAGCCCGCCGACGATCGGCCATACGCTGCGACTGCGTTCCACGGTTGTGCTCATCTAATGCTGGGCTGGTTCCTACCGACTGAAATCGCGATCGACCGAGAGTACCGCGCGTCGCGGCCGCCGGATCACCCTGCAACCGAACTGGCGCGCGCGAGCCGGGGACGGTGCTGTTCCGGGGGCACATGTGCCCCCGGCCGGACCGCACATGTGCGGCCCGGTGACGAGCCGCATGCGGCTCGTCATACCGCCGGCGCATGCGCCGGCGGCCGAGACGTGCATGCACGTCTCGGAGCAGGGGTCGCATGCGACCCCTGCCACCGGATCGGTCTCGCGATTCCAACGCGAGAGGGAGATCACAACGCGAGCCTTAATAAATAAGCATGCGACGGTGACCCTCTACTCCGCGACCCGCGCCTCTTCCGCGTGCGCCGCCTCGCGCGCCCGTCGGTACTCGTTGACGACGATGTCCGTCAGCTCCTCCACCGAGGTCTCCGATGTGGGCTTGTCCAGCGCGATCTCACCATCCTGAATCATGCTCACTCGATCGCATGCCTGCAGTACGTGTACGTAGTTGTGCAGGATCATGATGATCGACACGCGCCCCTCCTGCTTCAGGCGCGCCACCAGGTCGAGGATCATCGAGCCCTCCTTCGCGCCCATCGCCGCCAGCGGCTCGTCGAGCAGGATGATGTCGGCGTCGCCGTTCACCGTCCGCGCGACCGCAATCGCCTGGCGCTGACCGCCCGACAGGCGCGCCACCGCGACGTCGATGCGCGGGATGTTGATCCCGATCTCATCCAGCGCCGTGCGGGCATCGCGCTTCATCTCGCGGTTGGCCAGGAACGGCAGCGGGCGGTGCACGCGCTCGCGGCGCAGAAACATGTTGTGGTAGACCGACAGTTCATCGATCAGCGCCAGATCCTGATAGACGGTGTCGATCCCTTTCGCGCGCGCGTCGTCCACCCCTTTCGGCGTATACGGCTGCCCGTGCAGGAACATCTCCCCGCCGTCCTGGCGCTGGAACCCGCTGAGGATCTTAATCAGCGTCGACTTGCCCGCGCCGTTATCGCCCAGCAACCCCAGCACCTCACCCTTCTTCAGGTGCAGGCTGACGTCGCGCAGGGCCGTCACCGGGCCGAAGCGCTTGGAGATGTGCTCCACGCGCAGCACATCATCCGCGGCCCGGGTCGGCTCTACGATCGTCTCCGGCGGGATCCTCGGCGGCTCAGCCACTGCCGGCCCCCCTTCGCGCGCGCTGCACGTACACGTTGACAGTCATCGCCACGATGATCGCCAGGCCCAGGTAGAACAGCAGGTAGTTCGCGTTGACCCCCTGCAGCGTCAGCCCGTCGTGGAGGATGCCCAGGAACAGCGCCCCGATCAGCGCGCCCACGACCGTGCCCGAACCCCCTGCGAGCAGCGTGCCGCCGATCACCGCCGCGGCGATGCCGTAGAAGAGAATTTCGTTAGCCCCGGCCGTGTCCGGCTGGACGGTGCCCGAGCGCACCGCCTCGAGGATCCCCACGAGCCCGCCGGTCAGCGCGCACAGGACGAAGTTGCGCACCGTCACCAACCGCACCCGCACCCCCGCCTCAGCGGCGCCCAGCTTGTTCGAGCCGACCGCCACCGTGTATAGGCCCCAGCGCGTGAACGTCAGCACGGTCTGCAGCACGATCACGATCACGAGCGCCCACACCAGCTCCGAATAGACGCCCCCGCCAAAGATTTTCGCGAACGTCGAGATGTGGTTGACGGTCTCCGGGAGCTGGATGTGCACGCCGTTGACCACGTGCGTGACGTTGTGCGTGGTCGCATGCACCTGCGCGCCCGGCGTCGCCACGGGCTGGCCGTGGGAGATGATCAGCGTGAGTCCCTCCAGCGCGAACAGCATGCCGAGCGTCGTCACGAACGAGCTGATGCCGACAACCGCCACGAAGAACCCATTGACCACCCCCACCGCCATGCAGGCCAGCAGCGCCACGATCACGCTCGGCACGAGCCCCAATCCGACCGACGCGTCGAGCTTGTAGAAGAGATAGGGCGCCAGCAGATACGTGCCGCCGATCGACAGGTCGATCTCGCCGAGGATCATCACGAACACCTCGCCCGCGCCCAGGATCGCGAACGGGGCGAAGTACGGCAGCAGCGTCTTGAAGTTCGCCGAGGTGAAGAAGCTCGACGTGTTCACCGCGAAATAGATCGCCACTACGAGCGTGACGACGATGATGCTGCCCTCGCGCAGGCCGAGGATCCGTTCGCGCCACAGCGCCGCGGCGCCCGGCGATCCCCGGCGCGGTGGCGCCGGGGATCCTTTCGCCGGGGGCTCGCCC
>JBAUXH010000133.1:0-2134 GCA_049584155.1 Solirubrobacteraceae bacterium
CCCCACGTCGGCGAGCACGAGGATCGCCACGAGGCCTCCAAGCGCCGGCCCGAGCGGCGGTCCGAGCAGCAGCAGCGCGAACGCGGGCACCGCCACGATCTCCAGCACGAGCAGGTACGCGAGCAGCGTCAGCGCCTTCGCGAGCAGCATCGCGGTGCGGTCCACGGGCGCGAGCAGGAACCCGTCGAACCCGCCCTGCTCGGCGTCGGCGACGAACAGCCGGTTGAGCCCGAGCATCGCCGCGAACAGCAGCGTCACCCACAGCACGCCCGCGGCCAGATCGCCATCGACGGTCGAGCGTTGCAGCGCGAAGTGAAACACAACGATCGTGCTGACGGCGAACAGGGACATGCCGGGGACGGACTCCAGCGTGCGCAGCTCCACGAGCAGCTCCTTGCGCAGCAGCGCGCCGACGACGGCGAACGTGCCAGGGGACGCGCAGCGCGACTCGCCCGTCTGCGGGCCGCTCGCCGCGGAGGAGTCGGTGCTCTTGAGAGCCCTCACCGATACAGCTCCGCGATCTCGTCCCGGGCGACGTCCGCGGCTGGGCGCAGCAGCGCCGGGCGACCCTCGCGCAGGCCCAGCACCAGGTCGGCCTCGGCCAGGCCGCCGCCGGGGTCGTGGCTACAGATCACGCGCGTGCGCCCACGAGATCGGCCGATCAGCGGCTCGACCAGCTCGACGGCCGCCGGGTCGAGGTTTGCACGGGGCTCGTCCAGCAGCAGCAGCGGCGGGTCGTGCAGCACGGCACGGGCGACCGCGACACGCTGGACCATGCCGCGCGAGAGCGTGCGCAGCGGCTCGTCCGCGCGGGCGTCGATGCCGACGGCGTCGAGCAACCGCTCGACCCTGTGCGATCCCACCCCGTGCAGGCGCGCGTGGTAGCGCAGGTTCTCGCGGGGCGTCAGCTCGCGGTAGAGCAGCGGCTCGTGTCCGAGCAGGCCGATCTGGCCGCGAACCTGCCAGGCGTCGTCGGGCAGCTTGCGGCCGAGTACCCGCACGCGGCCGGAGTGCGGGCGCAGCAGCGTGGCGAGCACGCGCAGCAGCGTCGTCTTGCCGGCGCCGTTGGGACCGAACACGACCAGCGTCTGGCCGGCGGCGAGCGATAGTGAGACGTCGCTCAGGGCCTCGCGTTCGCCATAGCGGCGAACGAGCGCGTCGAGCTCGATCACACGCTCGAGGGCTGAGGCTCGTGCTCGCGCTGGGCCCGAGCGATCAGCTCGCGCACGGCGGTCTCCTCGCCCGCTCGCAGCAGCGCGATCGGGTCGGGCGCTCCGCCCACGATGCCCTCGAAGAACTCCTTGCGATCCTGGTAGGTCGGCAGCGTGCCCTTGGCCCAGCCGCGCACCTCGTTGAGCATGATCGCCAGCCGCGCGTACTCCTGCCCGAACTGGCCTTCGATCTCGCGCTTCATCCGCTTGGCCAGCGCCGGGGAGGCGCCGGCGGTGGAGATCGCGATCGCCAGCGGACCGGTGCGGACGATCGCGGGCAGGATGAAGTTGCACAACGGCGGCACATCGACGACGTTCACGAGCATCGCGCGACGCTCGGCGTCGTCGTAGACGGCGATGTTCACATCGGTGTCGTCGGTCGCGGCGATCGCCATGAACACGCCCTCGAGATCCTCCGCGCCCGCGTACTCGCGCTGCTCCCAGCGGATCGATCCCTCGCGCGCGTACTCCTGCAGCGCCGGCAGCGCGGTGGGCGCGATCAGCGTCACCTGACCGTCGCACGCGAGCAGCCCCTCGACCTTCTCCAGCCCGATCTCGCCCCCGCCGACGACCACGCAGCGCCGGCCGCTCAGCTTCAGGCAGGCGATGTAGAAGGGGGTGTCGAGCATGCCCTGCACGCAGCTCTGATCGCAGATGCCGCGACGCAGTTGACACACGCACTCCTTGCCGGCATAGGCCTGGGCTGGCATGCGTCAAAGATTAGCCTCCTACCGTGGCAAGCCCCGCCCCAGCATCCGCGCGCCAACCCGCACGATCGCCGGAGCGCCCCTACGCCACGCGCGCTCGCGGTCTGACTCACGCCCGGATCGCAACCGCGCCACGGCTCGAGCCGCGCGCATGGTCCTCTCGTCATAGGGTCCCCACCACAGCCCCCGCAGCCCGGGCGCGCTCCAGGCGATCAG
>JBAUXH010000134.1:0-3542 GCA_049584155.1 Solirubrobacteraceae bacterium
GCTGAAGACGCCCGCCGTGCTGAGCGGCGGGCGTGCGGCGGGGGCGCTCGGCAAGGGCCTGATCGGCGTCTACCTGTCGGTGCTCGTGCTGCTGCCGGTCGCGGCGCTGCTGGCGAAGGCCGGCAGCGGCGGACTGGACGCGTTCTGGCGCGAGGTGAGCGGACCGCAGGCGCAGGCCGCGATCAAGCTGACGCTCGTGATGTCGGCGATCGTGGTGTGCGTCAACGCGTTCTTCGGCACGCTGATCGCCTGGGTGCTCGTGCGCGACGAGTTCCCGGGCAAGCGCACGGTCAACGCCCTGATCGACCTGCCGTTCGCGCTGCCGACGATCGTCGCCGGGGTGGTACTGCTGGCGCTATATGGCACCAACAGTCCGCTGGGCGTCGACGTGGCGTTCACGCGCGCGTCGATCGCGCTGGCGCTGCTGTTCGTGACGCTGCCGTTCGTCGTCAGGTCGGTGCAACCGGTACTGATCGAGATGGACCGCTCGATGGAGGAAGCCGCCGCCTCGCTCGGAGCCGGGCCGGTGACGGTGCTGCGCCGGATCGTGCTGCCGACGCTGACCCCGGCGATCGTCTCGGGGGTCGCGCTGAGCTTCGCGCGGGCGGTCGGCGAGTTCGGCTCGCTCGTGCTGATCACCGGCAACCTGCCGTTCAAGACCGAGGTCGGCTCGGTGTACGTGTTCAGCCAGATACAGGCCGAAAACCTGCCCGCGGCGGCGGCCGTCTCGGTCGTGCTGCTGGCCGCCGCGCTGATCGTGCTGGGTGCATTGACACTGGTGTCGCGGTGGAGATCGAAGCATGTCCTTTAGCAAGCTCGGTCTGCGCACGGTCGCGCTCGGCTATCTCGCGCTGCTGCTGGTGGCGCCGGTGGCGATGATCTTCTACCGCACCTTCGAACATGGGATCACGCCGGTGTGGGAAGCCGTGACGGCGCCGAACGCGGTGCATGCATTTTGGCTGTCGATCGAGATCGTCGCGATCGCGGTGCCGCTGAACACAGCCTTCGGGGTCGGCATGGCGCTGCTGCTCGAGCGCGGCTCCTTCCGGGGCAAGGCGCTGCTGGGGATGCTCGTGGACCTGCCGTTCGCGATCTCGCCGGTGGTAGTGGGACTCGCTCTGGTGCTCGTATATGGGAAGACCGGCTGGTTCGGCGACTGGCTGATCGGGCACGGCATCCAGGTGATCTTCTCGGTGCCCGGCATGGTGCTCGCCACGGCGGTCGTCTCGCTGCCGTTCGTCGTACGCGAGACCGCGCCCGTGCTGCGCGAGCTGGGAACCGACTCCGAGCAGGCCGCCGCCACGCTCGGGGCGGGCGCGTGGCTGACGTTCCGGCGCATCACGCTGCCCGCGATCAGATGGGGGGTCGTGTACGGGGTCGTGCTGACGACCGCGCGCGCGCTCGGGGAGTTCGGCGCCGTCAGCGTCGTCTCCGGGCGCATCGAAGGTCAGACACAGACGCTGCCGCTGTATGTGCAGGGGCAGTTCGAGAACTTCAACATCACCGGCGCATATGCCAGCGCGGTGGTGCTGGCGCTGCTGGCGCTGGCTACGCTGGTGGCTATGAACCTGCTCACCCGACGCACGCGCCGCAGGACGGCTATCTGATGGCGATCGAGGTCCGCAACGTGGACAAGCGCTTCGGCGATTTCGTCGCGCTCGACGACGTCTGCATCCGCGTGAACGACGGCGCGCTGACGGCGCTGCTGGGCCCGAGCGGAAGCGGCAAGTCGACGCTGCTGCGGATCATCGCCGGGCTGGAGAGCCCCGACTCGGGCGAGGTGGAGATCGGCGACGAGGTCGTGACCGACACGCCCGCGCGCACGCGCGACGTGGGCTTCGTCTTCCAGCACTACGCCCCGTTCAAGCACATGACCGTGAACGACAACGTCGCGTTCGGGTTGACCGTGCGCAAACGCCCGAAGGCGGAGATTCGCGAGCGCGTGAGCGAGCTGCTGGGGCTCGTCCGGCTCGACGGCCTCGCCGAGCGCTACCCCTCCCAACTCTCCGGCGGTCAGCTGCAGCGCATGGCGCTCGCGCGGGCGCTGGCGGTGCAGCCGCGGGTGCTGCTGCTGGACGAGCCCTTCGGCGCGCTCGACGCGCAGGTCAGGGCGGAGCTGCGCGAATGGCTGCGGCGGCTGCACGAGGAGATCCACGTGACGACCATCTTCGTGACCCACGACCAGGAGGAGGCGATGGAGGTCGCCGAGCAGATCGTGGTCATGAACCACGGCCACATCGAGCAGGCGGGGACGCCGCGCGAGCTCTATGAGAGCCCGCGCAACGAGTTCGTGATGTCCTTCATTGGCCCCGTCAACCGCCTCGGCGAGGCGACCTTCCTGCGCCCGCACGACATCCAGATCCTGCCCTCGGCCTCAGGCGAAGGCACAGAGGCATTGATCGAGCGAGTCGTGCATCTCGGCTTCGAGGTGCGCGTCGAGCTGAAGCTCGGCGATGGGCGCGACATATGGGCGCAAGTCACGCGCGAGTCCGCCCAGGAGCTGGAGCTACACGAGGGGCAGATCCTCGCGGTGAGATTGCCTGAGCCGCGGGTGTTCGCCTAGCTTCTAGGCGGCCGTGGACCAAGCGGGCACGGACGCAGGGAGCGTGGCGTACTACGTACGCGAGCGACCGAGGACGAAGCACCGCGCAGCGTCCACGGCCGCCTAGCGGGTTTCCCAGGCTTCCTCTTGTTTAGTCAGCGCGACGATGTCCTTCGGCAATTTTCCCGAGGCGACGTCCGCGAGCGTGACGTGCTCCAGAACTTTGCGCAGGTTCGCGCGTAGCGCCAGCCATACCTGTTGCAGCGACTCGGCCGAGCCCTCGTAGACCACCTCCTCGGGACGCAGTCCGCGCACGCCCACGAGCGGGCCCTCGACCGCGCGGATGACCTGCGCGAGGTTGACCTCCTCGGGGGGGTGCGCGAGCCAGTAGCCGCCCTCCGGACCACGCTGGCTGCGCACGAGCCCGGCGGAGCGCAGCTGCGTGAGGATGTTCTCCAGGAACGAGACGGGAATGCCCTGGGCCTGGGCGACTTCGTCGACCTTGCGCGGCGAGTCCTGGCTGCCGGAGGCGAGCTCGACGACGGCGCGCACGGCGTAGTCGGCCTTGGCGGTGACGTGCATTGCGGGTGATTCTCACGTATTTGGCGGCGGACGGGCGCCGAGGTCGGCTGCGACCGTGCATGCGGCCCCGCGAGGCGTGGTTCTCATGGGCGCTCCATAAAGCGGATACGGAGAACGCCGATGCGCTCGCCTGCCGTCGCATCGACCGTGATCGGCTCAACCGTGCGGCGCCGGCCGTGGGGACGTCGATCCGTCCGTGGCGTGTCGCAGGATGCCGGGCTCTTTGACCCGTCCTACATCCCC
This sequence comes from Solirubrobacteraceae bacterium, assembly GCA_049584155.1. Lineage (GTDB taxonomy): Bacteria > Actinomycetota > Thermoleophilia > Solirubrobacterales > Solirubrobacteraceae > Palsa-744. The sequence continues at coordinate 3,368 of JBAUXH010000134.1, forward strand.
TTCCTCGACATCGTCGCTGCGCGCGTGGCAACGCCGCGCGCTCGAACGCCTCGACGACTGGCGGGACGGCCCCTTCCTGATCTCGGCCGCGCCCGGCGCCGGCAAGACGCGACCGGCGCTCGAGCTCGCAAGCATCCTGCTGTCGCGACGGACCGTGCGGCGCGTGGCGGTGCTC
>JBAUXH010000135.1:0-2146 GCA_049584155.1 Solirubrobacteraceae bacterium
GATGAAGGCTGAGGAGGCTAAGCGCTTGAAGACGCTCGAGGTCGAGAACCAGCGGTTGAAGAAGCTCGTCGCTGAGCAAGCGCTGGATATCGACATGCTCAAGGAGTTGGCTGAGGGGAAATTCTGACCCCGGGGCGCCGTCGCAGGGCCGTGTGTGTCCTGCAGCAGCGTTTCGGGGTTTCAGAGCGCCGCGCGTGCCGTGTGGTGGGGCAGCATCGCTCCACGCAGCGCAAGCCGCTACGCCCGGCAGCACCGAGGAGCAGCGTCTGAGAGCTCGCTTGCGTGAGATCGCCGGGGAGCATCCCCGGTGGGGCTGGAAGACCGCGCATGAGATCCTGCTGCGCGGAGGCTGGACGATCAATCGCAAGCGCACGCGCCGTATCTGGCGCCAGGAGGGACTGCGGCGGCCCGTGAGGACCCGCAAGCGCCGCAGGGTAGGTCAGGGCCAGAAGCAACGGTTGCGCGCCACCCACGCCGGTCATGTGTGGGCGATCGACTTCATGTTCGACGAGACGTCTGATCGCCGCAGGCTCAAGCTGTGCAACATCGTGGATGAGTACACCCGCGAGGCGTTGGCGATCAGGGTCGACCGGACCTGCACCGCGGAGGACCTCGTCGCGGTCATCGAGGATCTCGTGCTCACCCGCGGCGCCCCGGAGTATCTCCGGGCCGACAACGGCCCCGAGATGATCGCCTGGGTGCTACGCGACTACTGCCGTCTCGCCGGCACGATGACCGCGTATATCGAGCCCGGTTCGCCCTGGGAGAAAAGGCAAGGTCGAGTCCGATGTGCCCTATGTCCGCGAGCGTCTGCTGCGTGCACATCGCTTCTCAAGCTACGAGCAGGCAAACGAGGGCTGGGAGCGCTGGAATGAGGACGTCGCCCGTCAGCGTGTGCATGGCACCCACGGCGAGGTGGTCGCTGTCAGGGCCAAGCGCGACCGTGCCACGCTCCTTGAGCGGCCGGCGACCCCATACCTTGTGGTCGAGCGCAGCTCGCGGATCGTCGCTCGTGACGGTCTGTTCTCCTTCGAGGGCCGCCGCTACGCGGTCCCTGACGCCAGGCCTGGCGAGCGTGTCGAGCTCGTGCTCGGCGCACAGGAGATCGAGGTCTACTCGTTGCGTGACGGGCAACGTCTGGCGCGTTACCGCCGTGGCGCCCCTGCACGTGTGCTTCCCGACCCCATCAAGGACTCGGTTTCCCTCGCTCGGGTGCTGCGCGCGCTGCCCGACCCCGTGGCCCACCACCGCTCCCTTGCCCGCTATGAGGAGGTTCTCGATGGCTGAGTTGATCACTGAGCGCATCACCCGCAACGCCAAGGAGCTGAAGCTCCTCGGGCTCGCCGAGTCAGCCGATGAGCTGATCGACCGCGCTCAGAGCGCCAAGCTCGGCTACCGCGAGTTCCTCGACCTGGTGCTCGAGTCAGAGCTCGGTGTCGTCGAGGGCCGGCGCTACGCCTCGCGGCTGAAGCTCTCCGCGCTGCCTCACCACAAGACCCTCGACGAGTTCGATGTCGCCTTCCAGCCGGAGCTCGACCCCAAGCGCCTCGCCGAGCTGCGCTCGCTGCGCTTCATCGAGCGCCGCGTCTGCTCGCTGATCCTGGGCCCACCCGGAGTCGGCAAGAGCCACATCGCCGTGGGTCTCGCAATGAAGGCCCTCAGAGCCGGCTACCTGGTCCGCTACACAACCCTCGATGACCTCGTCCGTGATCTGCGCCAAGCGGACCAGCTCGGCAACCTGCGAACCAAGCTCTCCCACTTCCAGCGCCCCCACCTCTTGATCTGCGACGAGGTCGGCTACCTGCCCCTAGAGCGCGCCGACGCCAACCGCTTCTTCCAGCTGATCAACCGCCGCTACACACGCTCCTCGATGATCGTCACCTCCAACAAGCGCGTCTCGGACTGGGCCGAGCTCCTCGGCGATGAGGTCCTCGCCGCAGCGATCCTCGACCGCCTCTTACACGACGCCGAGGTCCTCACGATCAACGGGCCCTCCTGGCGACTCAGAGGCCGCGGGGACATCCTCCAGCAGCAACCCAACAACACCCCGGACACCCCGGACGGCTCTCCCGAGAACCCTCAGCACCCCAGGCGACACAAGCAAGGCCCACACACAGCCAGCTGACCAACGAACACGACCCACGAC
>JBAUXH010000136.1:0-2729 GCA_049584155.1 Solirubrobacteraceae bacterium
GCATGCGACCCTGCACCGGCCTCGCATGCGAGGCCGGACCTGGCGGCGCATGCGCCGCCAGGGACCAAATCGGCTTTCTTTACAAGCATGCGGCGTCAGGGTCACGAGCGCAGCGCCGGGAACAGCACGACCTCGCGGATCGAATCGCGCCCGGTGAGCAGCATCACCAGGCGGTCGATGCCCAGGCCCACGCCCCCCGCGGGGGGCATGCCCTGCTCGAGCGCCTGCACGAACAGATCGTCATAGGGCTGAGCCTCTTCGGCGCCGAGCGTCTGCAGGCGCTCCTGCGCGTGGAAGCGCTCACGCTGGACGTCCGCGTCGATCAGCTCGCTGAACGCGTTCGCGATCTCGATCCCACCCGCGAAGGCCTCCCAGCGCTCGACCAGGCCTGGCTCACTGCGGTGCTCGCGCGCCAGCGGCGAGAGCTCGACCGGGTAGTCGAACACGAACGTCGGCTGGCGCAGCGTCGGCTCGACGTACTTCGACAGCAGGTCGTCGACCAGCTGCGGCCAGGTGAGATTCTCGGTCGCCATCTCCAGGCCACGCTCGCGGATCGCCGCGCTCAGGTCGTTCGCGTCGCGCTGGGCCAGCACGTCGATCTCGGTGGCCTGCTCGATCGCGCCGGCGAAGCTCACCCGTCGCCAGGGTCTCGTCGCGAAGTCGAGCTCGCCCTCGTAGCCGGCCGCCGCAGCCGCGACGCCGACGAGCCCTTCGAGGCGGGCCGCCGCGTCGTTGTAGTCGGCGTAGGCCTCGTAGAACTCGATGACCGTGAACTCGGGGTTGTGCTTGGGCGAGAGACCCTCGTTGCGGAAGTTCTTGCCGAGCTCGTAGACGCGCTCCAGACCGCCGACGAGCAGGCGCTTGAGATAGAGCTCGGTGGCGATCCGCAGGTAGAGGTCGCGGTCGAGCGCGTTGTGATGCGTCGTAAACGGACGCGCGAGCGCACCGCCGTAGAGGGGCTGCAACACCGGCGTCTCGACCTCGACGAAGCCCTCCCCGTCGAGGTAGGCGCGGATCGCGGAGATGATCCGCGCGCGGGCGATGAACAGCTTGCGGGCGTCCTCGCTTGAGATCAGATCGAGCTCGCGGCGGCGGTAGCGGGTCTCGATGTCGCTCAGCCCGTGGTGCTTGTCCGGCGGCGGGCGCAGCGCCTTGGCGAGGATCTGAAAGCGGTCGACGCGCAGCGAGAGCTCACCACGGCGGCTGCGCAGCACCGCGCCGTCGACGCCGATCAGGTCACCGAGGTCGAGCGAGGTTAGACGGGCGAAGTGTTCCTCGCCGAGCACGTCGATGCGCGCATGCAGTTGCAGCTTGCCGGTGCGATCGACGAGGTCGATGAACGCGGCCTTGCCCGAGCCGCGCCGGGCGGCGATGCGCCCGGCGACGCGGTGAGAGTCCTCGGTCTCCTCCCCGGCGGTGAGGTGCTCGTAGGCAGCGAGGATCGTCGCGATCGGCTCGGCGTTCGGGAACGAGTAGGGGAACGCGTCGGGATCGGACTCTCTCAGTCGTCGTGCCTTCGCGCGGCGCTCGGCGATCAGCTCGGGCAGACCATGGCTGCCGGACTCCGGGGCCGTGGGGCCGGGCTCCTCGGTTCCGCTCACAGCGGCGAGACTACTTGAGCCCGATGTCGATCTTCGTGATCTTCAGCTTGCGCGCGGGTCCGCGCGGGACCTTCACGGCGACCGCGTCGCCCCGCTTGTGTCCGAGCAGCGCCCGCCCGACGGGGGACTCGTTGGAGAGCTTGTTCTCGAGCGGCTTCGCCTCGGCCGAGCCGACGATCGTGTACTTCACCGACTTGCCCGTCTTCTCGTCCTTCACGTGCACGACCGAGCCGACCTGCACTACGTCGGTCGAGAGGTCCTTCGTCTCGATCACCGTCGCCATGCGCAGCTTCTCCTGGATCTGCGCGATACGACTCTCGATCATCGCCTGCTCGTTCTTCGCGTCGTCGTACTCGGAGTTCTCGCTGATGTCTCCGAACTCGCGCGCCTCCTTGATGCGCTCGGCGATCTCACGGCGCTTGGCCGTGGAGAGATGCTCGAGCTCCTGGTTGAGCTTCTCCAGGCCTTCGGGGGTGAGGATGACGTCCTTCTGCATGCTGCCTCGATCGCGGGGTTAGAGGTTGACCGCCGGCACGCAAAACCCGCTCGTAAGCGGGCGGTTTCGGCGGCCACTGGGCTCGGCGAGCGCAGCAGTATAGCGGGCCCCGGGACCCGCATTCGCGACCGCCCGCAATGTCCCGCCCGACCCTTCTCGCCCGGCCGCGAACGAACCCCGCCCGACCCTGCTCCCCCGGTCGCGGCCCGACCCGGCCGCGACCGAACGCTTCCCCGCACGCGCTGGGCGCGCGGGGGCTCAGACGAGGACCGCGCACGCGCGGTCAGCCCGGACCGGCTCCAACTGCTCGCGCACCGCATCGAGCGTATCCGCGTGCTGCAGCGACCCGCCAAGACGCTTGCCCACGGCCGGCTCCAGTTCGAGACGAGCCACATACCAGGGATAGAACTTGCGCAGGTAACGGGTCGCGCGCGGCTCGCCCAGGTGTTCGACCGCACGCTCGATCGTCCAGTCGAGCTCGTCCAGGATCTCGCCCCGTGTGGGCTCGCGCACGTCATCCGCGAGCAGTTCGCGGAACAGCCACGGGTTGCCGAGCGCTCCCCGCGCGAGCATCACCGCGGTAGCGCCGGTCGCCTCGAACGCCGCGCGTGCGTGCGCGGCGTCGCTGAGCC
>JBAUXH010000137.1:0-1632 GCA_049584155.1 Solirubrobacteraceae bacterium
TCGCTGTTTCGTCCGAGCCCGGTCGGACCGTGGCTGTACGTGCTGATCCTGCTGGTCGTGCTCCCCGGCCTGGCGCTCGCGGCGGTGCGCTGCCTGGCGGTGGCCGTGGGGCGAGGAGCGAGCACGAGCATGCGCCGCACGGCCGCGTGGCTATTCGCGATTGCGGCACTGAACTTCGCCTGCTGGGCGCTGATCACACCGCCATTTCAGGCGCCCGACGAGGTCGATCACTTCGCCTACACGCAGTCGCTGGTAGAGCGCGGGCAGGCGCCCTCGCAAAGCCCGGCTGCGCCGCTGGCGCGTTGGTCGAGCGCAGAGACGCTGGCGCTGGAAGGCGAGAGCTTCTTCAGCGACCATCAGGTCGGCGACACGCGCGCGCCGTGGTCCGCGCGCGCACAGACCCTGTATCGCGAACAGGCCGCGTCTGCCCATCCGAGCTCTTCCGATGGCGGCGGCAATGAGACGGCCGCGACGCACGGCGCGATCTACTACGCAACGCTCGCGCCCGCCTACTGGCTGGGGTCAAACTCGCCCTTCAGTCAGCTGACGCTGATGCGCCTGGCCTCGGCGCTGATCGGCGCGCTGACGGTCGTGTTCGCATTCCTGCTCGCGCGCGAGCTGGCGCCTGGTCGTCCCTGGCTGGGGGTGCTCGCTGCTTTGCTCGTCTGCTACCAGCCGATGTACGGGTTCATCTCGGGCGCGGTCAACAACGACGTCGGTGTGAACGCGGGCGCCGCGGCGCTGGAGCTGCTGGTGATCTTGATGCTACGTCGCGGCGTCAAGCTCTGGCTGGGCCTGCTCACGGGCGCGCTGCTGCTCGTGCTGCCGATCGTCAAGGAGACGGCGTACGCGCTGTATCCCGTCTTCGGCCTCGCGCTGGCGGCGACGCTCTACCGTCATCATCGCCGCGCCGACCTGCGCGGCTGGGTGGCCCTCGTGCTGGCGGCGCTGACGGCCCGCGGACTGTCGTTGCGTCTCGCTCACGTGTTCCACCCTGTCGCTGCGGTAGGCACCGGAGCTGGCGCGACTCCTCCCGAAGCCGGCTCGGTCGGTGCTTCGACCAGAGAAGCGCTCGCGCACCCGCTCGACTATCTGAGCTACCTGTGGCAGTCGCTGTTGCCGAGGCTGCCGTTCATGACCGATCACTTCCCCAATCACTTCCCGGCGATGATCATCTTCGTCGAACGCGGCTGGGGCGCGTTCGGTTGGTATGACGTGTTCTTCCCGCATCGGCTCTACTACGCGATCCTCGCGGGGATGGTCGCCGTTCCGATCCTCGGCCTGATCGCCGCACGCCGCGAGTGGGCGTTCGTGCGGGGCAACGCGGTCGAGTTCGCGCTGCTCGCACTGATGGCGCTGGCGGTGGTGGCTGGGTTCGAGGCGGCGTTCTACACGCCCGGCGTGCGCCCGTTCATCGCCGAATTCGGACGCTATACGTTCCCAGCGATCGGCCCACTGGCGGTGCTGGTGGTCGCGAGCCTGCACGCCTTCGGGCGGCGCTGGGTGCTGCAGGCGGGGGTGGCGCTGCTCGTGGCGATGGTCGCGCTCAGCTATGCGGGGCAGCTGGTGACCTTGACGGGGTTCTATGCCTGAGGCGAGCGCGGTTGGTGTTGTTCGATCGGCGCATGCGCC
>JBAUXH010000138.1:0-2566 GCA_049584155.1 Solirubrobacteraceae bacterium
GTGCATGCACCGCTCGGCAGGTCGGCGCATGCGCCGACCTGAACGACATCAGCGGGGAGATATCGTGGTGATCCGCCACTGATCCAACGTCAGGAGATCGATATGACCAACCCGATCATCAGCCAAGACCATCATCCGACGTTGCGCCATGAGGATCGCGAGGCGATCGGCGCGGAGCTTCAGGGTGTGCTCGTCACCCTGATCGACCTCTCGCTGCTGGGCAAGCAGGCGCACTGGAACATCGTCGGTCCGAACTTCCGCGCGTTGCACTTGCAGTTGGACGAGATGATCGACGCCTGGCGCCTAGCTTCTGACGCGGTCGCCGAGCGGGCGGTCGCGCTGGGCTATCAGCCGGACGGGCGCAGCGCCACGGTCGCCGAGCGCAGCGAGCTCGAGCCGCTGCCCGAGGGGCAGATACTGGACAGCGACGTGGTCGCGGCCTTCACGCGGCTGTTGACCGACGCGATCGGCTCGATCCGCACGCGCATGGATCGCCTGGAGGAGGTCGACGCGGTCACGGCGGACATCCTGCATGGGGTGGTCGCGGGGCTGGAGGAGAACCTTTGGATGATCCGCGTGCAGGCGGCTTAGCGCCAGCCGAGCACGATATCCCTGCATCTGGCCTGCCTCGCCCGGTGAAGAAACGTCTCGGCCTGGACCAAGACATTCCCTTTTAGGCGATCTCCTTCCCATTCCTAGTCGCGCGGAGCGTTCGCGGTGACGATCCAGGTCGAGGCGGGCGCGCGTAGCTTGCCGTCGGCATCCGTGGCGAACTCGGCCAGTCCCTCGCGCAGCGCCGTCTCTACCTGTCCGTGCAGGTGCGTCGCGCGATCGCCCGCCAAGCGCAGAATCTCGCCTGCCGGGCCGAGCGCCATGACCAGTTCGAGGGCTTCGTCGAGGTCGCAGCCGATCACGATCGGGATGTCGCAGCGGCGCAGCGCGATCTCACTGAAACCGGCGTGGGCGAGGATCTCGCTGGTGGTGTCGGCGTCGGCCATCGAGAACGGGCCGGGCCCGCACGTCGGCTCGTCGTACTCCTTGGGACGCTCCACGATCGCCTCGACGATCGTCTGCGCACGGTAGAGCCAGTCGTTGTCGATGCGTCGCCGCCACACGACCATCACGAGCTTGCCCCCGGGCACGAGCGCACCGCGAACGTTGCGCAGCGCCGCGACGGGGTTCGCGAAGAACATCGTCCCAAAGCGCGAGAAGACCATGTCGAAGTCGGTCTCCTGCGCGAGCGTCTCCTGTACGTCGAGGACCTGGAAGCGAGCGTTGGCGATCCCCGCCTCGTCGGTCTCGCGGATGGCGTCCTCGATGAAGCGCGGCGCAGCGTCGACGCCGACAGCCTGGCCGTCGGGACCGACCAGCCCGGCGATGCGCTGGGTCGTGTCGCCGAAGCCGCAGCCCACGTCCAGAACCCGCTGCCCCGGCTGGGGCGGGTTCAAGCGCAGGGCCTCCTCGCCGTGCGCTCCTAGGCCTGTCGTGACGGTCTCGCGGAAGCGGACGAAGCGGTCATACAGCGGCCCGTCCCAGGCGCGGATCGCCTCCTCGTTATCGCCAGTCGCCTGCTCGGCCGTATACGTGCTCACAGGGTCTCCCAACTCAATCGCAGCGGGGTATGCTCCCCAAAACGATACGCGGATCGGGACGTCGCGTGGAGGGTCACGTGGATGCGGCCAGATACAGGGCCGCGAGCGTACGCGCTACGACACCGACGGCTTGGTCAGGTATCAGCAGCTCAGGATGGTGCAGCGGTCGCGGGGTGAATCCGTCGGCGCCGTGCAGCCCGACAAAGCCCATCGCGAGCGGTACGCCCAACGCACCGAAGAACGCGAAGTCGTCCGAGCCGGCGGAGCGCCACTCCGGCGCCGCAGACAGTCCGGCGCCGGAGATCAGCTCGTGGGCGCGCGCGACGATCGTCGGGTCGTTCTCCAACGCCGGCTCGCCGGGCGTTAGCTCGACGGCGCCGTGACAGCCGTGAGCCGAGGCGATGCCTGAGGCGACCTCCTCGACCATCCGCCGCAGGGCGAGACGATCCTCGGGACGGTAGGCGCGCAGGGCGCCGCGCGCACGGGCGCGCGCAGGGATGACGTTCTCCGCGCTGCCACCCTCCAATACCCCAACCGTGAGGGTCGCCGGATGTATCGGATCGATTCGCCGACCGATCTGAGCGTGGAGCGCGACGACGATGTCGGCGAGGGCCAGGATCGGGTCGCGCCCGCGGTGCGGGTAGGCGCCGTGCGAGGGCTGGCCCTCGAGAGTGATCTCGATGATGTCGCACGAGGCATTAACCGTGCCGGGGTCGAGCGCGACGGCATTCCAGGGCAATTCGGGATGCACATGGGCCGCCACGATCGCCGCGGGCGCGAGCGCGGACAGGGGCCCCAAGAGTTGCTCCGCGCCCGAGGGGTAGGCCTCCTCGCTGGGCTGGAATACCGCCAGTAGCGGCGCCGGTAGCGACTCGCCGAGCGCGTGCGCCGAGCGAGCGAGCGCGACAAGCGCCGCCATGTGGACGTCGTGACCACAGGCGTGCATCGCCTCGGCGGCCGGATCGGCGCTGAAC
>JBAUXH010000139.1:0-14445 GCA_049584155.1 Solirubrobacteraceae bacterium
GAGCTGCTCGAGGAGGCGCTAGGGCACATCGACCGCCAGCTCGCTCTGGTCGAGCATCGCGCCGAGGAGCTCGCCAAACTCAAAGCCGAGCTGAGCGAGACGCGCAAGCGCGTGCGCCGCAAGATCCGCGAGCTCGACGCCCATGCTGAGGGCACTTTCCCGCCGACGACGCCACCTCCGGCCTCCGAGTCCGCCCCGGAGCCCGCGCGGTGAGCGCGGCCGTACCCGCCACGCCCGACCCCGCTGTCCTGGTCGACGACCTCGTCGTCCGCTTCGGGGAGCTCACGGCCGTCGGCGGGGTCTCCTTCGCGGTCGCTCCCGGCGAGGTCTTCGGTCTGCTCGGGCCCAACGGAGCCGGCAAGACGACCACCATCCGCGTGCTCACCACCCTGCTCGCCCCGACCGAGGGCCGCGCGCTCGTGGCCGGGCGCGACGTCCGCACCGACAGCCTCGCCGTGCGCGCATCCATCGGCTACATCCCCCAGGCCATCTCCGTCGACGGCGCGCTCACCGCATGGGAGAACCTTGACTTCTACGGCCGCGTCACCGGGGTGCCGCGCCGCGAGCGACGGGAGCGAATCGCGGAGGTGATCGAGACGATGGAGCTGGCACACATGCTCGACCGTCTCGCCCGCACGCTCTCGGGTGGCATGCTGCGGCGACTGGAGATCGCCAGCGCGCTGCTCAATCGCCCGCGGGTGCTGTTCCTCGACGAGCCCACCGTCGGCCTTGACCCGAACGCGCGCGCGATGGTCTGGGAGCGGCTGCACACGCTGCGCGAGCAGTCGGGCACGACGATCCTCGTCACGACCCACCTGATGGAGGAGGCCGAGCGCCACTGCGACCGGCTCGGCGTGATCGACCACGGTCGGCTGATCGAGCAGGGCGAGCCGCCGGAGCTGATCGAGCGCCACGACGCCGGCAGCCTCGAAGACGTCTTCAGGGCGATCACCGGACGCCCGCTCGGGGAGGAGACCGAGGCAGAGACCGGCGAGGAGAGCCTCGATGAGCAAGGCAGGCTGTCGGACGTGCGCGCACAGCGCCGCACCGCCCGCCGCCTCGGTTGAGCCCATGTCCACTCACGCTCACCCCACCGAGACCCCGCCCGACTTCCTCGCCACCGGTCCGCTCGTACGGATCCTCGAGGGCACCCTGGCGATGGCCCAGGCCGAGCTGCGCAAGCTCCGTCACGACCACCTCGACATCATCACCCGCTCGGTGCAGCCGCTGCTGTGGCTGTTCATCTTCGGCTCGGCCGTCGGCAGCGCGCACCTGATCAAGACCGGCGGCGTCGAATATCGCGCCTACATCGCGCCCGGCGTGCTCGCGCAGGCAGCGATGTTCATCGCGATCTTCTTCGGCCTGGCCGTCATCTGGGAACGCGACGTCGGCCAGCTGCAGCGCCTGCTCGCCACACCGCTGTCGCGCAGCTCGATCGTGCTCGGCAAGGCCGCCGGCGCGTGCGTGCGCGCGCTCGTGCAGGCGCTGCTGCTGCTGATCGTGCTCGCCATCGCCGGCATCGACGTGCGCTGGAGCGTGCCGGGCGTGATCGGGATGCTCGCGCTGCTGATGCTCGGCACCGCCGCGTTCGCCTGCATGTCGATGCTGCTCGCCGCCGCCGTACGCGAGCGCGAGCGCTTCATGGGCATCGGCCAGCTGATCATGATGCCGCTGTTCTTCGCCTCCTCCGCGCTGTATCCGCTCAGCTCGATGGAACCGTGGCTGAAAGTGCTCGCTCGCGTCAACCCGCTCACCTACGAGGTGGAGGGTCTGCGCCAGCTGCTCGTCGGCGTCGGCGGCGGCATCGTGTGGCTCGACTTCCTGGTCGTAGCCGCGTTCTTCGCGGTCATGCTCGCCGCCGCCACCCGTGCCTATCCGAGGGCGATCCTGTGAGCCCGTACACCGAGAAGGGAGCCGCGTATGTCGCAACCCGTTGAGGTCGAGCCGAGCCCCGAGGGGGTGCCGGGAGCGATCACCGACCCCGCGAGCGTGCTCGGTGAAGACATCCTCTATCCCGGCTCGCGTGAGGATTCGATCAACGGCTACCTGGCCGTCCCCGCCGAGCCCGCCGGCGAACACGGCCGCCCGGGCGTCGTCGTGATCCATCCCGCGGGCGGTCTGGACGCCCATACCCGCGACATCACCAACCGCATCGCCAACCTCGGCTACATGGCGCTCGGCGTGGATCTGTTCACGCGCGAAGGCGGACCGCCGCCGATGGACGACATGCAGGCGCTGATGAGCCGCCTGTTCGCGATGTCCGACGCGACCGTCCTCGGCGACCTCGAAGGCGCCGCCGATCTGCTGCGCACTCGCGAAGACTGCGACGGCAAAGTCGGCTGCATCGGCTTCTGCATGGGCGGGCGCTACGCGCTCCTGCTCGCCTGCGCATCCAATCGACTCGACGCCGCCGTGGACTGCTGGGGCGGGTTCATCGACACCGCCACACCGGACGAGCGCTCGACCCCGGAGCGCCCCACTCCTCCATTGGAGCTGGCGGCAAGCCTGTCCTGCCCGCTGATGGCGGCGATCGGCGCCGAAGACCACAACCCCTCGCCGCTCCTTGGCGAGCAGCTGCGCGACCGTGCCGGCGCCAGTGGGCAGGAGGTCAGCGTGGACGTGTACGAGGGCGCCGGGCACGCGTTCTTCGCCGACCATCGCCCCTCATATCGTCCCGAGCCAGCGGCGCAACTATGGGAGCGGGTCGTCCCCTTCTTCGCGCGCCATCTCCAGGGGACATAGACACGTTCCTCCGCCTGGCAACCCGCTTTCTCTGCCGGGCAATCCGGCGAGACACGAGTGCCTCGCAGCCACCTTCATATAGTGCGACGCGAGGTCCGCAAACGAGCGAGCGCGAGGAGTTTCGGTAATGGAGCGCAAGTGGTGGACATTGATCGCTGTCTCGGTGGCGATCTTCATGTTGCTGCTCGACATCACCGTGGTGAACGTCGCACTACCGGACATTCAGCGCTCGCTGCACTCCTCCTTCTCGGATCTGCAATGGGTCGTCAACGCCTACGCGCTGACCCTCGCGGCATTTCTGCTGACCTCCGGCTCGGTCGCCGATCTGATCGGACGCCGGCGCGTGTTCGTCGTGGGCCTGATCGTATTCACGGTCTCCTCGGCCGTATGCGGCCTGTCCACCACGCCGCTGATGCTGAACCTCGCGCGCGCCGTGCAGGGCACCGGCGGGGCGATGATGTTCGCCACCGCCCTGGCGTTGATCGCGCAGGCGTTCCACGGCAAAGAGCGGGGAACGGCCTTCGGCGTGTTCGGCGCGGTGACCGGCGGAGCGGTGGCGATCGGACCTGTGCTCGGTGGGGTCATCACCTCGGGCATCGGCTGGGAGTGGATCTTCTTCGTGAACGTGCCGATCGGCGTGATCGCGGTGTTCATCGCGCTCACCCGCGTGGCGGACTCGCGCGACCCGAACGCCACGGGCGTGGATTGGCTGGGCCTTACGACCTTCTCCGGGTCGCTGTTCCTGCTCGTGTACGCCCTCGTCCAGGGCAACGAGAAGGGCTGGGGCTCGACGGAGATCGTCTCCTTCCTGATCGGCGCGGCCGTCCTGATGACGCTGTTCGTCGTCGTCGAGCTCCGTCAATCCCAGCCGATGCTCGACCTTTCGCTGTTTCGCCGCCCGGCCTTCAGCGGAGCGAGCATCGTCGCGTTCTGTCTCTCGGGCTCGTTCTTTGCCATGTTCCTGTACCTGACGCTCTACATCCAGGATGTGCTCGGCTACACCCCGCTGCAGGCGGGACTGCGGTTTCTGCCCTCGACCCTGCTGTCGTTCATCGTGGCGCCCATCGCCGGCCGCCTGAGCGTGCGCGTCCCCGTGCGCCTGCTGCTGGGCTCGGGTCTTTTGCTGATCGGGATCGGCCTGCTGAGCATGACCGTCGTCGACGCCGCCTCGACCTGGACCGTGCTGATTCCCGGCTTCGTGCTGTGCGGTACAGGCGTGGGCCTGGTCAACCCACCGCTGGCATCGACCGCGGTCGGGGTGGTGCCCGTCGAGCACAGCGGGATGGCCTCGGGCATCAACTCGACCTTCCGCCAGGTCGGCATCGCCACCGGGATCGCCGGATTGGGCGCCGTGTTCCAGCACAGCGTGACCCACGGCACCACAGCCGCACTCGTCGCCAGCGGACATGCACGCGAGATCGTGAGCACCGCCCACGGCCAGCTCGGCACGCTGCTGGAGTCCGGCGAAGTCACCCGTATCGCCAACTCCCTTTCCCCCGCCGCGCGCACGGCCCTGGATCACTCCTACCGCGTGGGGTTCACCGGGGCCTTCACGGTGATCGCAGCCATCGCCGCGATGGTCGCGCTCGTGGGCGCCGTGTTGGGATTCGTGCTCGTGCGCACCCGCGACTTCGTCTCGGCCGGAGAGCTGCCCACGACACAGGAGCCCGAGCCGGTGGCGGCCGCCGCGAGGTGACGCGCGCGGCTCGCAGTCGACTCAGTGCTGCTTGGCCTCATATCCCGGACAGGCCAACACCGGCAGACGGGGATAACGCGGATAGGCTGGGTCCGTGCGCGAGCGCGCACACAGCGAGAACACCGACCCACGCGTGTTTCGCACCTCGACCTGGTGCTCGCACGTGTCGCACAGTCCCGCTCCTTGAGTCTGGCGCGGAGGTTGCGAGGGGCGGGAGGACATGACCGCAGCGTAATACGAGCACTGGCCGGCGCTCGGATCTCCGACGACCACGACCGCCGGCCAGCGTCCTGCAATAATCGTTGACCATACAACTATGACCACGTTCTACCGACTACTCGGATTTCTGCGCCCCTACAAGCGCGGCATGATCATCTCGTGGACGCTGGCAAGCCTCGCGATGGTGATGACCGTCGCGCTGCCCGCCCTGACGGGCCGCGCGGTGCAGATCATCGACACCGGCGCCCAGCATCATCACGCCGGCGCGCGCGCAAGCTATCGCCACGAACTGACGCTGATCGCCGGCGCAATTGCGCTCGTCGTGCTCGTGCGCTGGGGCCTGACCTACTGGCGGCGGATGGTCGCGGGAAGACTCTCTCTCGGCGTCGAATACGACCTGCGCAAGCTGCTCTACGGCCATCTGCAACAGCTCGAGCTCGGTTTCTTCGACCGCCAGCAGACGGGCCAGCTGATGTCGCGCGGAACCGTCGACCTGCAGGCCGTGCGCTTCTTCCTCGGCTACGGGCTCGTGTTCATCCTGCAGTCGATCCTCACGATCGCACTCGCAGGGATCGTGATGATCGCGACCGAACCGCGGCTGGGCCTGATCTCACTCGCGCCCGTGCCGTTCGTGGTGCTGATCTCCTACCGCTACGGCCGCCGTGCGCGTCCGGCGATCCAGGAGACACAACAGCGCATCGCCGAGCTGACCGCGGACGCCGAGGAGAACATCTCCGGCGTGCGCGTCGTCAAGGCCTTCGCCCGCGAGCCCCGTCAGCTACAGCGCTTCCAGCACAGCGTCGGACGCGTGTTCAGCCAGGCGATGGTCGCCACCCGCCTGGAAGCGAAGTACAACCCGATGATCGGCTTCCTGCCCCAGCTCGGCCTCGCCGCCGTGCTGCTGATCGGGGGCAACGCCGTGATCCACGCCAACCTCACGCTCGGACAGTTCACCGCGTTCTACCTGTATCTGAACATGCTCATCGCCCCGATGCGCACGCTCGGCGTGATCCTCAACCTCGCCCAGCGCGCGACCGCCTCGGGCGCGCGCCTATTTCAAGTCCTCGACCGCGCCCCGCGCCTGACCGGACCGCCCGGCGCCCCACCATTGCCCGCAGGCAACGGGCACCTGCAATTGCAAGGCGTCACGCTGCGCTACGACGACTACGACGAGTTCGGCGCGGCCTACTCCGCGACGCGCTCATCGAATGGCGATGCGCCGGCGCACACTGCGCGAGCGGTGCTGAGCGATATCGACCTGGACGTGCCCGCCGGGTGCACGGTCGCGCTTGTGGGCGGCACCGGCGCGGGCAAGACCAGCCTCGTCTCGCTGATCTCACGACTGTATGACGTGAGCTCAGGACGAGTGCTACTCGACGGCGCCGACGTACGCGAGGTCGACCTGCGCTCGCTGCGCCAGGCCGTCGCGGTCGTCAGCGACGACCCGTTCCTGTTCTCGCAGACCGTCGCCGAGAACATCGCCTACGCCCATCCCGACGCCACACCCGAGGCGATCGAGGCGGCCGCCCGTCGTGCCCAGGCCCACGAGTTCATCGAGCGCCTGCCCGACGGTTACGACACTCGCGTGGGCGAGCGTGGCCTGACCCTCTCCGGCGGCCAGCGTCAGCGTCTGGCGATCGCCCGCGCGCTGCTCGCCGACCCGCGCGTGTTGATCCTCGACGACGCCACATCTTCGGTCGACGCCTCGACCGAGCGCTCGATCAAGCTCGCGCTAGACGAGGCGATGGCCGGTCGGACCACGTTCATCATCGCCCACCGTCTCTCCACGATCGCTCTCGCCGATGAGATCGTCGTGCTCGACCACGGCCACATCGTCGCCCACGGCGATCACGAGCATCTGCTGCAGGCCTCCGAGCTGTATCGCGAAATCGTCGAGAAGGGGCTTCCCGATCAGGTTTTCCTCACCCGCGAGCTACCCAGAGAACGCGAGGTGAGCGGGATATGAGCGCGCATGGCGGCGCACGGATGGTGGGCGGCGGTCCGATGCGCTCACAGTGGGCCGGGGAGCGCGCCACGAAAGGCACGCGTGGGCGCAACCTGCGCGGCCTGCTGAGACTGTTGGGGCCCTACCGCCTGCGCGTGAGCGCGATGCTAGTGGCGCTCGTGCTCGGCACGGCCGCCTCGCTGGCGCCGCCGCTGCTGGCGAAGGTCGCGATCGACGAAGGGATCGACCGCCACGACACCCACACGCTCGTGCTGGTCGTGATCGCCTTCCTCTTCTCGGCGCTGCTCGTGTGGGCGATGACCTACGTGCAGACCTATCTCGTGGGCTGGGTCGGCCAGCGCGCGCTCGCGGACCTGCGCATCCGCATCTTCACCCACTTGCAGAACCAGCCGATCGGCTTCTATGAGAGCCGCCCCGCCGGGGTGCTGATCTCGCGCATGACCAACGATGTCGAGGCGCTGGAAAGCCTCGTGACGGACTCGGTCGTGACGCTATTCCAGGCCGGTCTCACGCTCGTCGGCGCCGTCGCGGTCCTGTTGTTCCTCGACGTGAAGCTCGCCCTGCTGACGTTCTGCGTCGTCCCGTTCGTACTCGCCGGCTCGATCTGGTTCCGGCTCGTTTCAGCCGGCGCGTTCCGACGCACACGAGAGACGATCGGCGCGATCACCGCTTACCTGCAAGAGACCCTGTCCGGGATCCGCGTCGTGCGCAGCTTCGGCCAGGAGCCCCGCCACGAGGCGCGCTTCGCCGAGCTCAACGTCGACAACTGCGACGCGAACATGGTCACCGTGCGACTCAACGCCGCCTACTTCCCGACGGTGGAAATGCTCTCCGGCATCGCGCTCGCGGTGATCGTCCTGTACGGGGGCTTTCAGGCATTGGAAGGCCATATCACCGCAGGTACGGTCGTCGCGTTCGTGGGCACGCTGTCATACCTGTTCGAACCGATACAGCAGCTCTCCCAGCTCTACACCACCTACCAGTCGGGCATGGCGGCGCTGGAGAAGATCTTCCAACTGCTGGACGTCACGCCGGATCTGACCGACCGCGCAGGGGCGATCGAGCTCGAGCGTATCCGCGGAGAAGTCCGCTTCGAGGATGTCTCATTCGCATACAACCCCCGCAGGCGCGTCAACCGCACGGCAGCCACAAACGCGGATGAGTCATCTGATGAGACGCTCGATGAGGCCCCCGAGGAAGTGCAGGCGCTCCAGGACATCGATCTGACGATCCCCCCCGGCCAGACGGTCGCGCTCGTGGGCGCCACCGGCGCGGGCAAGTCGACGATGGCCAAGCTCGTCGCGCGCTTCTATGACCCCACGTCTGGACGGATCCTTGTCGACGGACACGATCTGCGCGAGGTCTCCAGCGACTCGCTGCGCTCGCAGATGGGAATCGTGCCGCAGGAGGCCTTCCTGTTCTCAGGCACCGTCCGCGAGAACATCGCCTTCGGCAGACCCGACGCCAGCGACGAGCACGTCCGCGAGGCCGCGGCGGCGGTCGGTGCGGAGGAGTTCATCGCAGAGCTCCCCCACGGCTACGACACCGAGGTCGGTGAGCGCGGCGCCCAGCTGTCCTCCGGCCAACGCCAGCTGCTCGCGTTCGCCCGCGCCCTAGTCGCCGACCCGCGCATCCTCATGCTCGACGAGGCAACCTCCAACGTCGACCTGCACACCGAGGGTCGCATCGAGGCCGGCCTGCGACGCCTGCTCGCCGGTCGCACCGCGATCGTGATCGCACATCGGTTGTCAACCATTCGCCAGGCCGGGCGCATCGTCGTGCTCGAACACGGCCGGATTGTCGAGCAGGGAACGCACGACGAGCTGATCGCCGCGGGCGGGCGCTACTACGAGCTGTATCGCGACTGGGCCACGCAGTCCGCGGCGTAGGCTCGCGACCCAAACACTTCCACTGGTCGCGAGTCAGACCGACTCAAAACAACTCCGGGACAGGGACTCGAACCCCAATCTCCCGGACCAGAACCGGGCGTCACTGCCAATTGGACTATCCCGGACCGGCACCGCTGGTTAGAGGATAGCCAAAGAGCCAAATCCAGGCTGGGAGACCGTCCGACAGGAATGCGAACGTGTGTTTGTAGATGACTCGGACCAAAGTCCTCGCAATGTTGGCGGCAGGCAAGTCGCAAGCCGAGATTGCTCGCTCGCTCGGCGTCACCAAGAGCACCGTTGCCTATCACGCGCGAAGAGTGCGCGATCCCGACCCACGTTTTCGTCGCCGGTACGACTGGAACGCCGTACAGGCCTACTACGACGCCGGTCATAGTGTCAACGATTGCGTTGCCCGTTTCGGCTTCTCCAAGCAGACCTGGCACGCAGCAAAGACCCGCGGTGATGTGATCACACGTCCCCATGCAATGCCAATCAGAGTGCTGCTCTCAGCCCCGCGCGATCGCGCCCATCTCAAGAAGCGCCTCCTGAAGGCAGGGCTCCTCGCCAATCGTTGCGCCCAATGCGGTCTCACGGACTGGCGAGGCAGACCCCTATCGCTGGAGCTTCATCACGTCAACGGGGACGGACAGGACAACCGCCTTGAGAACCTTGCGTTGCTTTGCCCCAATTGCCACAGCCAAACCGATAGTTGGGGCGGACGTAACACCAGACGCGGTCCGCACCGACGCAGTGAGGAATGTTTGGCCACTACGGGTGGGCCAGGGACCAATCAGCTTGCTGCTTGATGGTGATGTGCCCTACGCCTGCGCGGGCGATCCGTCCGGCGCGAAGAACGCAGTAATCGCCTGCTCCAAACCCGGGTCGAGCACGAGCAGCACCTCGTCGCCGTCTTCGATGACGGTGTCGGGCTTGGGCACGAAGCCCGCGCCGCCGCGCAGCACGGAGATGATCAGGCTGCCCTCGGGCAGCTCGATGTCTGAGACGCGCTGGCCCAGGACGGGAGCATCGGAGCTGACCTCGAGCTCGATGATCTCCAGGCGCTCCTCTTCCAACGCGAGCAGGTGCACGAGGCCGTAGCGGGGCACCTCGTGCTCGATCAGGCGCAGGATCAGGTCGGTCGCGGACACCGCGGGCTGGATCCCCAGCAGGCGGAAGTGATCGTGGTTGCGAGGGTTGTTGACGCGGGCGATGATGCGCTCGCAGAGGTACTTCTCCTTGGCGACCTGACAGACGAGCATGTTGTCCTCGTCGTCGCCGGTCACGGCGATCACGAGGTCGGCACGCTGGATGCCGGCGCGCTCGAGCACCCACAGCTCGGTCGCGTCGCCGTATTGGGCGGCGTGCTCGAACTCCTCCTCGATCGCCAGGTAGCGCGGACGCGAGGACTCGATCAGCGTGACCTCGTGGCCCTTGACGATCAGCTCGCGGGCGAGGTTGCGGCCGACCTTGCCGGCTCCTACGACGATCGCGTACATGCTCGTATCCTCAGGCCGACTCTGGTGCGAGGGCGCGCTCGAACATCTCGATCGCGTGCTTGGTCGGGGAGATCGTGTCCAGGCCCTGTTCGCCGTACCAGTTGGCGCGCGCCGGGTCCATCACGCGCACGATCACCTTCTCCACGCCGAAGCGCTTCTGCGCGATCTGGGCGATGATCAGGTTGGTGTTATCGCCGTCGGTCGAGGCGATGAACACGTCCGCGCGCTCGATCCCGGCCCCGATCAGCGCATCCGTCTCCAGCGCCGTGCCGACCGTGAACTGGCCTTCAGCGTCCTCCCAGCTGCGACCCTGGCCGGCGTCCAGGCGCTCGTGGGAGAGCGGGTCCTCGTCGAGCACCGACACTTCATGCCCGGCGGCCAGCGCGGACTTGGCGACGGCCGAGCCGACGCGGCCGGCGCCCACGATCATCACGAACACGGGGCTGCCTCAGACCGCCTGATGCTTTTGTCGGGACCCATCAGCGCTGAGATTAGACGATGCGCGGCATCGGCTATGGGCTCGCGGCGGCGAGCTTCTCCGGGCGCTCCGCGGCATCGTCGCGAGCCGCGGGCGCGGTGACGATCACGCGACAGCCGGCCTTGGCGATGACGTACTTGGTGACGTCCCCTACGAAATCCTCCAGTGGGCCGCCACGCCCCCCCAGGCGCGCCCCACCGCGAACCCGCGAGGGCTCCTCGGCGGCGAGCACGATCGCCTCCACGCCGCGACGCCGGGCCTCCTCGACGATCGCGTACCCGGCGCGCCGGGTCCTGACGGTGGCGGTGGCGACCTGCACGCCCGCGTACTCCTCCCCCACGATCTTCGCGCGCGCGAGTGCCTGGCGCGCGTGCTTGACCTGCGCCTCGGGCAGGCGAGCTTCGAGCGGCAGCGACATCGGGATCACGAACATCCATACGGCCTCGATCGTCGCGGTGTCGATCGCGGCCTCGTCGGTCTGTTCGCTTGAGACCAGCAGCGCGGCGGTCTGCACGATGTCCTCGTCCAGGCGCGTGCCGAGCAGCGGCACGAGGATCGAGCCGTAGTCGCGTTCGGCGGGCGGCTCGGAGCGCAGCATCTCCGGGGATACCGTGACCCGTCGCAACAGCGAGGTCTCATCAGCACGGCGGTAGATCACGTACAGCGTGATCCCCACGGCCATCCAACCCAGGCCGACGTAGCGCGCGGGTTCGTGCACGAACATCACGGCCAGCCACCCGACCCCGGAGACGAGCGCGCCGAACGCCGCCGGCAGCGGCAGATCCCCGCCCCTGAGCCTGATCGACAGCGGCACCCGGTAGGGGCGGTCACGGTCGGGCTCGGAGTAGCGCAGCTTGCAGATCGACAGGTGCGCGATCGTGAACGCGAGCATCGCTCCGAACGCATATAGCCCGACGAGGAAGTCGAGATTCTGCGACGCGGCCAGCCCCGCCGCGATCACCCCGGCGAGCACGATCAGCACGTACGGGGTCGAGCGCTGCGGGTGCAGGCGCCCGAGACCACTGGGGATCTGGCGGTTGGTCGAGAGCGAGTAGGCCAGGCGCGAGAGTCCCAGCATCGCCGAGTTGGCGGCCGCCACAAGCGTCAGCGTCGCCAGCGCCGCGACGAGATAGCGCAGGCTCTGCTCCAGCCAGTGCGGGTGCATCTGCGTGACGATGCCGATCACGGGGTCGTTCAGATAGCGCCCGGCGAGCTCCGTGTGACCGTCGTGCACGGGCAGCGCCGTGATCGCCACCACGGCGATGCCGACATAGCCGATCACGACCGTCGCGGCGCCGCTGGCGACCATCTGACGCAGGCCCGCGCGGCCGATGCGCACCTCGCCGGCGAGACCGGCCGCGGACTCCAGGCTGGTGAAGGCGATCGCGGCGATCGTCAGCGCGAACACGAAGCTCGACCACGTCGGCACACTGCCGAGATGGATCTGCGCGCTCAGCGTGTGCGGGTCGAAGAACAGCACCAGGCCGAGCACCACGATCAGCAGTTGCAGCGCGAGGTCGCCGATCACGAGCATCCCGATCCGCCGCGCGCGCCGTCCACTGAAGCCGCGGATGTTGGCGAGCACGACCCATGCGATGAACGCGAGCGAGAGCAGCAGCGCCTCGTCGTACTCGCCGAGTGGGCTCCAGAACACGCGCAGATATTGGGTCGCTGAATAGGTCGTGACGGCGATCAGGATGATGTAGTCCAGTAGCACCGCCCAGCCGGCGATGAAGCTGACGAGCTCGTTGAACGCATACCGCGCGAACACGGTCGCGCCGCCGCGATCCTGGTGTAGCGAGGCTCCCTCGACGTATGTGAGCGCGGTGAGCGCGAAGAACAACGCCGCGAGTAGGAACACGAGCGGTGTCAGGCCGAGTGCGTGACCGGCGATCGCCCCGAGCGAGAAGTAGATCGCACTGGCGAGCGAGGTGTAGACGATCGCGAACAGACGCGGCGAACCGATGCTCCTCCTGACGATCACCCGCGAGCGCGCTGCCAACTCGGCGGTCGCCCGCTCGGCCTCCGCTACCCCCTGCTCGACCTCCGTGGCGGCGTGCTCCAGCGCCCCGCCCTCGGAGCTTCCCTCACCTCCCGAACCCTGCGAGGAGCTCATGCTCGGCGACCCCCGCCGCCCCTACGCTTCTCCACATACATGCGTCCGGCGCCCGCGGCGATGAACAGCACGCCGAGCAGCAGCCGCGGCGAGACGATGCTCCCGTGCCCGCTCACGGCCTGCGCGACCAGCGCCACGCCGATCACCGCCATCAGCAGCGAGAGCGTGAATGTGCCCGCGCGATGCGCCTGTCTGCCGTTCATCTCAGCTGGAGCTTATTGGTGGGGACGAACGCGCATGCGCGTTCGCGCGACCGCCGCATGCGGCGGTCGTTTCAGGCGGCGCATGCGCCGCCTGACGGAGGCGCACATGTGCGCCTCCGAGGGAGGACCGCATGCGGTCCTCCCGGGCACGTCGCATGCGACGTGCCCCATCTCATCGCCCTCAGGTTATGAGCGGGATGATCAGAATCGCGACGATGTTGGCGACCTTGATCATCGGGTTGATCGCCGGCCCGGCGGTGTCCTTGAAGGGGTCACCGACCGTGTCGCCGGTCACCGAGGCCGCGTGGGCTTCCGAGCCCTTGCCGCCGAAGGCGCCGTCCTCGATCAGCTTCTTCGCGTTGTCCCAGGCGCCACCGCCGGAGGTCATCATCACGGCGAAGAAATAGCCGACGACGATCACGCCGATCAAGAGGCCTCCGAGCGCCTGCTCGTCGATCAGCCCGACGATCAGCGTCAGCAGGATCGGCAGCAGCGAGGGCAGGATCATCTCGCGCTGGGCCGTCTTCGTGACGATGTCCACGCAGGCCGCGTAGTCGGGCTCTTCGGTGTAGTCCATGATCCCGGGGTGCTCGCGGAACTGGCGGCGCACCTCCTCGACCACGGCGCCGCCGGCGCGACCGACGGCCTCGATCGAGAGCGAGGCGAACAGGCACACCATCAGACCTCCGAGCAGCAGCCCGATCAGCACCGGGGGCTCGTTGATGCCGAACGAGATCAGGTGTCCGGCCTTGAACTCGAGTTCTTTCTCAAAGCCCGCGAACAGCACGATCGCGGCGAGCACGGCCGAGCCGATCGCGTAACCCTTAGTCACTGCCTTGGTCGTGTTACCGACCGCGTCGAGGCGATCGGTAACCTTGCGCACGTCCTCGGGCAGATCGGCCATCTCGGCGATGCCACCGGCATTGTCGGTGATCGGCCCGAACGCGTCCAGGGCGACGATCAGCCCGGTCAGCGACAGCAGTCCGACCGCGGCGACGCCGATGCCGTAGATGCCGGTGACGCCGCCACCCGCGAGCTTCCACGAGCCGAGGATGCCAAGCACGATCACGATCGCCGGCAACGCCGTGGCCTGGAGCCCTGAGGCGAAGCCCTGGATGATGTTCGTGGCGTGGCCCGTGATCGACGCCTTCGCGGTCTTCTGCACAGGCGAGAAGCGGGTCGAAGTGTAATATTCGGTCAGTCCGAACAGGAGCGCCGTGACGGCGATCCCGATCAGCGAGCACAGGTACAGGTGTGTCCAGCTGGGCGTGTTCACGAGGTTGCCCACGACCCTGAACGTCGTGTCGCGCATCAGCCAGTAGGTGATCGGCGCGAACGCCGCGGCCGCGATCACGCCCGAGACGATCAATCCCTGCAGCAGCGCGCGCTCGACGTTGTCGGTTTTCGTGCGCACCGCGAACGTGCCGATGATCGAGGCGATGATCGCGACGCCGCCGATCACGAGCGGATAGAGCACGACGCGCGTGGACTCGTGGAAGGTGAGTACTCCGAGCAGCATCACGGCGATCGCGGTGACCGCGTAGGTCTCGAACAGGTCGGCCGCCATGCCGGCGCAGTCGCCGACGTTATCGCCGACGTTATCGGCGATCGTCGCCGGGTTGCGTGGGTCATCCTCGGGG
>JBAUXH010000140.1:0-1525 GCA_049584155.1 Solirubrobacteraceae bacterium
GTGGAAAAATCCCTTGTCGCCGTGACGTGGCTTCCGAAGAGTTGGGGTCATGCGGTGCGGTTCGCGCCCGAAGCGGCGAAGGCGCTGCGCGCGGTATCCGCCGAGATCGACGCGCTGCCGGCCGCGATCCGGCGCGCCGCCTATCCCACCGCCGGAACCTATGACTGCCGGGGCGTGGCCGATCTCGGCCAGCCCTCGATGCATGCCTATGGCGCGGCGATCGACCTCAATCTGGAATACTCGAACTACTGGCTGTGGGATACGCACGGCGCGGCCAAGCCGGTGTGGCGCAACCGCATGCCGCGCGAGATCGTCGACGCCTTCGAGCGGCACGGCTTCATCTGGGGCGGGCGCTGGTATCACTACGACACGATGCATTTCGAGTACCGGCCGGAATTGCTCGCGCCGGCGCGCTGACCTCACTGCGGCGGATTGGCGAGCAGATAGGGATAGCCGTTGTTGATCGCGGCACTCTGTCCCCAGATCGCCGAATCGAACCCCGCGGGCAATCCCGATTTGAGTTCTGCATCGGTCAAGCCCGTCACGCCCTGGCAGATTTGACCGCAGGCGTTACCTTGCCCGCTGCTATCCACGTCCCAGTAATCCTGGGACAGGGCGCCGAGGCCGTGGTCGCCGATGAACCCGCCGACGCGCGCCTGTTTGTGCCGTCCGGCGGCGTTCAACGTCACTGCGCCGATCGCGTAGGAGCCGGCGATCGATTGGGCGTCCGACTCCCCGACCAATCCGCCGAGCCGGCTTGCGCCTCCCGCCTGGACGGAACCGGTCGCGTAGCAATCGCTGATAGCGATGTCGCGTCCGGCCTGACCCACCAATCCGCCGATCGCGTCTGCATTGTTCGCGCCGCCTGACCGCACGTTTCCGGTCGCGAAGGATTGGGCGACAAGCGGAATGCCGGTCGGACTGAAGATCTTGCCTGCCAGGCCGCCGGCCGCGCCATGGTTGCCGATCGTGACGTTGCCCGATGCCTGCGAAAATGAGATCGACAGCGCGCGTCCGGCAAGGCCGCCGGCTTCGCCATGGCTGCCGGAGACGACGGTGGCGGACGAAAAGGAGTTCACGATGCTGCCCGCCGCGTAGCCGACCAATCCGCCCGTGCTGCCGCCCGAGCCCGCACCGACCTGCCCGCTGACGGACACATGGGAGATTGTGCCGTCGACCTCGCCCGCGAGCGCGCCGGCTGACCGGGCGTCGCCCACCGCGATGTTGACGTTCGTCAGCGTGAAATCGCGCGCGTCGTTTCCGATGAGCTCGAACATGCCCGCATCGTTGGCGGGATCGCCCGATACCGACAGGTTTCTGAGCGTATGGCCGAGGCCTTCGAACGAACCGCTCAAGATCACGGGGATCGCCGCGCCCTGATAGGTGCCGTCGCCGGCGGCGTCGTAGTCGTTCACCAGCGCCACGTTCTGCCAACCCAAAACCACGGCGGAAGCGAGCGAGGACACGTCCTTGGCCAAGCCATAGCCCCTGTCGTTGATCGCCAAGGTGCTGGTGGTATCCAAAA
>JBAUXH010000141.1:0-2783 GCA_049584155.1 Solirubrobacteraceae bacterium
GGGAGCGGATCGTGGCGCTGTATCACGCGCTGGCCCAGCTGACGCCCTCGCCCGTGGTGGAGCTCAACCGCGCCGTGGCCGTCGCGATGGCGCGCGGTCCGCAGGCCGGTCTCGAGCTCGTCGACGCGCTCGCCGATGCGCCGGCGTTGCGCGACTACCGTCTGCTGCCGAGCGTGCGCGGGGGGCTGCTAGAGCAGTTGGGTCGCTGCGAGGAGGCGTGCGCGGAGTTTCGCCGCGCGGCCGAGCTCGCCCACAACGCGCGCGAGCGGCGACTGCTGCTCGACCGCGCCGCCGCCTGCGCGTGGAGATCGGGACTCGAGCCCCGATCGTCTCCAGCGAGGGCCTGAGCGCCGTCACGGGACCTCGCGCGTTGGAGCCAGACGAGCGCCCGATCGGTGTGCGTTGCAGCGAAGCCTGATCGGCCTCGGCGAGTCCGGCCCGAGCGACGTCGGACGAGCAAGGCGGGCGCCTCAGGCGATCGGCTCGAGCGTCGGCTCACCGGCCGAGCCGCGCGCGGCGAGCAACTGAGCCATCCAGGGCGCGGGGACCATCGCCGGGAAGCTGAGGTCCGCGTCGGGCCAGATCGATCGCGCGTAGGCGTCGAGGGGGCCACCCTCGATCAACTCGCGCAGGTCCTCGAACATGGCGATCACGCGCAGCGTGGTGGCGATCTGAAAATCGGCCGCGTTGAGGTTCGCGGTCCCGAGTATCCGTTCGTCCAGCAGTTGCTGGACGCGATCGAGCATCGTGGGCAGTGCGGCGAGATCCGCGCGCACCCGCTTTTCGCTCGTCCCGCTCGCGCGCACGGCGCGCGCGAGCGGGCGTGCCTCCAGCCGCGCCACGAGCCCTGCTGGTCGCAAGCGTTGGAGGTCCGCTACGAAGTAACGCATCATCTCCGGGCGCGTGATCAGCGCCCAGCGAAAGAGATGGCGGGGGACGGGCTGCAGGTCGCGCTCCCCCCACGCCTCGGCCTCCTCCACCTTGCGGCGTAGTTCCGGGTCCTGCGGATACAGCGGCGGATCGGGGCGCAACTCCTCCAGCGCACGCGCAATCGGAATCGAACCCTGCACGCGACGGCCGTCGATGTCGAGCGCCGGCACGGTTATCCCATCGAAGCCATTTCGGCGCGTGACGAACGCTTGAAAACCCGCGCGAATGTCCCTGCGGTGGTAGTCGATGCCCTTGTAGTCGAGCATCAATCGTGCCGCGTTAGCGGGGTGGGAAACCTCACCGTAGTAGAGCGTCAGTCCCATGTCCGGCGACCGTATTCGCTCGGGAGGGGACTGTCAAGCAGGCGGCCGAGCAATGGGATGTCGTCGTCGCGATCCTCCTCGCGTCAGCGCGCTTAGCCGATGAGGCGCTGCACGCGGTAACAGCGAATGCCTCGGGGCGTGCGCACCTGCACCGACTCCCCGACAGGACAACCGAGCAAGGCAGTTGCGACCGGCGACTGGGCTGAGAGCTTTCCCTGCGCGAGGTTCGCCTCGGTCGAGCCCACGATCGTCCACGTGTGGAGCGTGCCGCTCTCCTCGTCCAGCACCTCGGCGGTGCTCCCGAAACCGAAGGTCGCATCGGCAGTATCCGTCTCGACGATCAGTGCGTTCGTGCGACGCTGGCGCAGGCGCTTGATCTTCGTCTCCAGGTGCGCCTGATCCTCCTTGGCGATGTGGTAATCGGCGTTCTCGCTGAGGTCTCCGAGCTCGCGAGCGGCGAGGATGCGTGCGGCCATCTCCCGCCGTCCGGTCGTCTCGAGCTCCTCGATCTCGGCCTCGAGCGCGACCAGCCCAGCCGGTGTGATCGGCTCCCCATCTACTGGGATTGAGTTCATGCGCTCACCGCCGTGCATGCTCGCAGATGACGCCGGACGACGGAAGGCATGGCGGAGAGCCGACTCCTCACGACCTCCCTGCAGGTCTGGCCTGCGCACCGTCAAGGCCGCAGCAACCTACGTGATCGATGCCTGACTCTCAGCGAGCCCCGACCACATCCCCCACGGGCTGCAGGCGCCCCTGTCCCCGCTCGAGCTCGAGCAGGATCTGCTTGCGCTCCAACCCACCGCCATAGCCGGTCAACGTTCCGTCCGCACCGATCACACGGTGACAGGGAACGATCACCGCGATCGGGTTGCGACCGTTCGCGAGGCCCACGGCCCTCGCCGCGGAGGGCTGGTCGATGCGCTTGGCTATCTCGCCGTAGCTGACGGTCTCACCGTAAGGAATCTCCGTGAGCGCGCGCCAGACCCGCCGCTCGAACTGTGTGCCATCCATCTCCAGAGGGGTCTCGAATGCGACACGTTCACCGGCGAAGTACTCCTGCAGCTGTGCCCGCACACTCGCGAACGGCACCGCCGATCTCTGCCATTGCGGCGAAATTTTCACCGGTTTGGGAGCGTCCTGTATGTACAAGCCGTGCAGAGCCTGGTCGTCACCGAGCAGCAACAGCTCGCCGATCGGACTGTCCAGGCTCGTGTAAAAGAGTGAACCGGTAGTAGTGGCGGTGGCGGTTGACATTGTCTTGTCTCCTCCTTATGCGGCGAGCCGTTCGGCCTCGCCGGTCGATGATGGTGATGGTGTGCGTGTGCGTGTCGCTCGCGCGGGGGTCTGAAGCGATGCCCACAGGTGCTGTACGGCGTAGGACCGATACGGCCGCCAACGCACGGCGAGCATCTCGGCCGCCTTTGGCGCGCCGTCGCGACCGAGCCGTTCGAGCGCGTGACGGACGCCCAGGTCGCTCGAGGGGAACGCGTCGGGGTCGCGCAGGGCGCGCATCGCTATGTACTCCGC
>JBAUXH010000142.1:0-3494 GCA_049584155.1 Solirubrobacteraceae bacterium
TGCATGCACGCCCACGCCGGAGGCGCATGCGCCTCCGGTACCCCTACTTGCGCTTGGTGCCCTTGGCCTGGTGCTCGATGACCTTGCCGAACGCCGTCTCCAGCTGACCGGTCATGCGCTGCTTGAACAGCGCCAGCAGCGCCTCGGAGGCGAGCGGGCGCAGCGAGTCGACGGCCTCGATCAGTTCGTCCCAGCGCTCGGCCGGCTGGCCTTCCTCATCGAACGGCTCCCACAGCTCTTTGAGGAACAGCTTCGTGAACGCGCGCGCGATCGAGTCGGCGTCGCGGCTCACCCGCTCGACCAGCACGAGCGCGGCGTGCAGGGGGATGCCGAGCGCGACGACCTGTTCGGCGTCGCGCAGCAGCGCCGGACTGGGGACTTCGAAGCGCCCGTCGCCGAGCGCCACCAGCAGCTTTAGCTTGCGCACGCGCTCGACGTCCTTCGGGTCGGCCTCGCCGAACCTCTGTGTCAGTTCCTCGGCCGTGATCATCTCGGCCGTCTCGGGCTCGTACGGGGTCGTCACGGCCCGGCGCAGGCCAAGCAGACGCTCGGCCAGGCCGTCCGAGCCGCTCAGCAGCCGCTCGATCGCGGCGAGATTGAACCCGTCGGCCTGCAGGTCGAGGATCAGCCGCAGCCGCGCCACGTGCTCGGCGCTGTAGTAACCGACCCGCGCCCGTACCTCGGGCGCAGGCAGCAGCCCTCGCGTATGGTGGTTGCGGATGTTGCGCACCGACATGCCGACCTCGGCGGCGAGCTGCTCAACCGTGAGGTCATACGCGTAGGAGGAGGAGCTTGCGGGTAAAGATGAGCCACCCGTCTCTGCGCTGTCCTGGACGTCCTTACTTGGCCTGCCGGGCCGTTTCGTGGGTCGGTCGATCGTGTCAGAACTTCTACGTGCCATATGCAATTTTTAGGGTACCACTATCTATGTTCCCTCATTTGAGGTAGCATGATCTCGCGTCATGATTCTTTGCACCCCTCACGCCAGCGAGATTCGTTCGTGTGGCGTTCCCCAATCCAACGAGATTCCCTGCTCGGGTGGCGCCGATGGCTGAACGGGGAGCGGTCCCACGCGTACCCGCCGTTCGCCGCAGGGCGCTCGGGCTGATTCGCTCGTTCACCTCCCCGCTGCTGCCAGACGACTACTTGGAACTCGTCAATCCCCTGTGGTCGACGCGCGAGCTGCGCGGGCGCGTCGAACGGGTCGAGCGCGAGAGTCCCGACGCGGTCACCGTGCTGATTAAGCCCGGCTGGGAGTGGCCCGGCCACCGCCCCGGACAGTATCTACGCCTGGGCATCGAGGTCAACGGCCGACACCACTGGCGGGCCTACTCGCTGACATCCGAGCCGGGGCGGGCCGATGGATGCATTTCGATCACGCCCAAGCTCGTCCCTACCGGCGCCGTCTCGCCGTTCCTGTGCGAACGACTGCGCCCGGGCACGATCGTGCGGCTCGGCGGCGTGGAAGGTGCCTTCACGCTGCCTGACCCACTACCCGGAAGGCTGCTGTTCCTCAGCGCCGGCAGCGGGATCACGCCGATCGCGAGCATGTTGCGCAGCCTCGCCGCCCGCGGTGGTTTGGGGGACGTCGTCCACATCCACAGCACCCGCACTCCCGAGCAGTTCGTCTTCGCCCGCGAGCTGCGCGAGCTGGGTCGTGCGCATCCCGGCTACCGTTTGCACGAATGGATCAGCTCGGAGCGCGGTCGGGTCGACCCGGATCGCATGTCGGGGTTCTGCCCCGATTGGTCCGAGCGCGAGGTATTCCTCTGCGGTCCCGCCGGGCTGCTGGAGACGATGAGCGCGCACTGGCTTGGCGAGGGCGATCCCTCGCGCCTGCACGTAGAGCACTTCCAGCCACACGAGCAAGTCGGCGACGGCGAACGTGGCGCCGGTGGCTCGATCCGCCTGTGCTCCAGTGGCCTCGACGCCTTCAGCGACGGCGAGCAGCCGATCCTCGTGGCAGGTGAGCAGGCCGGCGCGAACATGCCCTTTGGCTGTCGCATGGGCATCTGCCACAGTTGCACCGGGCGGTTGCGCACCGGACGCGTCCGCGACCTGCGCACCGGCCGCGTCCATGGTCAGCCCGGGGAACTGGTGCAGACATGCATCAACGCACCCGAAGGCGCCGTCGAGATCGATCTCTAACCCTTCACAAACTTATACCCCGCACCCGCTTTTCTCTTCACACCCACACCAAAGGAAGCCCATGTCTGCCACATACGCAGAGCCCCCCGCCGCGACGACCGATCGAGACTTTCAGGAGATCGAGAGCCCCATGGCCCATCTCAGCTCCGAGCAGTTGGATGAGCTCGGGCGCGAGCTCGACGCTCTCCACGCCGAGATCTTCGCCGACCTCGGCGAGCGCGACTCGCGCTACATCCGCTCGACGATCAAGCTCCACCGCCATCTCGTGCTCGCTGCGCGCGCGCTGCTGCTTGGTTCGAGCAAACGGCCGCTCTGGTTCGCCGGCACGGCCGCGCTGTCGCTGGCCAAGATCCTCGAGAACATGGAGATCGGCCACAACGTCATGCACGGCCAGTGGGACTGGATGAACGACCCCGACATCAACTCCCAGGCCTGGGACTGGGACACCGCCTCCCCGGCAGACTCGTGGCGGCACTCCCACAACTACGAGCACCACACCTTCACCAACATCCGGGGCCTCGACCGCGACCTGGGCTACGAGATCATGCGCATCGACCCGCACCAGCCCTGGCGCCCGGTCTACCTGGGCCAGCCCCTCTACAACCTGCTGCTGATGGGCTTCTTCGAGTGGGGCGTCGCCCTGCACGACCTCAACTGGGACGCCATCGGCACCGGCGAGAAGTCAAAGGCTCAGGTCATCTCCGAGCTCAAGGGGGTCGGCGTGAAGGCGCGCAAGCAGGTCATCAAGGACTACATCGCCTTCCCCGCGCTCTCCGCGGCCGCCTCTGCGCTGGCGTCGGTCGCGGCCGGGCGCAAGGGAGGATCACGCGCGGCGCGGCGCAGTTTCAAGGCGACCCTGACGGCCGACTTCACCGCCAACATCGTCCGCAACGTGTGGGCGCACTCGATCATCTTCTGCGGACACTTCCCCGACCAGACCTACACCTTCAGCAAGGCCGAGGCCGCGCAGGAGACCCGCGGACAGTGGTACGTGCGCCAGCTCACCGGCTCGGCCAACATCGACGGCAGCCCGCTCTTTCACCTGCTCGCCGGCAACCTCTCCTTCCAGGTCGAGCACCACCTCTACCCGGACATGCCCTCCAGCCGCTACTCCGAGATCGCGCCGCGCGTGCGCGACATCTGCCACCGCTACGGCCTGCCCTACAACACGGGCCCCTTGAGCAAGCAGCTCGGCACCGTCCACCGCACGATCCTGCGCCTGGCCTTCCCCGGCGGCAAGCCGCGCCGCAAGCCCGGCCCCTACAGGCCGGACGCCGGCTGAGCGCCGTCTGACGCCGGGGCGCCGCATCCTGTCGCGCTTGGCGTCTCCTCGGCCTGGCCGTCGG
>JBAUXH010000143.1:0-17459 GCA_049584155.1 Solirubrobacteraceae bacterium
CAACGCCCGGCCCTACTCGCACAACGACTGGCACTGGCGCCTGCTCGTGGCTCACCGCTTCGGCCACGCGGCCTCGGCGCCGACCACGCATGGCACGCTGGCGCTGCTCGACGACGCCGGGATCGAGGGTGAGCTGGCCGTGCGCGAGCTGCGCTCCGGGCGCGCCGAGGTCACGCAGATGTGGGGCCGCCCCCAGTCCGCGCGCGAAGAGTTCCAGCGCATACGCGCGCTGTAGCGATGGCGCGCGTGCTCGCGCTCACCGCCGACCTGCTGTTCGGATCGCGCATCCTGGGCGATCTCACGGCGGCGGGCAACGAGGTCGAGCTGATCGCAGACCAGGCGCGGCTGCGGGCTCGCCTTGGGGACGCGGACCGGCCAGTTGCGGACGTGCTCGTGGTCGACCTGACCGATGTCGATTTGGACGGGGCGAGGATCGTGGAAACCCTGACCGCTGTGGGTGCGCTGAGCTCAGTCGCGACGCTCGGCTTCTATTCGCACGTCGATGTGCAAGCGCGCGAGCGAGCCGAGCAGGCAGGCTTCGATCTGATCGTACCCCGCTCGCGTATGGCCCGCGAGGGTGGCGAGCTCGTCATGCGGTTGGTGGGTTAGCGTGCGACTTATGGCTCTTTGATACGTGCTTGGAATTGCGAGTTGGTATGACGATGTGCGGAGCCATTACGCGCAGTACCCCAAGCCCTCCAAGGAAAAGTCCTACGCCGTAGTACCAGCCAATCTCGGCGTGTACACCTGCAAGGAACACGTCGGCGGCAAACGCCAGCACGGCTACCGCTACCAGCGAAACCGCAAACAACCTCAGTCGTTCCATGCTCACCATCCTATCCGTTGACTAGCTCGACGGCCAGGTAAGCCACGAAAGCGAGCATGAGGCCGAACACGCCGCCCACGGTCGCACCCAGGGAGAGGCTTTCCAACGATCGTCGCCATTTCGCTCTCTCCGAAAACCAACCGACAACACCTCCGATGACCGTCATACCGGCGCCGAACACAGCGAGCAGGTCGGGGAGCGGCGGAATCGTGAGGATGGCCTCGAACACACCCTTGATGCTGAACAAGCATGTGTGACACGGGCATCACAAATGTGCTCACTTGTGACAAGAGAGCGAGGATTTCCTGACTTCCGGCCCTTTCCCGGACTCTCAACTCGCCTGTGTCGCGCCCTCGTCGCCGAGGTCGGTGCGGGCGAGCTCCTCGGGGTCGAGCGGCACGAGCGCGCCGTTGGGGACGCGCTGGCCGTTCGGCAGCCAGTGTCCGGTGCGGCCCGAGAGCGCGGCGCGGATGACCATGCCGTGACAGACCACGAGCGCCGGCAGGGGACCCCGTTCGATCTCGTCCAGCGCCGAGCACACACGCACCTCCTGCTCGGCGAAGGACTCGCCGCCGGGGAACGCGAAGGTGGGGTCGCCGGCGACGAACTTGGCGAACAGCTCAGGGGCCTCGGCCTGGACCTCGCCGAAGGGGCGATCCGTCCAGTCGCCCGCGTTTGTCTCCATCAGCCGCGTGTCCTCTCGCGGCTCCAGTCCGATCCTGGCGGCGACGATCTCGGCGGTTTCGTGGGCACGTAGCAGCGTGCTCGACCACAACACTGCGAACCCATGCGCGGCCGCGCGCTCGGCCAGTTCGTGCGCTTGCTCGTGACCCAGCTCGTCAAGTGGGACCGGCAGCTGACCCTGAAAGCGCCCCTCGCGATTATACGCCGTCCGACCGTGGCGGGCGAGGTAGACGCCCTTGCCAGACCCTCGGGTCTGCTGAGACACGCTCCCGCTCAGCTTGGTTCGCTGGCTCTTGGCTCGCGAACCCCACTCTTGGCGGACCCGACGGCCTCCAGTTTGGCAGGGCGCAGGTACAGGAACTCGTAGAGAACCGCGGCGACGGCGGCGCCGGCGATCGGCCCGGCGTACCAGACCCAGGCGTTGGACCAGTAGTCGCCGACGAGCTGCGGGCCGAAGGCGCGGGCGGGGTTCATCGCGGCGCCGGTAAACGGACCGCCGAAGAGGACGTCGATGGTGATCGTCAGGCCGATAGCCAGGCCGGCGATCGACTTGAACGTGCCGCGCTCGTCGACGGCGCTAGCGAACACCACCCACGCCAGGAAGAACGTCATGATCGCCTCTAGGCCGAACGCCGATGCGGCATCCACGCCATTGCCGATCGCCGGAACGCCGAGCTTCACGGCTTCGGTGCTGGCGTGAGGAATCAGATCGTGCACAAGCAGCGCGGCGAGCGCGGCGCCGGCCAGCTGGGCGACCCAATAGAGGACCCCGAGCGCGGGCTTGATACGCCGCGTTATGAGGAAACCGAACGTGATCGCCGGGTTGAAATGCGCGCCGGAGATGTGTCCCATAGCCGAGACCATCACGCCGATCGCCAGGCCGTTCGCGATCGCCACGCCGATCAGGCTCGGGTCGTGGATCTGGTTGGCGGCGACCGCCGCGCCCGCGCCGATGAAGATCAGCGTGAAGGCGCCGATGAACTCGGCCACTGCTCGCCGGAGGGCGTCCTCGGACATGGGAAAAACCTACGATCTCGATCGGACGGACACCTTGGGGCTTTTGCTCAGCGGATTCGTTCGTCTGCCCCGTGGGAGGTGTCGCGCTCCACGGCTGTGTGAACACGCGTGCGCGCGTTCGCGCATTCAGCCCCTGCGACACTGCGCACATCGCCGGGCGCCCAGCGGATAGCGCATACACTGCGGAGAGTGCGCCGCAGAGTTACCTTCTCGCGCAACCTGACGCTGTCGCTGTCGCGAACTTGCCAGTGCTACTGCAAGTACTGCGCGTTCGCGACGCACCAGGCGCACCTGTACTCGCCCGAGGAGGTCGTAGAGATCCTCGACGGCGCCGCCAAGCGCCAGGTCAAGGAGTTGCTCGTGCTCACCGGCGAGAAGCCCGAGGTCAACCCGGAGGTGGGCGCGCGTCTGCTCGAGTACGGCCACGCGGACTTCACCGCCTACGTCGTGTGGACTTGTGAGCGCGCGCTCGAGCGAGGACTTCTGCCACACACGAACCTCGGGGTGCTCTCGCGCGAGGATCTCGCGCGGCTGCGCGAGGTGACGGCCTCGCAGGGGCTGATGCTCGAGTCGATCGCAGAGCGGCTGATGCAGACGGTGCACGCGGGCTCGCCGACGAAGCACCCGGCGCGGCGGCTGCAGACGATCCGCGCGGCCGGCGAGCTGAAGATCCCGTTTACGAGCGGAATCCTCGTGGGGATCGGCGAGAGCGAGGAAGAGCGTATTGCCTCGCTCGAAGCGATCGCGGCCGTGCACGCCGAGCATGGACACATCCAGGAGGTGATCCTGCAGAACTTCGTCCCGCACCAGCGCTACTACGGCGAAGAGCCAGCGGAGATCGCCGACGCGGCCGCGCGCGCGTACTGGCAGACGGGCGTCGCCGACGGCCGCCCGAGCTTGCCGCTGCCCGACTGGGCCTGTCCGGTGTCGATCGAGGATATGAAGCGACTGATTGCTGAGACGCGCCGCCTGATGCCCGACATCGGCATCCAGATTCCGCCGAACCTCGCCGACTGGTGGGGGGAGCTCGTCGCGGCGGGCGCCACCGATCTCGGCGGGCTCTCGGCGAACGGCGATCACATCTCGCCCGAGCACCCCTTTCCCTCGCCGCACCAGGTGCGCAAGGAGCTGCAGCGCGACGGCGTCGCGCTGACCGAGCGCCTGTGCGTCTACCCGCAGTACATCGACCCCGAGTGGATCGCGCCGGGTGTGCTCGGCACGATCAAGGTCAAGTTCTGGAGTTTTATCCCGCGCCGCGGCTCCGGTCGCACCGAGCCGCCGGCACCGATTCGCCCCGACCTAGTCGCGGGCGCTATCGAGAAGGGTCGCGATGGCGTCGCGTTGGGTGCCGAGGAGCTGACCGCGATGTTCGCCGAGACACGCCCCGAGGCGATCGAGGCGATGCGCGAGGCCGCTGATGAGCTACGTGCGGAGCTCGCCGGAGAGACGGTCACGTTCGTGGTCAATCGCAACATCAACGTCTCGAACGTCTGCACCGTCGGTTGCGCCTTCTGCGGCTTCGGACAGGGCAAGCGCTCTCCCGACGCCTATGAGCACGATGAGCGGGAGTTCGTCCGCCGTGTGCTGGAGGCGATCGACTACGGCGCGAGCGAGCTGTGCATCCAGTCGGGCATCCATCCGGACTGGAGCCTGGAGGACTATCTGGGATGGCTGCGGTTGGCCAAGACCACCGCGCGCGAGGCTGAGACCGACATCCATCTGCACGCCTACAGTCCGATGGAGATCGCGCACATGTGCGACATCTCCGGTCTGCCACCGTCGGAGGTCTTTGCGCAGCTGCGCGACGCCGGTCTTGGTTCGACGCCGGGCACGGCCGCGGAGGTACTGCACGACGGTGTCCGCGAGCGCATCTCGCCAAACAAGCTGCCCGTCGCGCGCTGGGTGCAGATCATCGAAGCCTCGCACCGCGCCGGTCTGCGCTCGACCTCGACAGTGATGTTCGGCCACATCGAGGAGCCGTGGGAGCTCGCCGAGCACATGCGCGTCGTGCGCGAGCTGCAGGAACGGACCGGCGGCATCACCGAGTTCGTGCCGCTCTCGTTCATCCCGTTTCAGACGCTGCTCGGGCGCACGCACGGCGTCGAGGAGATCAGCCGCGAGGAGAACCTCAAGCACACCGCCGCGTTTCGCCTCGCGCTTGGGCGCAAGATTCCAAGCCTGCAGGCGTCATGGGTCAAGATGGGCCTCGACGCGGCGACCGAGGCGCTGCGCTGGGGCGTCAACGATCTCGGCGGCACGCTGATGGAGGAGTCGATCAGCCGCTTGGCGGGCTCCTACCACGGCACTCGCCTGGATCCCGACCAGCTCGTCGCCGCGGCACACGAGGCGGGGCGACCGGCCGCGGAGCGCACGACGCTGTATGGAGTAAGGCGCCGCTACGAGCTGCCGGTCCTCACCGCGTAGAGGCAGCGGCCGTCGATCCGTCGATCGTCGCGGATTGCGCGGCCGTCGATGTCTGCGGGTTCGCGCTCGATAGCGACCGCACTGCGGTGGCGATCGCGGCGGGATGGTCATAAGGCTGCATGTGTCCCCCGTAGAGCATCACTAGGTGCGCATGCGGGAGCGTGGCTGCCAGGCGCTGCCCATGGATCGGCTTGACGAGCTCATCAGCGTTGCCCTGGATCACGACCGCAGGTGTAGAGATCGAGGCAAGACCCCTGTCGATCTGAGCCACCACCCCGTTTGCCGCGAGCATCTCCCCGGCGAAGGCTTCGAGGTCCCCGCTGGTCATGTTGATCGCGAGCACGCGCTCATGGTGGGCAGGGGAGACCGCCTGGGGATGAAACGCTTCGTCTTCGCGCTGTTTCACCGACACGGTGGTGAGCAGCTGTCCGAAGGTCGCGTTGGCGACCTGTCGTATCACAGGCAGCTGCATGAGTTTCACCAGGTGCGCCTGCGCGCGCTCGAATTCGCCTCCGTGCTGACCGGCGGCGGCGGCGTCGACGAGTACGAGACCACGCACCTCGCCCGGATAGCGCTCGGCGAACCCAAGCGAGACCGTCCCGCCGTAGGAGTGACCTACGAGGATCGGTCGCTGGACGTGGAGCTTGAGGAACAGTTCGTGCAGCGCTCGCAGCTGGCGGTCGAACGGCACGTACCCGCCGGTCGAGTAGCCGAAGCCAGGCCGGTCGATCGCGATCGTGCGATGCCCCGCGAGCAGCGGTGTGACGTCTTCCCAGTCCTGGGCCGTTCCGGGCAGACCGTGGATGAGCACGACCGGTGTACCGCTGCCGGGATGTTCGAGGTAGTGGATACGCAGAGCGCCGACTTCTATGAACGAGCCGGTCGGCTTGGGCTCGGCGGGCAGGCGGCCGTAGGTCCAGTTGAGCACCACGACCGTCGCTGCCAGCGCGACGAGGATGATCAGTAGCAATCTGCGGATTGAGAAGCCCCCACGCATGTGTCTGAGCCTATAGCGAGCCGGGACGGCGAGGCGGGAGAGAGGCCGCGTTGGTCGTTTCCTAGCGAAACATGTCCTCTTCCAGCGGGCGTACTAGCGCTGTCGCACCTGGGCCGTCCTCGACGGTCACAAAACGCTCCAGGCCGCCGATCAAAACCACGGGCTCATACGAATCCTTGGCGCGGGCTAGGTCGGCGGTCGCGGCGACGGCGTCGGCGATGGCGAGCCAGGTGGCTCGCAGCTCGAGCCCCGCAGCGTCGGTCCGTCCACGCCAGTCGTCCAGTGGCTTCATCCCCGCGCAACCGAGCGCCACGTCGCACTGTCCGTGACGCCACGCGCGCCCGAAGCTGTCCGTGATCAGCACGGCAACGGTTACGCCCGTCAACTCGCGCAGGCGGGCGCGCAGGCCACGCGCCGAGGCGTCCGGGTCGCGCGGCAGGACGACGAGCGTGTCGGGTGCCCCCGCCGTCGAGGCGTTGGAGGCGTCTACGCCCGCGTTAGCGCACACGAATCCGTGGGATGTGCGGCAGATCAGCACATCGCGCTCTGCGCGCACGATCTCACTGGACTGGTCGAGCACGACCTGGACGGCGCGTGGGTCCTTGTTTTGGGCCCCCGCCAGCTCGCGAGCGCGTGGGCTGGGTGCGACGTCTTTCAGCGCGACGATTGCGCCCTCGGCCTTAGAGACGACCTTGTGCGCGATCGCGAGGATCTGACCACTGCGCAGTTCCTGGGGAGGCCGGCTCTCACGGAGCGCGGCGACGATCAGCTCGCCGAGGTCCTCGCCCGGGTGCACCTCAGGGATGCCGGCCAACGCGCTAGCGCTAAGTGCGTGAGGTCGATGGTCGTTGCCCGCCACGAGCGCTCGGTCAGGCTGTCTCGGCAATGGAGCCGGCATCGGCCTGTCCGGGCAGGCCCAGCACGGCGCGAGTTCGCGGTGCGCCCGCGTGGGCGCCGGAGAGCCGCTCTCGCAGCGCCGCCAAGTCTGCGCCTGTATCGATGTCCAGCAGCAGTGACGCCGGCCGCTGCACTCGGCAGACCGCACCGGCGGCTCGAGCCAGCTCGCGGTGGCGCCCACAGCTGCCGGGTCCGAAGCTTGGCGCGATCGCGTCAGGGGGGGTGAGCAGCAGACCGTTGGTACCCGTGCCGTGACGGTCCGGGACGATTATCACGTTGCGCTCAGGGTCCTCAAGCTCTGGGTCTTCGAGCAGCACGTCGAGCTCGGCGGGGTCCAGAGCGGGGCAATCACCCGGGATGCACAGCACACGCTCGAAGCCCTCGGCGAGGGCTCGCTTGACACCCAGGTCCACAGCTGCACTCTGACCCTCCTCGGCCGTGTCTTCTACGACCAGAGCGCCGACGTAGCGCGCCGCCGCGGAGACCGAGTCCTCACGCGTGACGACGATCGTGCGCTCGATCGAGGTTGTCTCGCTCAGGGCGACGAGCACATCGCCGACCATCGCCCGCGCCAGGTCTGCGCGCAACGGATCGGCAACGCTCGCACCGAGGCGTTGCTTGGCGCGGGCGAAGCTCTTGACGGGGAGGATTGCGGCGGTACGCACGGCTGGATCAGAGCGTATCTAGACCGGGCCATCGTCCGGGTGCGGCTCGCGCTGAGGCGGCCGGGTGATCATGTAGGCTGAATCGCAGATTTTCGGCCATGCGCTCGTATGGCGGGGGAAGAAGCACTTCAAAGGAGGCCGTGTGTTCTCGTTCAAGCCGCGTATCGCGGCGCTTGCAGGTGTGGTGTTCCCTTTGGTGCTGCTCGGCTCGGTGGCGCCGGCGCATGCCATCGTCTTCTTTTCGCAGATCACCTCGCCCGCCGACCCGGCGTATCTGTATGACAACGCCTCGCTGTCGCCGACGTTCACGATCTCCGGCACGACCGACGTGTCCGAAGTGGACGTACGCTGCTATGACGGCAGCACTCCCACCTCCTACAGCAAAATCGCCGAAAAAGTGACAGTGGTAAGCGGCGCTTTCTCGGTATCGGCGGCGCTCTCGCTACTGCCCAATCAGCCATGCATCTTGCGCGCGGTTCCCACAGGCGACAGCGAAGCGCATCCTCCGGGTACCTCGGACCCATTCGCCGGCCCGCGTGTGGCCCGATCACTCTTCAGCACCTCAACGGAATCGAGCGTTACGTATGGCTATGACCTCGAACCGACGACGCTTGCGGCCTACCTGGGAATCGAATCGGTTGGAGAGGAAGGCCTGTACTACTCTTATCTGTTCGCCCCGGGGACGCTTGCGCAAAGCGCAAGCGGTTTCTATGACAACGCCTCGTTGATAGGCGAAAATCAACCGCCGTCGGGGTCGGCGACTCGCTCAGAGCTTCAGATCGATGGCTCCAATGCCTATGCACCGGACGTGGCGCGCGAACTGGGCAAAAAACTCGCGAGCGGAGTGCTTCCCGGTACACCTTCCATGTCGGTGGGCACGCCCGAAGAAACCGGGCCTGGGGAATTCTCACTACAAGAGAGCGATCCGATCGTCAAGTGCTCACCGGAAGCGAACGTATTTCCGCCGACCATCACGAGCTGCAAAGATTTTGTCTCCACGGGTGCGCAGCTGAACCGCACGTGGCAGAGCACGCACGGCGACCGGGTTGCGCTGTTGACCGACAGCTGGAGCTCGACGGACGGGCACACCCACACGCTCGACGCGTTGTACAACCAGGAACTGTCCCAGCACGGTGAAGGTGCGTTCGAGTTCCCGGGCGCTTCGTCGTTCGCGGCGGTGAGTAAAGGACAGACGGAGTCGCTGCCGGCAGGCCCAGGGCTCGTCTACTACAAGACGAACGCCGCCACGCCCGATGGCGGGGATCTCGAAAATCCCCAGCTCGCGATCGTTTACGACACCTCCCCAGACGGATCGCTCGCGTTCCACGAAGGCAGCACTAAAACGTCAGCTCGCCCTGACTTCGAGATGCACTACGCCCGCACGATTCCCGCCAGCGGCTCCTTCACGCTGCACATGGGATTCGTGACGGAATACTCGCTCGCCGCCGTCAGGTCGCTCGCCGGCGAAGTGCTCGCAACCTATCCGATCCCGAGCCCGCCGCCGCCCCCCGTCAAACTGGTCCCGCCCCCGCCCCCAGCAAGCGCCACCCAGGTGGGCTCGGCCAGCGGAGCGAACGGAAAGGTGAGCTTCAAGTTCGCCTGCAAAGGCGTTGCCGGTCAGAGTTGCGAGGTAGTCACGACGTTGACCACGATCGAGAAGCTGCGCGGCTCGAAGATCGTGGCGATCACCGCCAGGCGTCACCGTGCGAAGACTCGCTCGAAGACGGTCACGGTGGGAGCCGTGACGGTCACGATTCCGGCCGGACAGACGGTGGGAGTCACGGTCAATCTGAACGCGACCGGTCGGAAGCTGCTGGCGCGCTATCGCAGGCTCCCCGTGCATCTCAGCGCCGTGCTCGTCGCGGGGACGACCAAATCGACGGTGATCGCACAGAACCTGACGGTCAAGCCTAAGCCTAAGAAGAAGCCCAAGCACCACAGAGGCAGGCACTAACGCAGTCGCGGTCGGGCTCGAGAGTGATCTCTCGGCCCGACCCGAGCTGCGTTCTATCTGGTCAGCGCCAGCGCGAAGTCGAGCGTCTGGCGCGCGACGTGGGCGCGTGCTGAGGAGTCGTCCATGCGCGTGTCGATCTGCAGAGTGGGCAGGCGCGCGACGTTCTCGTCGGCGACGATCCCATCCAGGAGCTCGCCGTAGAAGTCGGTGACGCCGTCGGCGTTGCACTCCAGCGCGGCGAAGGCCATGAAGGCGGCGGTGGGGCCCTTCAGGATCTGTCCGCCGACGACCGGGCTGACCGCGACGACAGACGCGGGCGCCTCGGCGAGCGCCTCGCGGATGCCGGGCACGGCGAGGATCGGCGCGATCGAGGCGAGCGGGTTGGACGGTCCGATCACGATCGCGTCGGCGCCCGCGATCGCCGCTAGCGCCCGCTCGCTCGGCTGGGCCTGCTCGGCGCCGCGAAACTCGAGACCCTCGACAATGCCCTGAGCACGTTCGCGGATCATGAACTCCTGGAACGAACACCAGCCGGAGGGGTTGCGCACCCATGTGCGCACGGGGTCGTCGCTCATCGGCAGCACATGCGCGCGCACCCCGATGGCCTCGTTCAGACGCGTGAGTGCGGCTGTGGGGGAGAGTTCCTCCTCGCCCAGCATCCGGGCGCGCCTCATACACCAGGCGAGGTCGCGATCGCCGAGGTTGAACCAGACGTCGTGCCCGAGCCCGCGCAGACCGTCCATGACGGCGAAGGTGTCCTCGCGCAGGCCCCAGCCGCGCTCGTCGATCAGATCGGCGAGCCAGAACGACACGAGATCCGGATCGGGGGAGACGTGGGCGCCGTAGATCTCGATGTCATCGCCGGTGTTGGCGATCACCGTCAGACGCTCGGGCGTCTCGAGCGCATCGAGCATGCCTCGTGCCAGCTTGGCACCCCCGGTGCCCCCGGCGAGCACCACCACGTCTGCATCTGTTTTCTCGCCTTCGCTGCTCATCGCATTCATCCCGTCGCTACTGCGTCAGCGGGGACGTTACTCCCAGGAAGGATCGGACAGACCCGCCAGGCGAATACCGGCATGGACCTTATAGCGGGCGTTTACGCCGATCAGCAGAGCGGTCAGGGACTCGGTGGTGCGCGACATCTCCAGGCGCCCGCAGTCCACGCAGCGCAGGCCCTCGATCCGCTCGATCAGCAGGGCCGCCTCGCGCTTGTCCGCGCGCGCGTCGCCGCAGACGAGCACGTCCTCGTCGAGCGCACGATCCAGATCGCTTAGCTTGGCGGCGCTGACGGTGTGCAATGCCGAGACGACACGTACGCCCTCGGGCGCCATCTCGGCCGCCTGCTCGGCGGCGGAGCCCTGCCACACGCCGAGCATCCGCGTCGCCTTGCCACTCACCGCTGCCGCGAGCGGAACCGTCGCGTCGATCAACAGCTGACCGGGGTGCAATGCATCGCGAAGGTTGGTGAGCGTCTCGGATTGGTTGCGAAACGGCACACTCAGGATCACGGTACTCGCCTCGCTCACGGCGCCGGCGTTGTCATAGCCGGCGAACGAACCATCGGGGATCGCAGCGGCCGCGCGGGCGGCGGTTTCCGCGGCGCGCTCGGGGTCGCGCGAACCGATCGCGATCGGGACCCCTGTGCGGGCGAGCCGGATGGCGAGGCCGAAGCCGAGCGAGCCCGAGGCGCCGACTACGGCGACCGGATCGGTGGAAGAGGACGACACGGCGGCCGAGTATAAGCTGCGAGGAATGAGGCTCGAGGGAAAGACTGCGCTGGTCACCGGTGGCGCGTCGGGTATCGGCGCCGCCACCGCGCGCCGGTTGGCCGCCGAGGGCGCGCGCGTGGCGATTGGGGATCTCGACCTGGACGGCGCGCGCGGAGTCTCCGGGGAGCTAGACGGGTTCGCGTGCATGCTCGACGTTACGGATACGAGCTCGGTGCGTGCCGGAGTGGCCGCTGCCGTCGATGCGCTCGGTGAGATCGACGTGCTCGTCAACAACGCCGGCACCGATCGGTTCGCGTTCTTCGTCAACTCCGACGAGGAGTTGTGGGACTTCGTGCTGGGCGTCAACCTCCGTGGGGTGCTCGCTGTCACGCATGCCGTGTTGCCCCGTATGCAGGAGCGTCGCAGCGGCTGCGCGATCGTGAACGTCGCCAGCGAGGCCGGCCGCGTGGGGTCGCAGGGCTCGGTCGTCTACTCGGCCGCGAAGGCCGGTGTGATCGGCTTCACCAAGGCGATCGCCCGCGAGTCCGCTCGTTACCGCGTGCGCTGCAACGCCGTCGCACCCGGACCGATCGAGACGCCGCTACTGAACAATGCGCCGCAGGTCCTGGGGGAGATCGGCGAGCGGCTGAAGCAGGGCATGGTCGACGCGACCGTCATGGGGCGCTCGGGCGAGCCCGAGGAGGTCGCCGCGGCGATCGCTTTCCTGGCCAGTGATGACGCGTCATATGTGACAGGGCAGACGCTGAACGTCAGTGGCGGACTGTCGATGTGGTGAGCCTGCCTGGCACGGTCAGCATCCGCGAGGTCGGCCCGCGTGACGGGTTTCAGAACGAGCCCGAG
Source organism: Solirubrobacteraceae bacterium (assembly GCA_049584155.1). Taxonomy (GTDB): domain Bacteria; phylum Actinomycetota; class Thermoleophilia; order Solirubrobacterales; family Solirubrobacteraceae; genus Palsa-744. The sequence goes on from JBAUXH010000143.1 coordinate 12,035, forward strand.
GTGATCCCGACCGAGCGTAAGGTCGAGCTGATCGACGCGCTGGCGCGCACCGGTCTTAAACGGTTGGAGGTCACGAGCTTTGTGCGTCCCGACGTGATTCCTCAGCTGGCGGACGCGGAGGAGGTGCTTACGCGGATCGACGTACCCGAGGATGTGGCCGTGAGCGTGCTGATCCCCAACGAGCGCGGTCTGGATCGGGCGCTGGCGCTGCGCGAGGATCTGGCCGCGCGGGGCGGCAGGAAGGCGTTCGACGAGATCAACGTGTTCATGTCGGCCTCGGAGACGCACAACCGCAAGAACGTCAACCGCTCGATCGCCGAGTCGCTCGCAGGGCTGGAGGTCGTGCTCGGGCGCGCGCGCGAGCAGGGCTTGCGCTGCGAGGGCGTGATCTCAACCGCCTTCGGGTGTCCCTACGAGGGGCGCGTTGCGCCCGAGCGCGTGCTCGACATCGCCGCGCGCCTGCGCGACGCGGGCGCGCAGGAGATCGGGTTCGGCGATACGACCGGCATGGCGAACCCGCGGCAGGTGGGGGAGCTGTTCGCGCGCTGGCGCGAGGGACTGCCGGGGGTCGAGCTGACGGCGCATTTTCACAACACCCGCGGGCAGGGCCTGGCGAACGTGCTGGCGGCGCTGGAGGGCGGGATCGACAGCTACGAGTCGAGCTTCGGCGAGCTGGGGGGGTGTCCGGTGCCAGCGGGAGCGACCGGGAACATCGCCAGCGAGGACCTCGTCTCGATGCTTACCGAGATGGGCATCAAGACGGGCATCGACCTGGATGCGCTCGTCGCCTGTGCACGCCAGGCGCAGGAGGTGCTGGGCCGGCCGCTGGGGAGCCACACGCTCGTGGCGGGCGCGGTCGACTGGCGCTGATTAGTGGGACGCTCACGGAGCGCTCGCGACCGCGCACGGTCTCCACGATGCCGTCGGGTCGCGTCTCTAGCATGAGAGCTCAATGGGGATTCCACAGACAGTGTGGACTGTGGGGCATTCGAATCACGATGTAGACGTGTTTCTCGCCCTGGTGCGCCGCCACCGGATCGCGCACATCGTGGATGTGCGGTCTCATCCCTATTCGCGCTACGCGCCTCACTTCAATCGCGAGGAGCTGAAGGTCTCGATCGAGGCCTGCGGCATCCGCTACGCGTTTCTCGGATCGGCGCTCGGCGGGCGTCCCCGGCGCGAGGATCAGCTCGACACCGACGGTCACGCACTCTATGACAGGATGGCCGCCGAGCCCACCTTCAACGAAGCGATCGAGGGGATACTGCGGGGCGCCTCCGAGCAGCGCATCGCACTTCTGTGCAGCTGCGGCGCGCCGCAGGGATGTCATCGCAGGCTGCTGGTGGGCAAGGTTCTGTGTGACCGCGGCGCCGAGCTGCGTCACATCCTGCCCGACGGGGACGTGCTGAGCGAGCGCGCGGTGGGACTGCGAGACGATCACGCACAGGACATGCTGTTCGGGCATGATGAACTGCCGTGGAGATCTATACGATCGGTTTCACCCAGACGACGGCAGAGAGCTTCTTCACCCGCCTAGCAGGCGCGCACGTCGAGCGCCTGCTCGACGTGCGGCTCAACAACACCTCGCAGCTCGCCGGCTTCGCCAAGGCGCAGGATCTTCCCTACTTCGCGCGCGAGCTCGTGGGGGCCGTCTACGAGCACGAGCCGCTGCTCGCGCCCACCCAGGAGATCCTCGACGCGTACAAGAAGCGCAAAGGCGGTTGGGAGGCGTATGAGCGGGAGTTTCGAGCGCTGATGGAGAGCCGCCGCATCCACGAGGCGCTTTCGCCCTCGAGCTTCGCGCGGCGCACGGCACTGCTCTGCAGCGAGGCCGAGGCCGAGCACTGTCATCGCCGGCTGGTGGTCGAGTTTCTCGCCGAGCGCTGGCCCGACGTCGAGATCGCTCACTTGTGAGTCGTGCGGATCGTCGTCAATCACCTCACGCGCATGACCGGCTCGCGTATCTGCGTGGCCGGGATCGATACCGAGACCTATCGTCATGTCCGCCCGGTGACATCGCCGGGCGAGCTGCTCACGCGCGTGCTGCTGCGCGAGAACGGAGGACCGCTCGGCGCAGGCGCGCTCGTCGACGTTGGGAGCGTCACGGCCTGTCCCTGCGCGCCCGAGATGGAGGACCACGCGTTCGACATGAAGCGCGCCAAGCGTGTGAGCGACGTCGACGAGGCGGCCTATCTCGAACTGCTGAGCGCGCTGCGCGCGGCCGATCTCGATAATGCATTCGGTCCTGAGCTCGAGCGGGTCGGCCGGACATACGCCGTAGATCCCGGCAACGGCGACAGCTCGCTGGCGGTGCTGCGCGCCGAGAGTCGCCCGGTCCTCGAGATCAACGTCAACGGGTACGGTCTGCGGCTCTGGTACAACGACGCCGAACCGCCGGCATATCTATCGGTCAAAGACGCCAGGCTCTTCGAGGACGACAACGAGACGATCAAGACGAGCGCGGTCGAAGACGTCAACCGACGCCTGCGCCGAGGTGTCGATGCCTTCTTGATGCTCGGCCTGACGCGCCCTTGGCTGAAGCCCGGTGAGGCTTACAAGCGACACTGGCTGCAGCTGAACGGCCTCTGTCTCGCCGATCGAGCGGTGGGCGACCTGCCCTAGGCCGGCTCGTCAGCTTGCCATCGCGGACTCGACTTGCGCGGCGTCGCCGTCTGGATCGGACGTGGCCTCCTCTGCCTGGCGGGCGATCTCGCGCATCGCCGCCACGCAGTACTCCTGAACGGCGACCTCCATCTCGAGGCTCCGCGAGAGCGTGGGGCGAGCCGAGGCGTCCATCACGAGCTTGGCGCGCCCGACCGCGACATGGGAGTTGGCGAGCAGCTCGTCCACGAGCGTCTGCGTCGCCGCCTCCAGCTCCTCGGCCGGGACGACGCGATTGACCAGTCCGATTCGATGCGCCTCAGAAGCGTCGATCATGCCTGCGGTCATGATCAGCTCCTTCGCCCGGCCGAGCCCGACGACGGCGGGCAGGCGCGAGGAGCCGCCGACGTCGGGGATGATCCCGAAGCGGACCTCGGGGAGGCCGAACCGAGAGCCCTCGGAGGCGATGCGCAGGTCGCAGCCGAGCGCGACCTCCAGGGCGCCGCCGACGCAGGTGTGGTGGATCTGGCAGACGACCGGCTTGGGCATCTGTTCGCAGAGGTTGGCGCAGTCCAGGAAGACACCGCGGAAGGGGCGCAGGACGGAAGGGTCCCCGGCGAAGGCCGCGAGCTCGTTGAGGTCGACGCCGGCGGAGAACACGCGGCCCTCGCCGCGCAGCACGACGCAATGCACGGCCGCGTCGGCCGCCGCCCCGCTGAGGGCGTCGCGGAGCTCGACGAGCAGGGCCTGGCTCATCGCGTTGCGCTTATCGGGGCGGTTGAGGACGACGTGGCGGACGGAGTCGCGGTCTTCGGTGCTGACGAGGCTCATGTCAGGTGTCTCCTGGTCTTGGCCGTACCGGCTCGGGCTGTCCCGATTCGGGCTGTCCTGGTTGGGGCCGTTGGGGCCGCTGCGATCGCGAGTGGGGTCACGGCTTGCGTGCCTTCATGGCTCAGCTCAGGTCGAGCACGGTGGTGGGCGGTTGGATCTCCTCATGATGGCCCTCGCGGGGCACGATCGCGGTGCCGACGGCGAAGAACTCGATCGTGTGGCTGCCCCAGCCGTGGCTGGTCTCGTGCAGGTTCACGCCGACGATCCCCTCGGCGCCGGTTTCCTGGGCCTCGGACTGCATGCGCTCCATCGCCAGCTCGCGCGCGTCATAGAGCGCCTGGGTGAAGTTCGAGAGCTCGACGTTGCGCCCGGTCTGGGCCATCGACTGGAGCATGCCGCGGTGGGCGACGTGGTAGACGCAGCTTCCCATCACCATGCCGACGGGGCGGTGGCCGGTATGCAGGAGCGTCCAGAAGTCCTGGCCGGAGAGGTCGCTCGTGAAGGGGCGTCCGCTGGGAGCGCGGTGCAGGACGCCGTCGCGGTGCTTGACCGCGGTACCGATGGCGATGAACTCGGCCATGTCCTGGCCCCACTCGTAGCGGCCGATGTCCAGGCGCACGCCCACGACGCCGTCGGCGCCCAGCTGGTCGGCCTCCTCCTCCATGCGCGTCATCGCGAGCTGGCGCGCTCCGTACATGGCCTCGGAGAGGACGGTCATCTCCTGCGATTTCTTCCAGCCCGAGAGCTGGATGCCGATGTGGTAGATCGAGCTGCCGACGACCAGGCCGAGCGGCTCGAAACCGGCCTGCTTGACGAGCAGGAACTCGTTGACCGAGAGGTCGGAGGTGAACAGGCCGGCGCGGTTTTGCTCCAAGCGCGCGCGGGCCGCCTCGGGGACGCCCTCTAGGGAGGATGGGTCGTAGGCGGTCTCGTGCTCGTCGGTCATCTCGGGCTCCTTGTCATGCGAACAGGTCGAGTACGGGTTCGGGGGCTTGAACGGAGGCGTGGGCGTGCTGATGGATGGCGGTGCCGATCGCGTTGAAGGTCACCATCAGCCCCTGGATCTCGCGCCCGCCGAAGCCGCCGATGGCGCCACCCACACCGCCTCTGAGCGTGTGTGGACGGGCGGTATGCCCGATCCTCACGCCGACCACGCCCGCGGCGCCGAGCGAGTCGGCCTGGCGCGTGATCTGGGTCATGACCGACTCGCGGGCGCTGTAGAAGGCTTGCGTGAAGTCGCTCAGCTCGAAGTTCTGCGTCGCTGCGCCCGCACCCATGCTCATCAGTCCGCCGCCGGCGCCGAAGGAGTAGCCGGCGAAGAAGACGGCGCTCCACGCGACGACTCCGGCGGGCTCGATGCCGGCGCGCAAGAGCAGGGCGTAGTCGGCGACCGAGAGCTCGGTCAGGACGGGTAGCTCGCGGCGCGAGTCGGCGCGGCGCACGGCCGTGCCGAGCACCATGTGCTCGAGCGCGAGCTGGCCGCCCCCGGCGCCCGAGCCCAGTTCGGATTCCCCCGCGCGCGTTTCCACACCGACGACGGCGTCGGCGTCGATGCGCAACGCCTCCTCCGCGAGCCGATTCAGGGCGCGGGTGCGAACCTCGTTGAGTGCTTGTGAGAGTGTGTCGAGCTCGATCATGAACGTGCCGCCGACGCCGAGAGGTCCCCATCCTCCCGGCTGACCCCAAGCTTCCTGATAGCCCATCTGGTAGATCGAGCTACCCATCACCTGTGAGAGTGGCGTCAGGCCCAGCTGGCGGCAGAGGGCGAAGCCGTTGATCGAGAGATCCGACGTGAACGTTCCGCCGCCACGCTCGCGCAGCTCGTCCAGGCGCCGCTCGGCCGAGAGGGGGATGTGCCCGGCTTCGATGCGCGCGAGCGATTCTTCCTGCTCGCGCTCCAGCCCCGGATCCTGTGTCGGTTCGCTCATGTCAACCGAGCAGCCCTTGCAGCGCGGAGTGCGCCTCGGCGCTGCGCTGCGCCTCGGTTTGCAGC
>JBAUXH010000144.1:0-1759 GCA_049584155.1 Solirubrobacteraceae bacterium
GTGAGCTATTGAGCCGCGAAAGATACAATCTTGCAGAGGCCGAGGCCGTGAACAGAGCCGAAGGCAACATGTGCGGCGCCGTTATGCGAGGCACCGACGCTCTGCCGTGGTCTAAGACCTCATCACGCACGAAAGGATTGCGTCGGAACCTGGGAGAGCTTGCGTCCGACCGGGGAGTGCATGCCCGGTCCGCGTTGGGAAGGCGATGAGCCGTAGCCGACGATGCACGAACGCAAGCAGTCAGACCCGGCCATAGTAGCTGCGAAGTTGCCGAACGCGGACGCGGAGGCGATGGAGCCAAGGGCCGGGACCAAGGAGAACGCGAGCCAGCACAACACGCACCGGACTTTGAGCCGGGCGCGCGTGACCCAGGCGCTGGAGCGCGTACGACAAAGAGCAAGGCAGAAGAAGAAGGAGAAGTTCACTGCGCTGCTCCACCATATCGATCCCGATTCGCTGAAACTCGCGTTCTACGCCCTCAAACGTGACGCGAGTCCCGGCGCAGACGGGATGACATGGAGGCAGTACGAGCAAGGCCTTGAGGCGAGACTTGAGAACTTGCACGGCCGCGTCCACCGCGGCGCGTATCGGCCCCAACCGTCACGACGAACCTACATTCCGAAGGCGGACGGAAGCCAAAGACCGCTGGCGATAGCTGCTCTGGAGGACAAGATCGTCCAGGGTGCAACCGTCATGGTGCTGAATGCCATCTACGAGGAAGACTTCCTCGGGTTCTCCTACGGGTTCAGGCCCGGCCGCGGACCGCACGATGCCATGGATGCACTGGTGGTGGGAATCACCAGCCGAAAGGTGAGCTTCATATTGGACGCCGATATCCGGGCGTTCTTCGACACGGTGAACCAGCAATGGCTGATCCGTTTCCTGGAACACCGCATCGGCGACAAACGCATCATTCGTCTGATCCAGAAATGGCTGAAGGCGGGTGTACTCGAAAATGGGGTCGTGAGCACCAGCGACAGGGGAACGGGGCAAGGATCGGTGATCTCACCGCTGCTCGCCAATATCTACCTGCACTACGTACTCGACCTCTGGGCTGAGCGCTGGCGACGGCATGAGGCCCATGGCGACATGATCATCGTGCGCTATGCCGATGACGTGATTGCCGGTTTCGAGCACGAGGACGGCGCGCGTCGTTTCCTCGATGCGTTGCGTGCAAGGTTCGAGGAGTTCGCGCTGTCGCTGCATCCGGAAAAGACCCGCCTGATCGAGTTCGGCCGCTTTGCGGCGGCGAACCGCAAGCAGCGCGGGTTCCCAAAACCGGAGACCTTCAACTTCCTGGGCTTCACCTTCATTTGCGGCAAGTCACGCGAAGGCAAATTCCTCATCTTGAGGAACAGCCGTCGCGACCGTATGCGGGCCAAGCTCAAGGAGATCAAGAAGGAACTGCGCTGGCGTATGCATGACACCACTGCCGAGCAAGGCAAATGGCTCAAGCAAGTCGTCACTGGCTTCTTCAACTACCATGCGGTGCCGACCAACAGTCGGACCATCGTGGCGTTCCGTCACCATGTCACCGATCTCTGGCGGCGCACGCTCAAGCGGCGCAGTCAGAAAGATAGTTCAACATGGCAGACAATGTTGCAGTTGGCCGACGACTGGCTTCCCAAACCGCGTATCCTTCATCCTTGGCCCATTCAGCGATTTGTCGTCAAACATCCAAGGTGGGAGCCGTATGCGGGAAAGCCGCACGTACGGTTCTGTGCGGGGGGCGCTCAGTAATGAGCGTCCCTACCGCGAT
>JBAUXH010000145.1:0-4029 GCA_049584155.1 Solirubrobacteraceae bacterium
GCGCAGCCCACCGCGCCGGCGACGTTCCGCGCGTGAACGGAGCCGACGATCGTGGCCGCCTCGACCGGCATCCGCGGTGAGCGCTCCTCCGGCGGTGGTGGCGCGCCTGAGCCGGAACTGCTGAAGATCGGCGAACTGGCCGAGCGCGCCGGCGTCAGCCCGGGCACGGTCCGACACTACCTGCGCGAGGGCCTCTTGCCGGCGCCCGTGAAGACGAGCCGTAACATGGCCTGGTACCCGGCCGAGAACGTGCAGCGCATCGCCCTGATCAGGCGCCTGCAGGAGGAGCGGTTCATGCCGCTGCGCGTGATCCGCGCGATGCTCGAGACAGAGCCCGAGCACGTGCAGGCCCTGATCGAGTCCGAGGACCGCATCCTCGAGCGCGCGCTCGCCAGCGCCGAGCAGCGCGGCGGCGGGCGTCGTGTGCCGGCGAGGGAGATCCGCGAGCGCTATGACATCCCCCGCAACGTGCTCGCGCGCCTGGTCGAGATCGGCGTGCTGACGCCTTCCAGTCGCGGCTACGGGCCCGACGACGTGCAGATCGTCGAGGCGATCAGCCGCTTTCGCGCCGGCGGCTATGACGAGGCGCTCGGGTTTACCGTGTATGACACCCTCCGCTACCGCGAGGCGCTCGAACCGCTCGTGCAGGAGGAGGTCCGCTCGCTGCTCGACCGCCTCGCCGGTGAGGTCGAGGTGGAGCGCGCGCACGAGATCATCGAGGCCGGCGCCGAGCCCCTGCGCGAGTTGATCGGGGCGATCCACTCAAAGCTGCTGCTCGCCGAGCTCGCGCGCCAGCGCGGGCGGTGAGTCCCGGCGGCAGGCGCGCTCGGCGCTCGGCTCCCTGCGGCTACCAGCGCGCGCGGTGGTGCTCCATCACGCCGAGGCCGCTCCTCAGACCGATACCACCGGGCAGCGTGCCGCTGAAGGCGCCGAATGGCGCGGTGTAGTTGCTCCTGAGCACCACCAGGTTCTCATTGCGTCGGCGCACGGCCTCCGCGGTGAAGCTCAACCGCGAGTCATCGTCGGGGCCCCGGGCGACTATCTCGCTGAGGTCCGCGGCGAAACACACCGGCGGCGTCTCGTTCGGCACGCCATCCACCCACACCGCACGCTCACTGCCGGTCGGTGGGTCGTTGACGCCTGCCACCAGATTCCATGCGAGCGCCGCGCCGCCCTCGCTCGTGCCCACGCCGGCGCTCCACCACCACTCGGTCTCGCGGGCGTGATATCCGACCGTGTCGTCGATCACCGCCAGTGCCTCGATTGCCCGTGGCGAGCCGCCTGGGAGTGTGAGCGTCCCGTGCGCGCGCACGCCAGCCTGCTTACGCGTCCACACTTCGCCCACGCCGAGGGCCCCCTCGCCCGTATCCGGCGCATTCACCTCGACTCCGGATATCTTGCCGCCCTCGTCGCTCGCGTCGGCGCCATGGGCACACCGGGCCTCGATGCCGCCATCTTCCTGCAATGTCAGACCGAGTCCTACGCCCCGATCGTGGATGCTCATTCGTCCCCGCGGTAGTTCGACGGCTGTGCCCCGGCCTAGGAGCATGCGCGTGCGCTCCCGCAGTCGTCCGTCCTCACGTGTGTATATCGCCCAGAATGACTGCCTCGCCGGCCCGACCTGCACGAGCGCCGCACACGCCATCAGCTCCTCGCAGAACACCCCCACATACCGCCACCGCTTCCGCGGTCGGCCACCCCGCAGCAGCGGCAGGTGGTCATCGCCGACGCTCGCCCCTCCTCGCTCTGGAGCTATGCTTGTGGGTGTTGACTGACTAGTCAATCTATTTCCGTGGGTTGGGCTAGGCTCGCGAAGGAGAGTGCATACATGAAGGCAGCGGCCGTCCAGATCAACTCCACCGCCGACTTCGGCGCGAACCTCGCCACCGCCGATCGTCTCACACGCGCTGCCGCCGCGGATGGCGCTCAGCTGATCGTGCTGCCGGAGAAGTGGACGGCAATGGGCTCCGAGGAGGAGCTGCGCGCGTGCGCCGAACCGCTCGACGGGCGCGCCGTTTCCTGGGCTCGCGACACCGCCGCCGAACTGCAAGTGGACCTCGTCGCCGGGTCGTTCCTGGAGCGCATCCCCGGCGAGGACAGGTTCGCCAACACGTGCGTGCACGTCTCCGCCTCGGGCGGCGTATGCGCCGTGTATCGCAAGCTGCACATGTTCGACGTCTGCATCGACGGACGCTCCTACCGCGAGTCCGACATCGAGCTCCCCGGCGAGGAGGTCGTGCTCAGCCAAACCACAGCCGGTGAGAGCGGGTCCGACGAGGCTGTTCTCGCCGGCGTCGGGCTGGGCCTGGCGATCTGTTACGACCTACGCTTCCCCGAGCTGTTTCGCATCCTCACCGTGGACGGAGCACGCATCCTCGCGTTGCCCTCCGCGTTCACGCTGCCGACGACGCGCGATCACTGGGAAGTTCTCGTTCGCGCACGCGCAATCGAGAACCAAGCGTTCGTGATAGCCGCCAACCAGGTCGGACCCCATCCCGGCGGCCTGCGCTCGGGTGGGCGCTCGATGATCGTCGACCCCTGGGGCGTCGTGCTCGCCCAGGCCTCCGACGGCGAGCATCATGTTCTCGCCGAGCTCGATCTGGAGCGTCAAGCGGAGATTCGCGAGCAGTTGCCCGCACTCGCACATCGCCGCCCGGAGGCGTACGGCCGGTGAGCGCCACCCGAGCAAAAACCGCCGCCGATAAGCGCCGCGCGATCCTCGACGCCGGCGTGCGGGTGTTCGCACGCCAGGGCTTTCACGCCTGCCGCGTCGCGGACATCGCCGACGAGGCCGGTGTCGCCTATGGGCTCGTCTACCACTACTTCGCATCCAAGGACGAGATCCTCGACACGCTGTTCCTCGAGCGCTGGGCGATCATGCTCGAGACGATCCGCCACGTCGACTCAGAGGCGATTCCGGCGCGCGAGAAGCTCGCGGCGATCGCCTCATTCATCATCGACTCCTACACCCACAACCCCGACCTGATGAAGGTCATCATCGTCGAGGTCACGCGCGCGGCCAACTCGTTCGGACAGACCCACCTCGCCCAGATTCGCCAAGCGTTCACGCTGATCTCAGAGATCGTGACCAAGGCGCAGGCCGACGGGGAGTTCAAGTCGCAGATCACGGCCGAGTTCGCGGCGATCGCCTTTTATGGCGCGATCGAGCAGGTGCTAACCGGCTGGATCTTCGGCCTGTTGCCACGCGGGGAGGAACACTACGAGCAGGCTAAGCGGCTCGTGGTCGAGACGATCTGCGGCGGGCTCGACGTCGCCGACGGTGGCGCTTCCTCCTGAGCAGAACGCCGCGGGAGGAGCGTCCTCGCCGAGCGCGTCTTCTCGGGGCAATAGACTGCTGTGACGATATGGAGAACGACGTGATCAAGCGCCTAATGTGGTCCGGCCTGCTGGCCGGTATCGGCGCCCTCTCGAGCATCGTCGCGCATCGCATCGCCACGCGCGTGTGGCTGCGACTGTTCGACGAGGAGCCGCCCGAGTGAGCGCCTCGCCCGGCGGCGATTTCGGCACCGGCGGACAGGGGTCCGGTGGCGCGGGTGCGCCACGGGGCGATATCCCCAAGGGCATCGCCAACGCGATCACCGAGATCTCCGAGCGCGCGACCCTGCTGGTCCGCGAGGAGATCGAGCTCGCCAAGGCCGAGGTCGCCGAAAAGGCCACCAAGCTCGCCAAGGGCGCCGTCATCGGCATCGCCGCGGGGATCTTCTTCGTCACCGCGCTGTTCTTCGTCCTGATCGGGTGCGCCTGGCTGCTCTACTACTACCTGCCGATCGGCAACCAGTTCACCTACTTCTGGGGCTTCTTCGCGATGGCCGTGATCCTCGTCATCTTCGGTCTGATCGCCGGCCTGGTAGCGGCCCGCGCGGTCAAACGTGGCGCCCCCCCGACACCGGACATGGCGATCGAGGAGGCACGACTCATCCGTGACACCGTCTCCTCGTCGGGGGCCCCCGACGGCTCGGGCGCCGCTCCGGGACCGGGTGCAGCCACGGCATCCGCCGCGTCCGGTAC
>JBAUXH010000146.1:0-1744 GCA_049584155.1 Solirubrobacteraceae bacterium
TGCCACTTCGGCTGCACGCGCATCGGGCGGGGCCCCCACGTGCCAGCTCCCGGTGCCCGCGCTGTCCAGCTCGATCCGATCCTGCAGCCCCGCTTCGCGTACGAGCGCGCGCATCACCCCCTCCGCGGTTGGGGACCGGCAGATGTTGCCGAGGCACACGAACAGCACCCTTACGCGCGCGGGGTCTCCCGCGCAGCCGATCCAGCGCACTCCACCCGCCGTGGCTGGAATCACGATCTCCATCCCCTCCCCCAAATCGCCCACCGTCACTCCTCCCCCAGCTCGAGGACCGCGAGGAACGCCTCCTGGGGGACCTCCACGCGACCCACCTGCTTCATCCGCTTCTTGCCCTCCTTCTGCTTCTCCAGGAGCTTTTTCTTGCGGGTTATGTCCCCCCCGTAGCACTTCGCGATCACGTCCTTGCGGAACGCCTTGACGGTCTCGCGGGCGATGATGTGCGAGCCCACCGCCGCCTGGATCGGCACGTCGTACTGCTGACGAGGAATGCGCTTGCGCAGGCGCTCGGTGAGCGCGCGCCCCACGTCGTAGGACTTCTCGCGGTGCACCACCATCGAGAGCGCGTCCACCGGGTCGCCCGCGAGCAGCACGTCGAGCTTGACGAGGTTCGAAGGCTGCATCCCGTTGAGCTCGTAGTCCAGCGAGGCGTACCCCTTGGTGCGCGACTTGAGCTGGTCGAAGAAGTCGAGCACGATTTCCACCAGCGGCAGGTCGTAGGTGAGCTGGACGCGCTCGGGGGAGAGATAGTGCATGCCCGCGTGTACCCCCCTGCGTTCCTGGCAGAGCTCCATGATCGCCCCCACGTGCTCCCTGGGGGCGATGATCTGGGCCTTGATGAAGGGCTCCCTGATCTCCGCGATCGTGCCCGGGTCGGGCATGTCCGAGGGGTTGTGCACCTCCAGCTGCTCCCCGTTGGTCAACGTCAGCTCGAACCCCACCGAGGGCATCGTCGCCATCAGCTCCAGGTCGTACTCGCGCTCCAGGCGCTCGCGCACGATGTCCATGTGCAGCAGCCCCAGGAAGCCGCAGCGGAAGCCGAAGCCCAGGGCGTCCGAGGTCTCCGGCTCCCACGCCAGCGCCGCGTCGTTGAGCGTGAGCTTTTCGAGGGCATCGCGCAGGTCGGGGTAGCTGTCGGACTCGATCGGGAACAGCCCACAGAAGACCATCGGCTTGACCTCTCGGTAGCCGGGGAGCGCTTCTGTCGCTTCGACTCCTGCGCGCCCACGCGTGGTGAGGGTGTCTCCCACACGCAGCTGCGTGACGTCCTTGACGCCGGTGATCAAGTACCCCACCTCGCCCGCAGCGAGCTGGTCGGTGGGCATCATCTGCGGGGAGAAGCACCCGATGTCGTCGATGTCCGCGTGCAGCCCGCTCGCCATCGCGCGGATCGGCTCGCCCTTGCGGAACACCCCGTCGACCACGCGGATGTAGGCGATCACCCCGCGGTACTGGTCGAACTCGGAGTCGAAGATCAGCGCGCGCGGAGGCGCCTCGGGGTCCCCGGTGGGCGGGGGCACGCGGGCGACGAGCTCCTCCAGCACCTCCACCACACCCGCCCCCGTCTTGCCCGAGATTCGTAAGATCGACTCGGGGGGCTCCCCGATCAGCTCCGCGACTTCCCCCGCCACGCGCTCGGGCTCGGCGCCGGGGAGGTCGAGCTTGTTCAGGCACGGGATCAGCTCCAAGCCCGCCTCCACCGCGAGGTAGGTGTTGGCAACCGTCTGCG